>NZ_LR778301.1:3442854-3805708 GCF_902813185.1 Denitratisoma oestradiolicum
CGCCCTGCCCCTGGATGAGCATGCGCCCCTGATGACCATGGGCACCCCCGAGGCGCCCCTCACCGCCTGGTACTGGCGCGCCGACAGCAAGGAACAGGGCTTTCAAGTCCTGGCCCGGGGCCCCGGCAACACACACATCATCGACCGTGGAGTGAAGACCAGCGCCGTCTGGACGGACGGCCGCTGGCAGGTGGTGATCGCCCGCCAGCTCAGGAACGGCGGCATCGCCGACACCATCGACCTTGCCCCCGGCCAGGAAACTCGTTTCGGCGTCGCCATCTGGGAAGGCTCCCATAGCGAGCGCGGCGGGCTGAAGGCTTTTTCCGGCGACTGGCAATCCTTGCAGTTGGCAAGCGCCTGACG
The DNA here is from genome assembly GCF_902813185.1 of Denitratisoma oestradiolicum. Classification (GTDB taxonomy): domain Bacteria; phylum Pseudomonadota; class Gammaproteobacteria; order Burkholderiales; family Rhodocyclaceae; genus Denitratisoma; species Denitratisoma oestradiolicum. The sequence goes on from NZ_LR778301.1 coordinate 3,443,218, forward strand.
GGAGAACGGCGATGACGAAGATCCAACGGCAAATGGCGATGGTGATGGACCTCAACAAGTGCATCGGCTGCCAGACCTGCACCGTGGCCTGCAAGACGCTGTGGACCAGCGATCCGGGCATGGAGGCGATGCTCTTCAATACGGTCAATACCCAGCCCGGCGCCGGCACCCCCCGCGGCTGGGAGTCTCTGGGCGGCGGCTTCCCCGGCGGCGCGGCGGCGCTGGGGGCGATGCCCACCACCACGGGCTTCGGCGAGGCCTGGCGCTTCAACCATGGGGAGGTTTTCCACGGGGGCCAGGGGCAGAAAACCCATCTCCAGGTTCAGGGCAAAGCCCCCGAGTGGGGTCCCAACTGGGATGAGGACCAGGGCGGCGGCGAGTTCCCCAACAGTTTCTTCTTCTACCTGCCACGCATCTGCAACCACTGCACCCATCCGGCCTGCGTCGAGGCCTGCCCGCGCCAGGCCATCGTCAAGCGGCCCGAGGACGGCGTAGTGGTGATCGACGAGACCCGCTGCCGAGGCCATCGCCACTGCATGGAAGCGTGCCCCTACAAGAAGATCTATTTCAACCACGCGAGCAAGGTGAGCCAGAAATGCATCTTCTGCTATCCGCGCCTGGAACAGGGCGTGGCCCCCGCCTGCGCCCGCCAGTGCCCGGGCCGGGTGCGCTTTGTCGGCTACCGCGACGATCCCGACGCACCGATCTGGAAGCTGGTGGACAAATGGAAAGTGGCCCTGCCGCTGCATCCGGAATTCGGCACCGAACCCAATGTGTTCTACGTGCCCCCGGTGGGCCCGGCCCGCTTCGATGCGGCAGGCAATGTGGATGAAAGCCGGCCCCGCATTCCCGATGCCTATCTGATTTCCCTGTTCGGCCCCCGCGTGCTGGACGCCCTGGCGGTGTTGAAGGCCGAGCGGGCCAAGGTGCAACAGGGAGAGCGCTCGGAGTTGATGGATCTCTTGATCGGCTACCGCTGGAAGGAAATGTTCGGCGGCTTCGACCGGGATCCCCAGACCCTGGACTGGGGCCCCCAGCAAACCCTGAACGCAACCCAATCACAGGAACATACGCCATGAACCCAGCCAAACCGGGTCGCCGCCAATTCATCCTTGGCACCACCGCCAACCTCACCGCCGCCAGCCTTGGGCTCTACAACCTGCGCCCCCAGGAAGCCCTGGCGGCAGGCGATGCTGCGCCCGTCGGACTGCGCCAAGCCGCCCGGGCCATCCGCTACGACGACTACTCGGACATCTGGCGCAACAAATGGAAATGGGACAAGGTGGTGAAGGGCACCCACACCCGCGCCAATTGCATTTCCGCCTGCGCCTGGGACGTCTATGTGAAGGACGGCATCGCCTGGCGTGAGGAACAGGCAGCCATCTACGAACCTTCCCGCCCCGACATCCCGGACTTCAATCCCCGCGGCTGCCAGAAGGGCGCGTGTTACAGCCATCTCCAGGTGGCCGAGTCCCGCATCACCCATCCGCTGAAACGCATGGGCGAGCGGGGCGAAGGCAAGTGGAAACGCATCAGTTGGAGCGAGGCCCTGGACGAGATCGCCGACAAGCTGATCGATGCCGCCATCGCCCAGGGCACCGAATCCATCATTTTCGATGACGGCACCACCAATGCCGGCAACGGGCCGGAATCCGCCGGCGATATCCGTTTCGCCGAGGCCATCCAGGCCACCCGCATCGACTCCTGGGCCGGGGTCAGCGACATGCCCATGGGCGCGGTCCAGACCTGGGGCATGTACAACTGCGAGGGCACGGCGGATGACTGGTTCCGCTCCGACTACATCGTGGTCTGGGTGGGGAATCCGGTCTACACCCGGATCCCGGAAGTGCATTTCATGCACGAAGCCCGCTATCGGGGCGCCAAGCTGGTGGTGGTGGCGCCCGACCTGAGCCCCAGCACAGTGCACGCCGATCTCTGGCTCAACATCAAGCCGGAAACCGATGCGGCCCTGGGCCTGGCCTGCGCCCAGGTGATGATCGAGGAAAAACTGTTCAAGCAGGATTACCTGCTGGAGCAGACCGACCTGCCCTTCCTGGTGCGCCAGGACACCGGTCGCTATCTGCGCCAGAGCGATCTGGAGCCAGGCGGCGCTGACAATGCGCTCTACTTGTGGGATGAAGTCAGCGCCCGCCCGGTGGTCGCCCCCGGCTGCGAAGGCGACGGCAGCGGCGGCCGCAGCCTGCGCCTGGGCGCCCTGCGCCCGGCGCTGTCGGGAACCTTCACCGCGAAACTAGCCAACGGCGGCAGCGTAACGGTGGAGACAGTGTTCGACCGGCTCAGGGCCATGCTCGACAAGGAATACCGGCCCGAGCAGGCCGCCGCCGTGACCGGCCTCAACCCCAGCCTGATCCGCCGCTTTGCCCGTGAAATGGCAGCCGCGCCACGGGCCATGATCTTTGCCTCCTGGGGCGCTTGCAAGCACTATCACAGCGATCTGTTCCAGCGCGCCATGATCCTGCTGATGAACCTGACCGGCAACCAGGGCAAGGCCGGGGCCGGCATGCGCATCGCCGCCTGGTGGGGCCTGGACGGGCTGGAGGCCATGATTGATGCGTCGCTGTCCCTGATGGACAAGCTACGGCTGATTCCCAAGGCGCTGCGCGGCCTCACGCCACGGGACTACGAACAGATATTCACCGACATCAGCGACAAGTCGCCGATCACTCCGCTGATGGTTTTTCTCTACGTGCATGGCGGCTACAAGGAGATGTGGGATCAGCCCCATCTGCAGGATCCGGCCCTGCCGCGCAATATCAGCCAGTACATGCGGGAATCCCTGGACAAGCACTGGATGCACGTGCACCCGGCGGAGGACCGCAGCCCCAAGGCCTATATCTTCACCGGCTGCAACCCCCTGCGGCGCTGGCCCTCGCCCCAGATCGCCCGGGACAAGCTGTGGCCCAAGCTGGATCTGGTGGTCTCGGTCAATTTCCGCATGAGCACCTCCAGCCTCTTCGCCGACTACATATTGCCGGTGGCGGGCTATTACGAAAAATACGGCATCAAGTACGCCCAGAGCTACCTGCCCTACATCATCGTCTCCGACAAGGCGACGGAGCCCCTGGGCGAAGCCAAATCCGACTGGGAAACCTTCGGCCTCATCAGCAAGCATGTGGCCGAGCGGGCCCGGGCCCGGGGCATCGGCCCGGTGCGCGGCTACCAGGACCAGCCGCTGGACCTGGGCGGCACCTACGCCCGCCATACCTCGGACGGAAAATACGATCCCACCGATCCGGAAGATCCCGTCAAACTGATGGATGCGATTTTTGCCAACAGCCCCAGCGTGACCGCCAAGAGCGGTCGCGAAGCCCTGCAGATGGGCGCCGTGCCGGTGATCAGCCGCCCCCGGCCCTCGCCCGTTTACGCCAACTACAGCGATTTCGAAAAGGGCGACACCCACTGGCCGCATCGCGACTTCATCGAGAAAAAAGTGGCCTGGCCCACCCTCAGCGGACGCCAGCAGTTTTATCTCGACCACCCCTGGTTCATGGAAGGGGGCGAATCCCTGCCGGTTCACAAAGACCCGCCCCATGCCAAAAGCAAGTTTCCGCTGCGCATCAACGGCGGCCACAATCGCTGGAGCATCCATGCCATCTGGCGCGACCTGCCGCTGCTGCTGCGCCTGGAGCGGGGCCAGCCGGTGTGCTTCATGAATCCGGCCGACACCGATCCGCGCGGCATCCGCGACGGCGACATGGTTCGGGTGTTCAACGACCACGGGCATTTCGAGTGCATGGTGAAGGTCGCCGCCGCCACCGCGCCCGGCGAGGTGATCATCTACCACGCCTGGGAGGCTTACCAGTTCAAGGACTGGCGAGGTCAGCAAGAGCCGGTGGAAGCCCCCTGGAAGGCCTTGCACCTCGCCGGCGGCTACAGCCACCTGCACTACCGAATGTTCTACGGCGGTCCCAGCCACGCACCGCGCGGCGCGCCGGTCGAGGTGGCAAAAGCATGAACGCGCAAGCCCGCAGCAACCTGCGCTGCCACGCCTACGGCCTGCTGGCGGCGCTCATCGACTATCCGGACAACGCCTTCCTTCCCCTGGTCGCCGACGGCCAGGCGATGCGGCAATGCCGGCAAGTGCTAGGCGAACTCCACCCTGCCCTGGATGCTTGCATCGCCTGGCCGGATCTCGCTGACGCGGGCGACGGTGCTGACGCCCTGGCGGTGGAATACACCCGCTTGTTCGATGTCGCCGGCAGCAGCGGCCCCCTCTGCCCCCTCCACGGCGGCGGCTACCGCCCCGATTCGCGGATGCAGCTGCTGCAGGAACTGGTACGCTTCTACAACCACTTCGGCCTGACCACCGAAGCCGCGCCGGCGCGGGAACTACCCGACCATCTGGCCACTCAGCTCGAATTCCTGCACTACCTGAGCCAGCTGGAGAGCGACTGCCTGGCGCACGGCGCCGGCGCCGACGACTGCCACCGGGCCCGCCGCGACTTCCTCGAACACCACCTGTCCCCCTGGCTACCGCAACTTGCCCAGCGCCTGGCGCAGCACCAGGCGCTGCCCTTCTACCGGACCCTGGGGGAATTACTGGCGCATTTCGTCCACATGGAAGCAGAAGCGCAGGAGTTGCCGGATATCCCATGATCCAGGGCGACATCCGCACCCGTCGTGGCCCCTTCTGCGACGTGGGCCACGGCTCCCGATCCCGAAGAACCGGAAACTGGCCCATACCATCGCCGGCCACGTCGGCGGCGATGCCCTCCTGACCCAGCCGGCCTACCGAGACTGTCGCATCCTTATCGACCACCGCACCTCCGAATTCAGCATCAGCGTTCTGCCTTAACGTGAAATACGGAACAATTTCGTGAAACCGCACAAATCGCCACCCTCGTCATTCCGGCTTAGGAACGTCATCCCGGATCTGATCCGGGGCCGGAATCCAGTGGGTCGCCGAACTGGACCCCGGCTTGCGCCGGGGTGACGGGTTTCATGATCAGGGGTAGCGTCTGCCGCCATGGCCGTTAGCGTGAAAAAGCATCAACGGAGCCGGGTGTGACCATCGAGCGCAGCGAGCCGATGAGTAGCCCCGCCCCGGGAAGGAGGCGTAGGCGGGGTTGCGCGAAGCACTGCTTTGCGCCGCCGAAGCCGGCCGTGGAACGGGGGGGGGGGGGGCGTTCAATTGGCCTTTGCGCATTTTCATCCTCGGGGATAGTGCCAGCGCACCGTGCTCGTTAGGAAGAAGCATGAGGCTCTTCTCCGTCATTGCGCAAACCGCGTGACCTTCTACACTGGAAACTGGGGAGCAAAGCCGTTCCCCGGTTTCTGTTCTGCGCTTCCGCAAGGAGGGCGATGCCATGAATGCGATTCATCACCTGGGTGGGTTCGCGAAACCGACCGAGCTCACCGAAAACGAACGACGCCACCAGTGTGTTCTTGAAGAGGCTGCCATACCCAAGCGCAGGATCGGCGACAGCCGGCTCAAGATGATTCTCTGGACCACCTTCCCCTATGGCTGGTTAGCGGTCGGCATCGGTGCGTTTTACTATTTCTTTATCCGCTGAATGCCCTCGGATCAGCCAGCTCCGGGGCCGCGAGGAACGGGCCGGTCCCTAGGGCAAAGCGTCCCTCCGTTCCAGGGAGGTGGCTCCGTGACGTCCGGCCCGGCGACCGCTGTAAATGCAGTCCGCCAGGGAGAGTCCGCTGATGTAGGTATGGGAGCAGATGCCGACCGCGCTACGCCCCGCCGCATATAGCCCGGCAATGGTGCTGCCGTCGCTCCGCAGCACCTGACCACTGGATTCATCCACCCTCAGGCCGCCCAGGGTCAGGAAAAAGCAGGGATTGCCCGGCGCGCCGATGCTCACATCCACGGCATGCCAGGGCCCGCCGGAAAGCACGCTGCGATAGGCCGCCGGCTTGCGGAACTCGTCCTCCATGCCGGCCTCGATGCGCTGGTTATACCCGGCCACCGTGGCGTCCAGGGCGGACGGATCAACATCGAGCACCGTCGCCAGGGCCGCCAGGGTCGGCGCCGATGTCCGGCAGCGGTTGAGGTACATCCAGCCCAGGATTTTTTGCACGAAGGGCATTTTCTGCTTCAGGTCGGCACGCACGCTGTCCAGGGTCTTCTGGTCCAGGATCAGCCAGCCCCGCCCGTCCGTCTGTTCAATCATCCGATCGGCCACCGTGGCCCCATACAAGGCCTCGTTGCAGATACGCCTTCCGTTGGGGCCCACCAGCACGGCGTTGAGAAAATGCACAGGAGGCGCATAGAAGCGCCAATAGGTGAGCCGGTCCATCTGGCCGACAGCACCGCCCAGGCCCTGGCCCAGCTGAATGCCGCTGCCATGACACTCCTCGCCCAGGGACATTTGTGAGTAGACCTTGCCCTGGGTCGCCGCTTCCACCATGGCGCGGTTGAAGACGAAGCCGCCGCTGGCAAGCACCACGCCTTTGCGCGCCCGCACCGTGAACACCTCGTCGCTGTCGCCGAAATGGCGCGCCAGGCGGCGGATGGCGCCACCGGTGCCCGGCATCCCCATCATGAAGCTGTTGGCGGCACTATTGATGATCCGGCGCATGCCCCGGGCCAGACCCCCACCGACCCGGCGACAGCGCAGGCCCAGCACCGCCCCCTGGGCGTTCGTCAGCAGTTGGAACACTTCACAGTGATCGAGGACCTCGACCCGCTGCCGCAGACGGCTCTTGATCGTGCCGATCAGGGCCTTCATCAGCCCGTGGCCGGTAGCGTAGCCCCCAGCCTGGGTGATGTGTCCTCGCGGGGCCGGGAATGCCTTGTCCGAAAAAGGCGCATAGGCCTCGTTGCCGGAGTAGTACAGCCCCCACGCGCCGCCGGGGAAGGAATTCTTCTGGGTCATCAGGCGGCTGGAGAAACGTGCCCCCTGCTCTTCCAGCCAGGCCAGGTTGGCGGCGCTCTGGTTGCAGAAATCCCGCAGCGTGGCGTCGGAGACGATGCCAGCCACCTGCTCCTTCAGGTAGTGGAACATGTTGTCGGGATCGTCCTTGACGCCGGCCTCCAACTGCTGGCGCGTGCCACCGCCGGCGTAGACCACGCCGCCGGAAATCGCCGAGGCGCCACCGCCATTGAGCCGGTCCAGCACCAGCACACTGGCCCCCTGGTCCGCCGCCTCTATGGCCGCCGCCCCACCGGCGGCGCCCAGGCCCACGACAACGACATCCGCCGTCCGGTCCCAGACGTTGGAATCCGCCACGACGGCGGGTGCCTCGACAAAATCAAAAGTGTTGCGCGCTTTCATCCGTCAAGCCTCATTTAGTCACAGATCACTGGGTTGCGGCTGCGTTATGCGCCGATCTTGAGAAGAATCTTGCCCTTGAAGTGCCCCTGCTCGACTTCATCATGGGCCTGGGCGACCTCCTCGAGGGGCAGCACCTTGTAGGGCGGCACTTTTATCTTGCCGCTGGCAACCCCCGCCACCACTTGGCGGAAACCTTCCACCTGGAACAGCGGGGTGCCGACGTGTACCGTCTGGCTGATGTTGTCCACGATTTTCACATTCCGCCGCGCCGCCAATTCGGCGTCATAGCCGTCCACATCCTTGATCAGGGTCTGGATGCAGGCGATGATCCCGCCCGGTTTCACCATCTCCGGCGTATTCGCTGGCAGGCTGCCCAACCCGACTGCATCGATGACACAGTCGACGCCCTCCGGCACCCAGGCACGGAGCGAGTCGAGAACATCCTCCCGTGTGTAATCGATCAGCTTGTCGATGCCGTAGCCACGCAAACGCATCAGGTTCCCAGTGCTACAGGTTGCGGCAACTTTCGCCCCCAGCAATTTCAGGAACTGCACGCCGAAGGTGCCGACACTGCCCGCGCCACCGTTGAACAGCACCACGTCGCCCGGCTTGACCTTGGCCACGTCGATAATCGTGCTGGCGGCGCTGGCGGCGGCGATCGGAATGGTCGCCCCCTCTTCGAAGGACAGATGATCGGGGAGCTTCACTGCCCGCACTGCCGGCGTGCAGCAATACTCCCCATAGGTGCCGCGCAAGCCCAATTGCAGGCCCATGCCGGACAGCGCCGCCACACGATCGCCCGGGGTGAAGTCGGCGACACCCGTGCCCACCGCCTCGACGACGCCCGCCACATCCATGCCGAGGATCATGGGGAAACCATCGGCGCCGACCCGGTCGAGCAAGCCGGCGCGGATTTTCCAGTCTGCCGGATTGACACTGGCGTAGCGCGCGCGGATCAGCAGCTGCCCCGATCCCGGCTCGGGCCTGTCGGCCAGGCGTATCCGCATCACGTTGGAGGGACCGAATTCGTCGATCATCACCGCCCGCATCTGCTTAGGCATTCTTCTCTCCTCGATTGCTGGTCATCAACGGCGACGTAGGGATCAATCCCGCCCAACGATATCGGCCGGTCCTGCGCTGAAGAACGTGACATAGCGCCGATGCTGAATGCGCCAGCCCTCGACCGTAGAGACCCAGGAATCGTTGTACTGGCCCCAGGTGCTCCATATCTGCCCCTGGAGCCTGCCGACGCCCTCATGGACCGCGTAGAAATTGGACTGGCTTTCAACACCGTCATCCGGGGCCACAAAAACCCGGACATTCAGAATGTTGTGCTGGCTGGGGCCGCAGTTGGAGCCTGCTCCCAGATGCTGCTCCATGGACTGGATCAGCTCATCGCAACTCCGATGCCCCCTGCCTTGCCCATAGTCTCCACTGGCAGAAGACGCGAAAGCCTCGGACAGCCGAGGGAACTGCTTGCTGTCGACCGCGCTGCCGAAGGCAAACAAACGCTCCTGGATCAGGAGCGTCAGCAGCATGCGCTCCCTGTCGGCATCCGTTCCGCGCATTGCCTGGCCCTCCCATGAATTCGTGGCTAGCTTCTATCTTTGACGTCAGCCGGCCTTGCTATGGATAGTGCAGCTACGTCCCCTTTAGGAAACACTGATTAAGTCCGTCACACCGGCGAAAGCCGGTGTCCAGTTTTTTGATCTTCCTGGATTCCGGCCTTCGCCGGAATGACGCCTTGAGACTTGATAAGCGTTTCCTTTATCTCACTTCATGAAACGCTCGACCCCCGCCCTGAATTTCGGGCCATAGGGGGCCCGCATGCCGAACAGGCTCATCAGGTCCACCCGGGTCTGGCGGAAGATCGACTTGGCGTGGGAGAACTGGCGGAAGCCGTCGCGGCCGTGATAGGCCCCCATGCCGCTGGGACCGACGCCACCGAAGGGCAGGTTCTCGCAGGCGGCATGGGCGCCGATGTCGTTGATCGCCACGCCGCCGGAGATCGTGCCTTTCAACACCCGTTCCACCTCCGGGCCGGAAGCGGGACCGAAGTAGTAGAGGGCCAAGGGCCGGTCATGGCGGTTGATGTAGGCGATGACTTCGTCCATCTGGCGGTAGGTCTTGATCGGCAGCAAGGGGCCGAAGATCTCCTCCCGCATGATCAGACGCTCATCGTCCGGGTTGATGAACAGGCGCGGCATCATCTTGTGCTGGCCTTCGGGCTGGGCAGCGAAGGACTCGCCGGCCGGATTGATGTCCACGCACTTGACGCCGGCCGCCAGCGCGTCGTCCACATAGCGGCTGAGACGGTCGAAGTGGCGCTTGTTGACGATCGAGGTGTAGTCCGGGTTCGTCAACAGCGTGGGGAAGAGCTTCGCCACCGTCTGCTGAAGAGTCTTGATCGTCTCCTCCAGGCACTCCTCCGGCACCAGCAGATAATCCGCGTTGATGCAGGTCTGCCCGGCGTTGGACAGCTTGAAGTCCACGATCTTCACGGCTGCGTCGGCGAGATCGGCCTCGCGGCTGATGATTACCGGCGACTTACCGCCCAGTTCCAGGGTCAGGGGCACCAGGTTCTTCGCCGCCGCCGCCATCACATGCTTGGCGATGGCACCGGCACCGGTGAACACCAGGTGGTCAAAGGGCAATTCGGCGAAGGCCGCGCTCACCTCGGCGCCGCCGGTGGCCACGGCTATTTCCTTCTCATCGAAATAGCGGGGAAACAGCGCGGCGAGTTGGTCGGCAACACGGGGCGTGAATTCGGAGGGCTTCACCATCGCCCGGTTACCGGCAGCCAGGGCGCCGATCAGGGGGCCCATGGCCAGGTAGATGGGAAAGTTCCAGGGCACGATCACGCCCACGGACCCGAGGGGCTGGTACTGGATCCAGGCCCGCCCGCCGAGCAGTGTCTGCAGCAAGGGAATGGGCCGTTTTTCGTCCCGCATCCATGCCTCGATATGCTTGTGCGTGGCGCGCACCTCGGCGATGGGCACCGCGATCTCGGTCAGGCGTGCGTGCTCCATGGAACGGTGACCGAAGTCGGCGCAGAGGGAGTCCAACAGCACCTGCTGGTTTTCCCGCAGCAGGGCCGCCAGGCGGTCGAGGCGGTCGAGGCGGGTCTTGGCGTCCGGCAGACCGCCGGCCAGGAAATCGGCCTTCTGGCGATCCAGGATCTGCCGCATTTGATCCGGTGTCATTGCAATGCTCCTATGCATGCCGGCCAGGCCGGAAGCGAAAATGAAAGACTTCGATAAAGAACCGCGCCGGCTGACCGGAAAGGCAGCAAAAACGCCCGCACCCGCCCATCCGCACCCGCACGGGGGAGGTGCCTGATTTGGCTCCCTTTGCTCGCAATTCCACGATCTGTCACAACCCGAGTTGCAAGAGAAGGATCAGATTCCGCCAAAGGGCAGGTCGCCAGAAGGCTTGAGGGATGCCGCACCATGCAGCGCTTCCAGTCGTGCCAGTTCCCGGTTCAGCAGGCGCTCCAGCAGTTGGGTCAGCACCATGAACAGGGGGTCGGGCTGCATCGGCTCCAGCTTGGCTGCCATCAGGGGAATCCAGCGCCCCGGATGGCGGGCGATGAAGTCCCGCTGGGCAAGCTGACAGGCGGCAGCGGATTCACCCCGGGCCGTCAGTTGATGTTCGCCGTAGGCAAGGAAATGCAGGAAATTCAATTCGGTGGTGATGTGGTCCGGCAGTTCCTTGTTGTCTTCGGTCAGGGTCAGTCCGAAATGGTTGTAGAAGCGCACCGCTTCTTCCATGACCTTCATCTGGGGGCCCTGCTGCAAGCCTCCATTGAGGGAACAGCCAGTACCATGGGCACCGGCATCGAAAAGCCGGGTGTATTCCACTGCCAGCGCATCCTCCGTAGCCTCGGCATCGTGTAGCGGGGAAAGATCCAGTCCCAGGCACAAGCCTTTGTCCAGGGCGAAGCACAGGTTTTGCAACTGTTGCCTCAGGGCGCCGCTCCTGATACTTTCCACCAGGTCCGCATCCGGATAGCCGAAACATTCCCCCAGCAGGCCGTACAGATAGCTGACCAGGGCCGCCGGTGAAGATGCCCGGTCCACGAATTCCATCTCAGCCATGGCATTCAAAATACGATCACTCCCCGGGCGTTGAGGCCGGCCTTCAGGTCCTCGAAGGCCTGGGGCGCTTCGTCGATACGGTAGGTGCGGGTGATCATGGCGTCCAGGTCCAGGCGCTTGGCCAGGTAGAGTTCCAGCAGGTTGGGCATGTCCACCTTGAAGTTGGTGTTGCCGTACATGCAGCCCACCACGGTCTTGGCGTCAGCGGAGAAGCCGCAGGCATTGAGGGGGAAGCTCTCGGTGTAATGGCCGATGCCGATCACACAGACGGTGCCGCCGCGCCGTGTCGCGGCGTAGGCCTGCTCCATCACCGGCACCTTGCCCGTCACCTCGAAGCTGTAGTCGACGCCCCAGCCGCCGGTCAATTCCTTGATCGCCGCGACGGGATCGTCCTTGGCATTCACCGTGTGGGTGGCGCCGAAATGGCGGGCGTATTCCAGTTTGGAGTCCAGCATATCCACGGCGATGATGCGCTTGGCGCCCACCAGTCGCGCCCCCTGGATCGCCGACAGACCGACGCCGCCGCAGCCGAACACCGCCACCGTGGCGCCGGACCTGACCTTGGCGGTATTGGCCACGGCGCCGACACCGGTCATCACGCTGCAGCCCACCAGGGCCGCCCGATCCAGGGGAATGCCACGATCGATCTTCATCGCGCTGATGGCCGGCACCACGGCATATTCCGCCATGCAGCCGAGCATCGCCATGGCCCCGATATCCCGGCTGCCCAGATGCAGGCGGGAACTACCGTCGAGCATCCGTCCCTCGGGGGAGCCGGCTGCGCAGAGGTGGGGTTCGTGGTGATCGCAGAAAAAGCATTCGCCGCAGGCGGGAATGAAGGACAGCACCACAGGGTCCCCCACCGCCAGGGAGCTGACACCGGGGCCCACGGCCTGCACCACCCCCGCGCCCTCATGGCCCAGCACCAGGGGCACGGGCATCGGAATCGTGCCGTTGAGCACGGAAACGTCGGTATAGCAGACGCCCGCCGCCGCCATCTTGACCATCACCTCGCCAGCGCGAGGCGGGTCCAGGGTAACGTCCTCGATACTCAGTTTTCCATAATCCAGGGCAAGGGCAGCTTTCATGGGTAACCTTTCAGACACAGTTTTGGCGCAGGCGGCGCCAGGGAAGTCGTGATCAGGACTCGGGAACCAGCATCTGCACGATGCTTTGCTTCAGGGCAGCGATCTCGCTCTTGAACGTCGGCCGCCGGTGGGTGATGAGACGCATCAGGGACAGCCCCTGCAAAGTCGCCAAGGTGAAATTCCGCGCTGTGTCCAGCTTCGCCGGCGGAATGTCGAATTCGCCGAAGAACTTGTCCCAGACGATCTTCATCTGTTTGTAGGACAGGTCTTCCTGCTGACCAATGATCTTTGCGTTGCTGCTGGCCCGGTTATAGATGATCAGTTCGTTGAAGGCGAAGGCCGAGGGTTCGTTGATGTACGTCCAAGTTACGTCGATCAGGGCGTCAATCCGCTCTGGAGGCGTGGGCCCAGCCTTCTTCAGGGCCGCCTCGAGGAGATTGCGGTACCTCTCGGCATTGCGCTCCACCACGGCGAACAGCACGGAGTCCTTGTCGCCAAACTGGTGGGCGATCGCCCCCCAGGTGACGCCCGAACGGGCCGCAATCCTGGCTGCGGTGGTGTTGTGCAGACCCTCCTCGACGATGCAATCGATGGCTGCCTGGATCACTTTTTCCCGGGTGGTGGCGCTGCGTTCTTCCTGGGTGCGACGGCGGCTGACTGGGCGCTTTTCCGCTTCCGATGTACTCATTCTTGCTCCAAGCTGATCAATGAACATTGCAAGCGGTCGATTGTAAACTGGCGCCATGGCTGGAACGCCCCCCCGGCCCGGTACTTCCTGTTGCTCGGGCAATGAAACACCATGCTATACTCGCCAAATAAACAAAGCAAGTGATCGGGATGTTTTTATAGCGGGCACGGAGGAGGAGATTTCATAATGAATACCACACAACAACTTTTCGATCTGACCGGCAAGGTCGCCCTCGTTACCGGCGGCAGCCGCGGCCTGGGCAAGGCCATCGCCCTGGGTTTCGCCACAGCCGGCGCCGACGTGATCGTCACCAGCCGTACCCTGCCCTCCCTCCAGGAAGTCGCTGGCCAGATCGAGGCCATGGGGCGCCGCTCCCTGGCGGTGGCCTGCGACGTGGGCCAGTGGGCAGAAGTGGATCGCCTGGTGGACACAGTCTATGAAAAGTTCGGCCGCTGCGACGTGCTGGTCAACAACGCAGGTATCGTCCAGACCATGACGCCCCTGACCCAGACCAGCGAGGAAATGTTCGACCGCTTCTATGGCGTTAACACCAAGGGACCCATGCACCTGGCGGCGGCGGTAGCCAACCGCATGATCCCCGCCGGCGGAGGCAGCATCGTCAACATCGTCACCATGGGCGGCCTGCGCCCCTCCGGCTACCTGGCCATGTACTGCTCCAGCAAGGCAGCCTTGATCGCCCTGACCCGCAGCATGGCGGACGAATGGTCAATCCAGGGCGTGCGCGTCAATGCCATCGCGCCGGGCCCATTCCTGACCGAGATGCTGGAGGATCTGGCGTCCCAGCAAGAGGGGTTCCTCGAGTATTGCGAGAACGTGACCATGCTGAAACGCGCCGGGCAGCCCGAGGAAATCGTCGGCCCTGCACTGTTCCTCGCCAGCCAGGCGTCGAGCTATATGACCGGCCAGACCATTTCCGTCTGCGGCGGCGCCATTTAATACCTTTCCATCTCCCTATCCAGGAACGCCAACCCATGGTGACCCGCGAAGAAACCCAGGCCCGGATGGACATCATCTCGGCCGGGATGATGAAACACACCCCCGAGCAGACCTACACCGTGGCCGACCGGCTGGAGGAATGGGCCGAGCGCACTCCCGACAGTCCTTTCCTGGTCTGGAACGACCAGTCCCTGAGCTACGGCGAGGTCAACGCCCGGGCCAACCGCTACGCCCACTTCGCCCTGGCCCAGGGGCTACGCCCCGGCAACGTGGCGGCCCTGCTGATGGAAAACCGCCCGGAATTCCTGTTCATCTGGTTTGCCCTGGCCAAGATCGGCTGCGTCTCCGCGCTGATCAACAACCAGATCAGCGGTGACGCCCTGCGCCATGCCCTGTCCACCACCGGTAGCCAGCGACTGTTCGTCGGCACGGAATGCCTGGGGCGCCTGGCTCCCACACCGGACATTCCGGAAACCCTGGTCACCTACGCGATCCCCGACGGGCAAACCCGGGATATCCCCGCCTCGTGCACCGTTCTCGAGCAACAACTGGCAGCCCAACCCTCCACCAACCCGGACCGGACCCTGCGGGACGGCGTGATTGGCCAGAGTGTGCTGTGCCTGGTGTTCACTTCGGGCACCACCGGGCTGCCCAAGGCGGCCAAGGTCACCCAGGCCCGCTGGCTGGGGGTTGGCGAAGGCTGGCGCGCCTTCCTCGGTCTGGGCCAGGATGACGTTTTCTACTGCGTCCTGCCCCTCTACCATGTGGCGGCACTGATGTCCCTGCTGTCAAACGCCATGGCCTCTGGCGGCAGTGTCCTGCTGCGGCCCCGCTTCAGCGCCAGTCGCTTCTGGCAGGATGTGCGCCAGTATGGCGTCACGGTGGCCCAGTACAGCGGTGAGCTGTGCCGCTACCTGTACAACCAGCCGCCCCGGCCCGACGACCGGGACCACAAGCTGAAGGTCATGACCGGCTCGGGTCTCAGCCCGGCGATCTGGCAAGCCTTCCAGGACCGCTTTGGCGTCACCCAGATGATCGAGGGCTACGGCGGCACGGAACTCAACGTCGGCATGATGAACATCGACAACCGCATCGGCTCCTGCGGCCGCATTCCCTTCCGTGACCGCAGCAATGCCCGGCTGGTGAAGTACGACCGGGACAACGACTGCCACCTGCGCAACCCGGACGGCACCCTGATCGAATGTGGGACCAACGAGGTGGGGGAGATGCTGGGCATGATCCTCAACCTGCCTGGCATCACCGGCGGCCGCTTCGACGGCTACACCGATCCGGAGGCGACCGAGAAAAAGATTCTGCGCAACGTGTTTCAGCCCGGCGACGCCTGGATGCGCACGGGAGACCTGTTCCGTCGCGACGAGGACGACTACTACTATTTCGTGGATCGGGTAGGTGACACCTTCCGCTGGAAGAGCGAGAACGTTTCCACCTCCGAGGTGACCAATGCCCTGGACAGCCAGCCAGGACTGGAAACCATCACGGTCTATGGCGTTGCCATTCCCGGACAGGAAGGACGGGCGGGGATGGTCACCGTGGTGATGCAGCCTGGCCATCAACTCGACCCGGCGGGCTTTTACCGTCTCGCCCAGAACACGCTGCCCAGCTACGCGATTCCGGTCTTCGTCCGCGTCAAGGCCGATGCCGACATCACCGCCACCTTCAAGCTGCGCAAGGTGGACTTGCAGAAACTGGGCTATGCCCCGGTTGCCGGGGACGAACTGTACGTGGCCGATGCCGCCGCCGGGTGTTACGTCCCGCTCACGGAAGAAAACCTTTCCCGTCTGGGCATTCCGCCCCAGCCGAAGACTTGAAGAAACCCGCACCATGACGACAGAAGACCAGGAACGGCGGCTCCGGGCCATCGAGGACCGCTTCGCGATCCTCGACCTGGAGGCCGAGTATGCCTATGCCTGGGATCTTGGAACGCCCCGGCAATGGGCCGAAGTGTTTACCGGGGACGGCATCTTCGAGATGCTGCCAACCGGCCACACGCCACACACACGGATCGAGGGCCGGACAGCCCTGGAGAACTTCTGCACCCATATCCGCCAGCAGTGGTCGGGGCTCCACTACATGCACCCCCCGCACCTGAAGATCGAGGGGGATAGTGCCGAGTCGGTGATTTTCTTCGAATTCCGCCACGTCATGCGGTCGGACACGCAAGTGCGCCAGGGAGTCACGGCCGGCTACTACCGCACCCGCTATCGCCGCACCCGGGAAGGCTGGCGCATGGAGGAGCGGATCGAGCAGGCCATCGGCGAAGACCTCCAGTTGTCCTATCCCGGGACATTCACGGTCACAGCGGGAAACCGTTCATGAACCACCCCGCTCCGGGCTTGTCCCGGAGCCAACCAGATCTACGAACCAAATCCTGTGCTTCGCCTGAAGGGCGAGGCTGAGATCCAGTCCATAAAAGGAGTCAGTCCATGTCCAGATTGCAAGGCAAGGTTGCCATTGTCACCGGTGGCGCGCGAGGGATGGGGGAGGCGACGGTTCGCCTGTTTGTGGAAAACGGCGCAAAGGTTGTGATCGGCGATGTGCTCGACAGTGCCGGCGAGGCGCTGGCCAAGGAACTGGGGCCCGATGTCGCCTTCGTTCATCTGGATGTCAGCAAGCAGGCCGACTGGGAAAAGGCGGTGGCCCGGGCCCAGGCCTTCGGCCCTCTCAACGTTCTGGTAAATAATGCGGCGATCCTGAATCCCAAGGCCATCAAGGACATGACCGAGGACGACTATATGTCTGTGATCCGGGTCAACCAACTGGGTACCTTCCTCGGCATCCGATCTGTTCTGGAACCCATGAAGGCCGCCGGCAAAGGCTCCATCATCAATATCTCCTCCATCGACGGCTTTCAGGCCAAGAACGGCCTGGCCGCCTACTCATCCAGCAAGTGGGCGGTGCGCGGCCTGACCAAGGTGGCAGCCATTGAGTTGGGGCCCTATGGCATACGCGTGAACACCGTCCATCCCGGCGGCATCTTCACCGACATGGGGGGCCGTTCCGAGCAGAACCCGGACCCCGCCTCCATGGATGACTTTTACCGCGCCGTGCCTATCCCCCGGGTCGGCCTGCCCCGTGAGGTCGCCTACGTCACCCTATTCCTTGCCACGGACGAGGCCTCCTACACCACCGGCGCCGAGTTTCTGGCCGATGGCGGCTGGGTGGCCGGCATGCGCCACGAAGCGCTCCCCACTTCGTGAGCGGCACGATCCTGGGCAGCCGCTGAGCCCCACCCCGAAACAAGCTCCTGAGCGCCCCCTCGCCCTAGGGAAACACTGATTTATTCGTCACCCCGGCGAAAGCCGGGGTCCAGTTTGTTGATTTTCCTGGATTCCGGCATTCGCCGGAATGACGAGATTGAATTAATCCGCGTCTCCCTGGAGCCGGGTGTTCGGGGCGGAGCCCGTCAGACCTGGGCTGAGGACTCAATCCCGTTGGGAAGAGATGTTGCCTCCATCGACCACAACCTCGGAAGCATTGATGTAACTGGCTTCGTCGGACAGGAGGAAACGCACCACCCGGCCGATTTCCGCCGGTACGCCCATGCGGCCCAGCAGGATGCGCTTCTCGAAGGTTCCCTTGGGAAGCGCGTCCACGGCGGGTTGCAGCATCGGCGTCAGAATCTGTCCGGGAGAAATCGAGTTGATGCGGATGCCGTCGTCTCCCAGGCGGTCCGCCAGGGAGCGCACCAGGGACAGCACCCCGCCCTTGGCGGCGGAATAAATCGGATTGATCCGATTGCCCAGAGTGGCGTTGATGGAAGCGAAGGCCACCACCGCCGAGCCCGGATTGGCCTTCAGATCCTGATACAAGGCCTGCACCAAAAGCGCCACCGGACGCAGATGGATGTTGATGCCCCGGTCCCAGTTCTCCGGCGTCACCCCTTCCAGGGAGCCGGTATCGACAATACCCGCCGCATGCACCAGGCCGCCGAGGGAGCCCAGGGCCTGGCGGGATTGATCGATCGCCGCGACGTACCGGTCGGGATCGCCAATATCCAGGCCGATGCCGATGCTGGCCACACCGTACTCGGTGCGGATCTCGTCGGCCACGGCCGCCGCCCGGTCCCCGTTGATGTCCCAGATCGCCACCGGCCTGCCGACAGCGGCCAGGGCATGGGCGGAGGCCCGACCCAGGCCGGAAGCACCGCCGGTGATGATGACGCCAGTGTGGGGCGAGGACAGGCTGGGTTGCATGTTCATGTCAGTGAGTGATTTCATAGTGGAGAGGTAGGCTCTTGTAGCCGCCGATCAGGTTGGACTGGATGAGTTTGGGGTCGCCCGCAAACTCGACGTGGCGCAAGCGTGGAATCAGCCTGCCGAAAAAGGCGTCCATCTCCGCCAGGGCCAGTTGCCGGCCCACGCAGCTATGGATGCCAAAACCGAAGGCCACATGGCCGTCGACCTTTCGGTCCACACGGAACCGATCAGGATCTTCAAAGCACGCATCGTCCCGATTTCCCGAAGCGTAAAACAGGGCCACGGCATCGCCGGCCTTGATGGTGGCATCGTGGAAGGAAAAATCCTCGGTGGCGGTACGCATGAAATGCTTCACCGGAGTCACCCAGCGGCACATCTCCCCACTAGCGTTGCGCAGCAGCGCCGGTGTCGGCTGCCGCAATTTCTCCCGCTCGGCCGGATTCTCGACCAGAGCGTGCATGCCCCCGGTGATGGCGCCCGAGGTCGTATCGTGGCCGGCGGTGACCATGATCAGGTAGTAGGAGAGGGCTTCCAGGGTATCGATGGGCTTGCCGTCGATCTCAGCCGTGGCGATGGCGCTGGCCAGATCGTCGCCGGGATGGGCCCGGCGCTCGACCAGCAGCCGCCCCAGGTACTCGAAAAACTCGGGAACGGCATCCGTGCCCCCCAGGTCCGAACGCTGCAGATCCGGGTCACTGGCCGATACCAGGTGCTGGGTCAGTTGCAGAAGACGGGGTGCATCTTCCTCGGGAAGATCGAAGAGGGAAAGAATCACATACAGCGGATACCACATCGCCACTTCGGTAGCGAAGTCGCATTGCCCTCCCTGTTTCACCATGCGATCGACGAAACGGTCAGCGATCCGGTCCACCCGCTCCAGTACCTTGCGCAGGCCCGGTCCGACAAACCAGCGGGAAGAAATGTCCCGATACTTGCGGTGATCCGGTTCATCCATGTCGGTGAGAGTACGGACCCCATAACGCTGTCCGCCGAACATGGCGGCTGACGCCGCTTCTGCCTTGCGGGTCTGCAAGGTCAGGCGGGGTTCGTTGATGAAGATTTGGTGGTTCTTTTCGATGGCCTTGATATCCGCATTACGCACCACGGACCAGAAGGGCCGGTAGGGTTCCCGGTCCACCCAGGCAATGGGCATTTCATTTCTCAGCCGGGAAAAATCAGCCTGGAGACGGCGCTCGTTCAAATAGGCCTCGGGGCTGGATATATCGATCTCTGATGGAAGAATGGGAACAGCCATGATGAAACTCCTTGCTCTCTTGGGATGGGGTAGGCCCGTGGTCGGGCTCTGTATCGATGCCTTGTAGTAGCAAGACCCGGCTGGCATCGTTGCCGAATCCGTCTTGTTTCGTTGGCGGCGGTGCCACCAAAAAGACCCGCCCTTGCGGGCGGAAAACTCAGTTGGACAACCGAGGGAAGAATCATTTCCCGGTAAACCCGGATGGCCGGGAACCTGGTCAGACCAGGTTCCCGATACTTCCGATCAATAGTTGTAGATCACGTCGATGCCGTAGGTGCGCGGCTCGCTCCAGGTTGTCACCTGATCGGCACTGGTGTTGGTCAGGTTGAAGTTGTGGTACTTCTTGTCGTTCAGGTTCTTGCCCCACAACGCCACCGTCAGGTCGCCATTGCCCCCCGGCCCAACCTTGATCTGGGACAGGGCGAGACGGCCATTCATCACATCGTATTTCGGCGTCGTGATGAAATTCGCCGATACCGGATTGCTCAGATCGATGGGAGTCGACTGGGAATCCTTGTGGGCAAAGTTCAGATTGGCGTCAAGCTTGCCGGGCAGTCCCAGGTCGGGGAAGCGGTAATCCAGATTGATGGAGTACGACACCTTGGGCACCACCAGCTTGCGCATTCTGGACACGTCGGTTCCAAAGGTCGGGCTGGTGGGGTCCTTGTCCATCCACTTGGCGTACTTATGATCCAACCAGGTAGCACTTGCCGAAACCCGGAACCCCTGACTCACCTGGGCCGTGATGTCCAGCTCCATACCGTTGTATTTGGACGTACCCACGTTCTCGATGGCCCAGACATTGCCCGGATGCACCACGGTCTTCTGCTCGTTCTTGTACTCACTCTGGAACACCGCGCCATTGATCCGCAGACGACGATCCAGGAACTCGCCCTTCATACCCAACTCATAGGAAGTGATGGTCTCCGGGTCGAAGCCCTTGGCAAATCCCGCAGCCGTCCCCTGCTGATCATCAAAGCCACCGGTGACATAGCCCTTGGCAACCTTCAGGTAGGTCATCAAGCCATCATTCCAGTGGTAATTCAAGGACACGGTGGGGGTGGTCTTGGAGAACGAGTTGTCCCCAGCCACGTTGGCGTAGGCCAATGGGTTAGGCACCGAGAACAGCAGGTTGTTCACCCCAGGCGTTGCCGTGGCCGTGTAGAAATAGGACTCGCCCCGCTGATTCATGCCAACTGCCTGACGGTGATCCCGGGTGTAGCGTATCCCGGGTACCACTTCCAGTTTCCGGCTGAGAATGTCAGGCCGCCAGGAGAATTGACCGAACAAGGCCCAAGTGGAGTTCCTGGCCGTCACGGAACGGTGCTCCAGGGTCGCCATATCGACGCCAATATCTGCCGGGTTGAAGGTACTGAGGAACAACGCATCGGGCACGGTAAAGAAAATGCCAGGGCCCTGGGCTTGATGGCCCTTTTCGGAAGACACGTAGACACCCGTGGTGTATTTGAAGTTGTCGCTCACGTCGCCCAGTAACTGGAACTCCTGGGACCAGGATTCGTTGAAAACGACCCAGGGATGACTCTGGCCATCAAAGGGCGTGGTTCCACCCAGGAAGCTAATCGGAAGACCGTCGCTGCGGATCAGATAGGCATCACCGGCGCTGGCCGTATAGAGCACATTGTTCTTGGTATCCACCTTGCGGTAGCCCGTGATCGACCGGAAGGTCAGCTTGGGGTCCACATCCCAGGTCACCGTCAGGTTATGGCCTTCCGCAATATTGCGGTTCTTGGGCATGTTGAACGGCACGTTGAGCGAACTCAGCTTGCTGGTGCTGCAACCATTGATCACCGACGACACACGAGGATCAACCGTGGCCAGGAAGGGCAGGAAGCTGGTGGAACCGAAAGGTACCAGGCATTGGTTGGGAAGATCGATGGAGTCGGTCTGGGCCCTGTCATAGCCGTAGTCCACCATCACGTTGTTGGCTGCTTTCCAGCGCAGGTCCAACCGCCAGGAATCTGTCTTTTTCTCGCCCAGCTTGGGACCACCAGGTGCCGAGTTTTTGACGCCCAGATGGTCACGCTCGCTGTGCAGATAGGATATCTTGGCGGCAAAGTTGTCGGACAGGGGCACATTGACGACGGTCTTGGAGAGCCACTGGCCCCGTTCCGCCACCGTGACCTGCTGCTTGAAGCCGAACCGGCCCAGTTCGGGCTTTACCGTAACGATGTTGATGGCGCCGCCAGTGGCATTGCGCCCGGCCAGCACACCCTGGGGACCCTTCAGTACTTCGATCCGTTCCAGGTCGGCTCCTGCCAGGTTCAGGCCCGCCAGTTGGGTCAGGGCCACGCCATCCAGGTGGATGGCCATGGGGATGGGCACGCTGGTCTGGATCGAGTTGGGCACGATGCCCCGGATCGATGGGTACAGCATCTCACTGCTGCCCGGATAGGTGTCGATGGTCAAGCCCGGCACTGCCGCCCTGATGTCCGAAAGACTGACGATCCCGGCGTTCTCCAGGGCCTTCGAATTCAGCGCCTGAACAGAAATTGGGACGTCCTGGAGATTCTCCGAGCGTTTCTGCGCCGTCACGATCACCTCCTCCAGGGCTGCTCCCTGGGCGTAAGCCAGGGATGGGACACCGGACAGGGCGGCAATCAACAGGGGCAGGGTACGCATCGTGAAGCCATGTTCTATTTTTTTCACTGAATTTCTCCTCTCGATTAATAGGATGGAGCTAACTGCGTTACGTCCAACTGCGTTACAACCTCTTTAAAACGACTGCAAAAATCATTTGGCCAGCTTTACCACCCGGGCCTGGATGTCGGGCACGGGCAACCGGGTGCGGGACCAGCGGAAAATCACCGGGCCTTCCAGATGACCCATGGTGTCCATCCAGTTGGGCAGGCCGGGGTCCTTCGCGGCAATGACGATATTCACGCTGCCGTCTGCCTCGTAACGGACGGTGCGGTTGTTGTAGTGGGAACGATGTTCGGTGTAAGTGAAGGGCTCGAACCAGTAATTGGTCATGGCCATTCCCCAGTAGGGCACATCGGCCGGCTTGAAGCTCAACACCAGGGCTTCGTCCTCGGCCAGACGGAAATAGCCCGAGGAGAAACGATGCCCGATCGGCATCTCCGGGGCTTCCTCCCCGCTGCCCTTCTGTTCCTCTTCAAAGTTGAAGATCTTGTTGGGCGGCGCGGCACGGCGCTGATCGACGATGGCCGCCCAGATATTGATCGAGCGAGCCACATAGGTCGCGGTGCGTTTCATGGCCTGGTTCACCTCCGCCACCGTCAGTGGGGGGCGATCGCCCGTGGCGCCGACGCGCGCGATGTTGAAGGTGGCGTCCCGCGCCTTGCGCCAGTCATGGGAGTACTGGCGAATGTAGAGCACCGTGGCTTCCGGCGTGGTGCGGATCCAGTTGCCCGGCTGGGGATCGGGGGACAGCATCAACTCGTAGCTGCCATCGGGATTCACTTTCAGATCCGCCTCGGTGATCGCTCCCACGACAGTGCTGCCGCTGTCCAGACCGATCTTGCCCGCATAGATGGTGAACTCGATGAAGGGAGCCTCGCCCCGCTGACCGCTGAGCCGATAGGTCTTGCTGCCGTCGATCATGGCCTGGTGATAGTGGGCGTCCGCATTCTCGCCCTCTCCCACCGTCGTCGGCGTCACCAGTTGATAGACCTCGGGATGATCGGTATTGCCGTATTCCAGGCTGGCCTCGAAACCCATGCGGATCATCCGCACCAGCTTGCGCAGGCCCTCGGCCTGGGTCAGTTCATCCTCCGGCGTCGCTTCCCGGGCCAGCACGGCCCCGGCCTGCTTCAATTGATCGCAAAAAGCTTCCCATGCCTGCACACTCGCCTGTTTGGTCGTGCTCATTGACGCGCCTCTCCTAAAATCCAATTGGTTCGCCGGAGCTGGAACGCCGGCATGACATGAGGTAAATATGGCCATCCCCAGGATGGCCAGGTAACAGCGCATCACCCCTCGTTGGGAACGTGGAAGTAATCCTGGTAGAAACCATAGCGCTGCCGCTCCTGGGCGGGATTCACGCCAAATTGTTCCGGCGTGTAGCGGTGGATGCCATGGCGCTCCTTGGGCTTGTTGGCGATGAAGTCGCGCATCTTCTGCTCGGCGGCAGCCGACAAGGGCAGGTCGAAGTGGGCATAAATGCGCTTGACCATCGCCAGCTGGTCCTTCACGAACTCGGAGAACTGCATGTCGAAGGCATTCGCCGCCTTGCCACTCTTTCTGAACTCGACGAAGCGGTGCATGGCCTTCTCCCAGGTCTCACCCCAGAATTCGCCGATCTCCGTATCCTTGATCGAGTCGCTGCCCATGCTGTACGTCATCGAGACGTTCGAGAAAAACGAGGAGGTCAGCTTGATCGGGTCGCGGTGGGTCATGATGATCCGGGCATCCGGATAGACCGACATGATGGCGTCCAGGCCCCAGAAATAGGCGGTACTCTTCAATACCCAGCGCGCCCGTGGATTTTTCCACTGCATGTACTGGAGCTGGCGCTTGTGGGTGCGATACACCGACAGGTTGCTGTCGTTCTCGACCCAGCGCTGATAGGTGGGCGTCCAGAACTGATTGGAGAAGATCTGGGTCTTGAAGTCGAAGGCATTGAGCATCAGACACTCCTGGGCCAGTTGGGCGCCCATTTCATGAATGGCCTGATACTCAGGAATCAATTGCCCAGCGGTCCGCGCCAGATGGGCCTCGCAGTCGGCAATACGCGGGTCCGTTTCGTAGGTGGCCGCTTCCGGTGGCGGCGACATGTAGTTGCATTCCCAGGTCATCGGCACCCGGTTGTCCGGGTCCTGGGCCATCAGATCATGCAGGAAGGTGGAACCCGTGCGGGGCAGACCCATCACGAAGATCGGCTTGACGATCTTCACATCCAGAATCTCCGGATGGCGCTTGATGTCGTCGGTGACTCGCAGCCGATTCGTAAGGTGACGCAAAATCTCGCCGAAGGCGATGATGCGCCCCGTCTTGTTCAGCCGCGCCTCCTCGTTCAGCCCCTTCAGGAACAGCGTGAGTCCCTCCTTCCAATCCGCCTCGTCGCCGAAGTCGGACAGGCCGGTCGCCTCCCGGGCAGCGGCCAGCACGGCCGCCTCCGTCAGTTCCACGTCGGGTACCTGGGCGTAGTCAACAGTCGATTGAGCACTGGTCATGGTGTTTCCTCCTCCTTATATTCCTGGATAGTTCCTTAGCGATCCTGGGACAGGATCAGGGCGCTGGTGGGCACGGCGGTGGCTGCCGTCACGAGTACGTTCTGCACGTTGTCCGGCTGGTTGCAGGAACTGCCCCGCACCAGGCGCACGCCCTCCGCCACCCCATTCAGACCGTGGATGTAGGCCTCGCCGATCTGGCCGCCGTGGGTGTTGATAGGCAGACGTCCGCCCAGTTCGATGTTGCCGTCCTTGATGAAATCCTTGGCCTCGCCCCGCTTGCAGAAGCCGAACTCCTCCAGTTGGGGCAGCACCAGGGGCGTGAAGTGGTCGTAGAGCACCGCCGTCTGGATGTCCGCCGCCGAGAGCCCGGTGTCGGCATAGAGTTGGTCGGCACAGAGCTTCATCTCGGGGATGCCGCTGATGCTCTTCCTGTAGTAACTCTTCATCATTTGCTGGTCGTCACAGGAACCCTGCACCGCCGAGGCGATCACCGCCGGCTTCTGCTTCAGGTGCCGGGCCCGGTCCAGGGTGGTGATCACCATGGCCTGACCGCCATCGGATTCCTGGCAGCAGTCCAGGAGGCGCAGGGGCTTGACGATCCAGCGGCTGGCCTGGTGCTCTTCCAGGGTAATGGGCTTGCCGTAGAAGAAAGCCGCCGGATTGTTGGCGGCATGCTTGCGGCAGGCTACGGCGACGCGGCCGAAGTCCTCGCTGGTGGCGCCGTATTCGTACATGTAACGCTGGGCGAACATGGCCACCCAGCTGGCCGGGGTGAGCAGGCCGAAGGGGGAGCTCCAGCCGAAGTCCACTTCCATGGGCGTCGGTGCCGGAGCGCGTTCTTGGACGCCGGCACCGAAGCGATCCTCGGAACGCTCGTTGAAGGCCCGCCAGACCAGGCAGTAATTGCAGGCGCCGCTGGCCACCGCCATGGCGGCCTGGTGGATGACGCCGCAGGCCGCGCCGCCGCTGTGATGGACCAGGCTGAAATGGGTCAGCTTGTCCACGCCGAGACTGCGGCAGACGTCGATTTCGTTGTTGGCATCATGGGCATAGGTCACCATGCCGTCGATCATGTCCGGCGTCAGGCCGGCATCCTTCAGGGCTAGATCGCAGGCCTCCACGGCCAGGCGCAGGGTGCTGCGCCCCGAGCACTTGGAAAAGTCGGTGGCGCCGATACCCGCAATGGCGGTCTTACCCGCAAATGACATCACCATTTACTTGTTACCTCCGCTCGGCAGTTCCATGGTCGCAGTACCCTTGACGTGATCGCCCATGCTGTTGGAACCGCGCAGATTGAGTGTGATGACGCCCTTGCCGTCCACCACCTGCTTGTCGGCGATGGAGGCCGACAAGCACATGGTGTCGCCCACCACGTTGGACGTGCCCAGGCGGATTTCCACCCCGGTCACCCGGGCCTCGGGGCCAGCCCAGTCCCCCAGATAGCGGGAGCACAGGCCATTGCTGGTGAGCACATTCATGAACAGGTCCTTGAGTCCCGCCCGCTTCGCCGCAGCCACTTCGTGATGGATGTCCTCGAAGTCGCGGGTGGCGATGGCACCGCCCACCACCAGACGGGTGGTGACGTCGATGGGCCACAGAGGCAGTTCCTCGCCGACAGCCACCTCCTCATAGCGCCGGGTGGCGGTGTTGCGCGCCGGCTGGGCCGGACGAAACATGGGCAGGGTCATTTCCGGATCCGTGTCGATGAACACCAGCTCCAGGTCCATGCCGATCTTCACCAGTTCCGGCGGGCAATGGACGATGTTGGTCAGGAAGCGCGTCCCCTCGGCCAGTTCCACCAGACCGACGATGTAGGGATAGGTCATGAAGGGCATCTGCGGATAGACCGGCTCGACGAAGCTGTAGAGCTTGGCCTTGCCGCTGGCCACCTGATGGCCCAGATCGTAGGAACCGCACTGGGGGCAGCGCACCACCGGCGGGTGGGCCAGGCGGCCGCAGCCGCCGCACTTCTGGATGCGCAGCTCCCGGGCCTTGCAGCCTTCCCAGAAGAAGGCGGTTTCCTTCATCACACCCGGGCGCGGACGCTGCAGCAGGTGCTTGGGGATCTTGGCCATCTGCTCCTTCTTGGCCTGCCGCTTCGCCAGGTCCTCCGCCGTCAGTTCCCGGGGCTTGAAGTGGAAGGTGCGGAATTTCCAGGTGCCGGCGGGCTCACCCTGCTGGTTGGTGAATTCCGTCAGGGCGGTGAGGAAAACCCCCGTGCCCAGGCCCGTGGTCTTCAGGTCGGAGATCTCCACCACCGAGAGGGTACCGGTGAGCTGCTCGCCCAGCTTCAGGGGCCGCGGGTAGCGCTCTTCGGTGTTGGCGCCGACTGTGCCACGGTAGCCGGCCTCCGCCAGGAGTTTCATGGCCCGGCTGCGGGGGCAGCTGGGATCCGGGATGCGGGGAATGTTTCCCGCCAGAGTCCACACTCCCAGCATCGCCGGCGGCGCGATGACTTCACCATAAGGTGAACGGGCCGCCACATTCGGATCCGTGAAGATCGGATTCTTCTCGCCGATGGCGTCGCACCAGCTGCGGATGGTGGGCTGATTGACCGGATCACGGGCCTGCTGGGGGGTACCTTTCTGCCCGATCAGCGCCCGCAACTGGGTCAGCAGCTCAGCCTCGTCCATGTTCGACATCTTGCTTGTTCCCTCGCTCGTCATCAGTGAATCTTCTCGATCTCCACCCGGGTCGCCCGGTCGGTGGAACCCGGGGTGTGCTCGGTTTCCCGGGGGTGGATGTGGAAATAACCGCCCGCCAGCTGCAGCGGATTGATCGGGTTGGGAGTCACCGAGGTGTAGGTGGTGCGGCCCTTGGCCATGAAGGGCTCCCAGGCGTGATACACGGTGACCTGGCCGGGCCGATGAGCCGGCGCCACCTTGGCCATCAGCTGGGCGGAACTGACGTCGTTGAACAGCCGCACCTGGTCGCCGTCCTTGATACCCCGAGCCGCCGCATCCTCGACGCTGATGTAGATCACCGGCTGGCCCCGGTTCAGCTGCTGCATGTGACGCTGATCGCGCCAGGAGGAATGGATCGACCAGCGCGTATGGCCACCGGTGAGATGCAAGGGGTAGTTGCCGCCGATGTTGGGCTGATCCTTATGGACCGGCAGCACCTCGCCCAATTCCTCGTAGAAGGGATGGTCGATGCAGAACTGCATGCGCCGGGTCATGGTCGGCCAGGGCATCTTCTTCTCCGTGTGCCACAGGCCCGCGGTGATGGTCTCGTTCGGCTTCACGTCGGTGGCGTTGCCGATATTCAGGTAATCGTTACCCAGGCCGGTGAAGCGCGTGAAACCTTTCTTCTTCAGCTTTTCCCAGTTCACGTCGCCGACGTTGGTGGATACATCCAGGATCAGGTCCAGGAACTCGGTGATGTTCTTTTCCGTGTAGCGTCCGCCGAAAGTGAATTCGTCATAGACGTCAAAGGTGCGCTCGTGGCCATGGCGATCCTTGAAGTGCTTCAGGCCCCGCTCGGCGGCACGCCGCTGGATGGTCTTCAGAATCAGGCAGTGGATTTCCCAGTCAGGCTTGGCCTCGGCGATCGGCTCCGCGGCCCGGGTCACCACCTGGGAGAAGGGCGACAGGGGCGTGGCCCAGGTGATATCGTCCTTCTCGTACCAGGCGGCGGCGGGCAGTACGTAGTCGCTGTTCAGCGCTGTATTGCTCATGCGCCAGTCGATGGTCACCATCAGATCCAGCTTGGGCAGCAGGCGGTCCGCCACCTTGTCGAAGGCGCGGAAGCGGCGCAGGATGTTGCCGCCGGCTTCGAACAGGATCCGCGGCCGGGCAGTGGGCTTCGCCTGCCAGCCATTGGCCACCGCCTCCTGCATGTAGGCATCCAGGGAACGCTTCATGGCCGGATCCCACTTCTCGCTACGGCCGTAGGTGTCCTCCATGCCGCCCAGGTTGTAGAGCCAGAGCAGGCTGGAGATGGAATCACCGCCCTTGTACTTCTCCCGACCCAGGTCGAACATGGTCATCTCGGTGGTGTAGCCCTTCCATTTCCGCTTCAGGATCTCCGGCGCCATGGACAAGCCCATGGCTGCCAGGGCCAGCTTGGGCGAGCGTTGGCCGGTGGCCATCGACAGGGCGCCCACCGCATCCACCGACAGGTAGGGGAAGCCCATGTAGCCAGCGCCCTTGCGCCCCATCTGCCCCGACAGGGCAAAGCAGAGGATCTGGGCCCGCTCCATCTCGATGCCGTGATAGAACTTGGAGAAGTTGGACTGGGTGATGCAGGTGGCGGCACGGGCCTTGGCCAGCCTCCGCCCCAGGTCGCGGATGGTTTCCGGATCGACGCCGCAGATGGCCATTGCCTTCTCCGGCGCGTATTGCTGCAGGTGTTGGCGCAGGCGGGCGAACACCGGCGTCACCTTGAGCTTGCCGGCCGCGCCTTGCACCTCGAACTCCCCTTCCAGGGCTGGCACCATCCGGCCCAGGGCCAGGGAGTCCTGGGGCGCCAGGACAATTTCCTTCGCTGCCTCGTCATAGAGGTAGAAGCGGTCCTCCGCTCCTCCCGACTTCATGTCGGATTCACGCAGGAAGCGGCCGTTGTCGACACGCACCAGGAAGGGCAGGTCGGTCTGTTCCTGGACGAACTTGCGGTTGTAGATGCCCTCCTCGATCATCACATGGGCCATGGACAGGCCCAGGGCCGCGTCGGTGGCCACCTTCACCGGCACCCACTGGTCGGCATGGACCGCGGAAGACGAGTAGTCGGGAGCAATGGTGATCACCTTGGCGCCGTTGTAACGGGCCTCGGTAATGAAATGGGCGTTGGGGATCTGGGTGTAGATCGGATTGCCGCCCCAGATGAAGATCAGGTCGGAATGGAACAGGTCATCGGAGGAGCTGCAAAACGTCATCTTGCCCATCGTCACCCCGACGCCGGGCCGGTGGTCGCCGATCTCGGTGTTCACGTCCAGCACCGGGGTGTCCAGCACCAGGGTGGTACGCAGCATCGCCAGGCCGGCGCCGCCGTTGGTCTGGGCGGTACCCTGATCCCAGACGACGGAGCCGGGGCCGTCGCTGCTGATCATCACGTCGATCATCTTGTCGGCGATGTCGTTCAGCGCCTCGTCCCAGCTGACCCGCTTCCAACCGCCGCCGCCGCGCTCGCCCACCCGCTTCAACGGATGGCGCAGGCGCGACTCGTCGTACATCCGTTCCGAATAGCAGGCGCCCTTCTGGCAGCCACGGGGGTTGTAGTCGGGGATCTTGGGATCGATGGGCTCGTAGATGCCGGCCTGCTCCTCGCGCCAGACCACACCGTCCTTCACATATACGTTCCAGTTGCAGCCGCGCTGGTACCAGCAGTTCACGAAGTGGGTACCCTTGGCCACGCTGTCCCACTTCCACTTGCCCCGATACACGTCCTCGAAACCGCTGTAGGTCACGTCGGCAAACTTGAAGGGGGTCGCCGCCTCGGCGCTGCCCATGCCGCCCTTCCACTGCAACTGCACCAGGGAAAGGGCCAGGGCGCCGCCGGTGTTCTTGATGAAACTGCGCCGTGTCATTGTCATTGTCGCGCTCCTCTTGGGAAAACGAAGGGCCGTCCCGAGTTTTCCCGCCCCTTGAGGGGAGAACCGAGCACAGCGAGGTTTTCGGGGTGGTTTCTCATAGATTGGCCGGGTCCTGGACGAAGTCCGGGAAGATGTCTTCGGGCCACTTGTAGACGATCAAGGTGTCCATCAGCTCGGAGGGCAGGCCCTTGGCTTTTTTCTCTTTCTCGACCTCCAGCACCGCCAGCACTTCCTTGACCCGCGGACCGAACAGGCCTTCCAGGTATTCCGTGGGGATGCGCGGCTTGGAGGTATCCACCTTGCCGTTCATATCCACTGCGGGCGGCGACAGGGGCGGCACGTAATAGACGTTGGGCTGGGTACCGTACTCCTGGTGCAGGGGCAGGGCCACCTTGAACTTGTGCACCAGCTTGTGGATTGGGCCGTTCTCGTCGTCCAGATAGCCGACGAAGCGCAGCCGGCCCGGGCACTGGCGAGCACAGGCGGGCGCCACACCCTTTTCCACCCGGGGGAAGCAGAAGATGCACTTCTGGCCCACATCCCGCACATGGTTGTAATAGATGCGCTTGTAGGGACAAGCCTCCATGCAGAAGCGGAAACCCTTGCACTGCTTGTCGTTGATCAGGACGACACCGTCCTCGTCGCGCTTGTAGATGGCGCCGCGGGGACAGGCCTCCAGGCACGCCGGATGGGTGCAGTGGTTGCAGATGCGGGGCAGGTAGAAGAAATGGGAATTGGGGTATTCGCCGCCGCCCTCATCCTCGTCCCAGTTGGGGCCCCATTCCGGATCTTCGCCCTTGGCGTTGACCGGTTTCAGATAGGTGGTCTTACCCTTGCCGCCGTAGAAGACTTCTTCCTTATTGAACTTCCAGGCATCGCCGAACTCGTCCCGGGTCGGGATCTTGCTGGGCCGGGGGTTTCCCTTCTCGTCCCAGCCGCCGCCCATGCCTTCCCAGTTCTTCGGCGTGCCCTTGCCAGGCATGGTGTTCACCACAGCCCACCATTGGTTGTCCATGCCCTCGTCCCGGGTCCATTGCCGCTTGCAGGAAATGGAGCAGGTGTGGCAGCCCAGGCACTTGTTCAGGTCGAAGACCATCGCCAGCTGGCGTTGGGGTTTCTGCAAAGCACCGTCGATTTCACGGCCGGTGGTAGTTTTCTCGCTCATGTCCTGTTTCCTCCGGCCCTCAGGCCTCAACCGTCAGGTCCAGCCAGGCAGGCGAGAAAGCCTTGATCCCGGCCCGCTCCAGATTGCTGCCCTCCCACACCGCAAAGGAGGTGCGCAGGGCTTGGCCCGGAACGATCTGTATCGCGCTGGCTGCTTCTTTTTCCACCCGCAGGGTGCGACGCATCACGATGGACCAGCGACCATTGCCATGGACGGCCTGGGCGCTGATGGAGGTATCGTCCACCACCCGCGAAGTACCGATGCCGGTGGCCACATCGCTGCGGGCCCGGGCCGGGTGGTCCGCCCGCCAGTACCAGAGATTCACCGGCGCCCCCTCCATACCCATAAACAAGGGCGCATTCTCGGAAAGGGGGAACAGCATCGCCGCCGCATCGGGGAAATCGGTGTTCTCGATGCGCTGATCGTTTTTCGTCGGGTCCAGCCATTCCAGGCGAAAGGCAATCTCGTCGGCATTGCGCAGGGCCTTCACCTCCAGGCTCTTGGTCTGCCCATAGGGCTTTTCCTGCCACTTGGCTGCGATGTACTTGGTGGGCTGCATCGCAGCCGGCGCCTGCATCAGGGCCACCGTCTCGCCCTTGGCAACACTCCAGACTGAAGCTGCCGGATTGCCCAGCACATCTCCATTCACATCCACTCGTTTGACCAGCATGACTCCTCCTGATTCCTGTTGCGGGGCACCGCCTCCCGAATCGGCCGGCGCATCACCTTATTCCACATACCGAACGTTCGTTATTTTTGTTATTATTCTTCGTGCCCGCGCAATTTGCAAGTACTTTTCTAGACCCTGAGGAAATTTTCGGGAGGCGCCATGAATTATGGTGCTGGATCGAATCAGCCTGGCCGCCGGGCACCAACCCCACTACACACTCCCTGTGAAGGAAAGCGCCGCCCCGGACTCGGGCCATGGAGCGGCTGGCTGGCGGACGTCAGCGCCTTCTGCGCCGAAGTGGATCGTGTTCACCCTGACTGGACACGGGAATTCCTGCACCCCAAAGCGGATGCCGCAGCGGCCAAGGCCACATCCCTTCGGGTTGAGATCATAAGCAAGGGACCAGATCAAACTGAAGGCGGCTAAGCGCTGAAAGGTGGCCCACAACCCAATATCTTCGAAAATGGGCTCAAGGATTCCAGCAGATAGCCGTTGATCCATTTCGTACAGGGATAGAACCCGCCCGGAATTTTCACAGGAACCATCATGGATGCAATGTCCATCGCTTCCCTTGCCACCGAAATGAGCCAGGTCCGCACCGCCAATGCGGTGCAAATGGCTGTACTGAAAAAGACCATGGACCTGCAAGGTCAGGGGGCGGTTCAACTGGTACAGGCGGCAGCGCAGACCTTGCAGAGCTACAACAATCCGCCTCACCTAGGCAGGCTCGTCAATGTGCATGCTTGAGGGTCTGTATCCATGATTCAGCCCAGCTCATCAAGCTACCCCCGCGATCACGTAGCCAACCTTCCGACAAATTACAACAAAGCGAACACATCCCTCCCGACGGGGTCGTCTTCCTCCTCGCCATCGTCCATCGTCTCATTATCCAGTCAGGCCCTTGCCCTGGCGGATACAAGCGCCCCCAAGGTCACCCGCTTCGCCCCTCGCGATGGACAGCGCGATGTCTTGATTTCGTCGAACATTTCCGTGACTTTTTCCGAGACCGTCAGAGCCGGGACGGGAAACATCTATCTCCGGGATGAAAGCGGCAATCTGATCGAATCGTTCGATGTGGCAAACAGCAGCAGAATCTCCATCAAGGGGAAACAGCTAAAAATCGACCCCACGGACAAATTGGCCAATGGCACCCGTTATTTCGTCTCCTTCGGGGCCGGCACGATTACAGACCTGGCTGGAAATTTATTTCAGGACCGGGGCGGATATGACTTCACGACAGTGAAGGAGAAAGTCGCACCCAAGGTAGTGAGTTTCTTCCCGTCGGATGGAACCACGGGGGTTTCGCCCTCCCAGAACATCTATGTCACGTTCTCCGAAAACATAAAACGGGGCAACGGGGAAATCCTCCTGAAGGACAGCAAGGGCAAGATTGTGGAACGCTACAAGGCCCAAAGCAGCGGCAATATCTCCATCAGCGGAAACATGCTCGTCATCAACCCGGGGGTGACGCTCGGGACCGACAAGAAGTATGTCGTGGAATTCGGCGCGGGTTCCATCAAGGATCTGGCCGACAACAAATTCAAAGGCTCGAAATCCTACGATTTCAAGACTGCGACCACCGACATCCCTGCCACTGTTCCAGCCAGTGCGCCGGAAAATACCGACCCGACAACCCACTTCAACATCACGGTCGATTACACGGGCGATCAAAGCTACCTGACCTACTTCGATCAGGCCAAGACCCTGTGGGAAAGCATCATTACTGCCGATCTGCCCGACATCAACGGCATTGACGATCTCCAGATCTCCGCCCAGGTCAATGCCATTGACGGCGCCGGTGGCGTACTCGGTTCCGCAGGACCCACATTCGTCCGCTCCGGCAGCAATCTGCCCTATCAGGGGCAGATGCAGTTCGACAGCGCAGACATCGCCGGTATGGTGTCAAACGGCACCCTGCTGAAGGTCATCCTCCACGAAATGGGCCATGTACTGGGTCTGGGCACACTCTGGAGCACATTCGGATTCAACAGCACAGTTGGGCAGTACACGGGTGCCCAGGGGCTGGCGGCCTATAAAGCCATGTCCGGGGGCAATCCCGCAGCCACCTTCGTTCCCCTGGAAACAACGGGTGGTGCCGGCACGGCCAACGTCCATTGGTCCGAAAGCGTCTTCAATAGTGAATTGATGACCGGCTACGCCGAAAACTCGAGCAACATGCCCTTGAGCATCCTGACGATCTCGGCGCTGGACGATCTGGGCTACGAGGTGGATACCAGTAAAGCCGAGAGCTATACGGTCGGCGCATAGTCTTTAGCGGGCCGAAACAACGACTTTCCACTGCTTATTGGACTTTTGCCCGGTTCTGCCATGGGATTACCCTATGGTGGCATGTCATTTCCCGTGACTATCGGACGTCCCAATGAAAGCCGTGATTCTCGCAGGGGGCCTCGGAACTCGCATTTCCGAGGAGACCTACCTCAAGCCCAAACCCATGATCGAGATCGGGGGCAAGCCCATCCTATGGCACATCATGAAGATTTACGCCTCACACGGCGTCAACGATTTCGTGATTTGCTGCGGCTACAAGGGCTATCTGATCAAGGAATATTTCGCCAACTACTTCCTGCACATGTCTGATGTCACCTTCGACATGAGCAATAACAGCATGGTGGTACACGAACACAAGGCAGAGCCCTGGAGCGTGACCCTGGTGGATACGGGCGAAAATACGATGACCGGCGGACGGCTCCGGCGCGTGGCGAAATATATCGAGAACGATGATGCTTTCTGCTTTACCTACGGGGACGGCGTGGCCAACATCGACATCAGCAAGGAAATCGCATTTCATCGAGCTCATGGCAGACAGGCCACCGTTGCCGCCGTGCGCCCTCCTGGACGCTATGGCGCCCTTGAAAGGCAGGATGACAAAGTAACAGGATTCGCGGAAAAACCCTTGGGGGATGGCGGATGGATCAATGGTGGATTTTTTGTTCTGTCCCCCCGCGTAGTCGATCTGATTGATACCGATGAAAGCAGTTGGGAACTGGAACCCCTTGCAAATCTGGTGGCCCAGGACCAATTGCGTGCCTTTGAGCATCCCGGATTCTGGCAACCGATGGACACCCTGCGCGAGAAAAACCTGCTCGAAGAACTCTGGAACAGCGGCAACGCGCCCTGGAAGAACTGGTAATCACAATGGGAGCATCCCGACAGGATTACTGGAAAAATCGCAAGGTCCTCGTCACGGGACACACCGGATTCAAGGGTGGCTGGCTGTCCATCTGGCTGACCAGACTGGGGGCGCAAGTGACCGGAATCGGGCTGCCACCGGCAACACAGCCCGCCCTGTATGAATTGGCGGAAATCGGTGCCCTCGTCTCGTCCCATTTCCAGGACATCCGCGACTTGCCGCGACTGCGCGAGACCATGCTCGCAGCCCAGCCCGAAGTGGTCTTCCACCTTGCGGCCCAGCCTCTTGTGCGCGCCTCGTACCGTGACCCGATCGAAACCTGGTCCACGAACGTCATGGGGACTGCCCATGTGCTCGAAGCCGTGCGCACCTGCCCCAGCGTCAAGGCCGTCGTCGTCGTCACCACCGACAAGTGCTACGAGAACCGCGAATGGCCCTGGGGCTATCGGGAGAACGACACTCTGGGTGGCCACGACCCCTATTCGGCATCGAAGGCCGGTTCGGAGCTGGTCGTCTGCAGCTATCGCCGCAGCTTCTTTTCCGCAGACGGCCCACTGCTCGCTTCGGCCCGGGCCGGCAACGTCATCGGCGGCGGTGACTGGAGCGAGGACCGCCTGATTCCGGATGCGGCCCGGGCCATGCTCGCCGGACAGCCCTTGAGTATTCGCAGCCCCGACGCCACACGTCCCTGGCAGCATGTACTGGAACCCCTCAACGGCTATCTGCTGCTGGCGGAACACTTGCTGGCCGGCGAAGCCCGAGCGGCGGAAGCCTTCAATTTCGGTCCCGAACGGGAAGGCAACCGCAGCGTCATCGAGGTTCTCGGCGAGTTGCAGCGCAACTGGCCGGAATTGCAGATCAATCTTCCCGCAGACGGCGCGACACCGACGCTGCACGAGGCCAACTTCCTTTACCTGGATTCCAGCAAGGCCTGGAACACACTGGGTTGGAAACCGGTCTGGACGCTGGGGCAGGCGCTCTCCCAGACCGCCACCTGGTACCAGGCCGTCGCAACCGAGCCCACCAAAGCGCGCACGTTGTGCGTATCGCAAATCGAAGAATTCATGTTGGGCCTTACGACACATGGCACTCATTGACCGCTGCCGGTCCTGCGGCGAACCCCTGGGCATCGTCTTCGCCGACCTGGGCCTGAGCCCGGTATCGAACGCTTTCATCAAGCCGGAACGGGCAGGCGATGGCGAGGTCTTCTACCCCTTGCGTGCCCGCGTCTGCGAATCCTGCTGGCTGGTGCAGCTCGACATCGAGACCCACTCGGACATGCATTTCCATGAGGACTACGTCTACTTCTCGTCCTTTTCAACCTCCTGGCTCGACCATGCGCGCCGCTATGTGGAGGCCATGATCCCACGCTTCGGCCTGGGCGAGGCAAGCCGGATTGTCGAAGTCGCCAGCAACGACGGTTATCTCCTGCAATACTTCGTGCAGGCAGGGATTCCCTGCCTGGGTATCGAACCCACTGCCAATACCGCCGCCGCCGCACGCCAGAAAGGCGTTGAAACCCGCGAGATGTTCTTTGGCCGGGAAACCGCAAGACAGCTTGCCCGGGAACCCGGCCCGGTCGATCTGCTGCTGGGCAACAATGTTCTGGCCCACGTTCCGGACATCAACGACTTCGTTGGTGGCATGCCCGAAATCCTCAAGCCCCAAGGCGTGGTCACACTGGAGTTTCCCCATCTGTTGCGCCTGATCGAAGGCAAGCAGTTCGACACGATCTACCACGAGCACTATTCGTATCTATCCCTCTCGGCCCTGCTGCCGATCTTCGCCCGGGCGCACCTGCGGGTCTTCGATGTCGAGCACCTGCCGACCCATGGCGGCAGTCTGCGCGTCTTTGTCTGCCGCCTTGATGCCGCCCATGTTGAGACGCCGGCCGTCGCAGCCTGCCTGGCGGCCGAGACTGCGGCGGGGCTGTGCGACCGCGCCGTCTATGCCGGTTTTGCAGAAAAGGTGCGGGAAATCAAACGTGCCCTTCTCGCGCACCTGATCGAGGCTAAGCGCCAGGGACGGCGCATCGCCGCCTACGGTGCGGCGGCCAAGGGCAATACGCTCCTGAACTATTGCGGCATCGGTACCGACTTCATCGACTGCGTGGCTGACCGGAATCCAATCAAGCAGGGGCGCCTGCTGCCGGGGACGCGCATTCCGGTAGTCACCCCGGAAGCCATGCTGGCCTCCCGCCCGGACGAGGTACTGATCCTGCCCTGGAACATCCGCGACGAGGTCATGACTCAACTTGGCGAGATTCGCACCTGGGGCGGTCGCTTCATCGTGCCGATCCCGCGCCTGGAGGTCGTGTGAAGTTCACCGAGCTGCCCCTGACGGGAGCCTTTCTCATTGAAATCGAGCCCCGGACGGATGAGCGTGGATTCTTTGCGCGCACCGTGTGCCGCGACGAGTTCGTCCATCATGGCATCCGCGCCGACTTTGTCCAGCAGAGCATTTCCTACAACAACCGGCGCGGCATTGTCAGGGGGCTGCACCTGCAAGTCGCTCCCCACCAGGAAAACAAGCTGGTTCGCGTCACCAGCGGCGCCATCTACGACGTCATCGTCGACCTGCGCCCCGACTCCCCCACCCGGGGCCGCTGGCATGCTGCCGAACTCTCCTCGGATAACCGCCAGGCCTTGTACATTCCCCCGGGACTGGCCCACGGATTTCAGACGTTGACGGATACCGCAGAGGTTTTCTACCAGATGACGGTCCCCCACCATCCCCAGGCGGCACGTACCGTGCACTGGAAGGACTCCACCATCGGCATCGACTGGCCGGCACCGGACACTGCCCTCCTGTCGCCCAAGGATAACGACGCACCGACCCTGGCCCAACTTGAAACCGAGCTCTTCGCATAGGAACCCATCATGGCAAAAGACACTACAAATCTGTTGAGCGCCCTCGAGACCATCGCCGGATCGAAAGTCCTGCGCGAAAAATTCATCGCCAAACTGATCGACTTCGACGCCGAGGTGCGTATCCCCGGCACCGATGTCCGCGAGACCATCACCGGACCCATCGTCGATTTCCTGTTTGCCGAAAGCGAACCGCTGGCTCGAGTCCTTGAAGACGGCACCCGCTTCGAATTCATCTACCGCTCGAAGATCGCGCGGGAATTCGTCATGTGCCCCCAGCAGACCCCCGATCACGTCTGGGAACCGCAGACCACCAAACTGCTCTGCCACCTCGCCACGCGAGCGTCCAATGCACTGATCGGCGGGGCCTATTTCGGCGACCATGCGATCATGATCGCCCAGCGGATTTCCGGCGCCTGCCATGCCTTCGAACCGAATCCAGACCAGCGCTCCATGCTGATCCGCAACGCCCGGATCAACGACATCGACAACCTCACAGCAGTGGACATGGGCTTGTGGGACAACGACGAGGCCTCCCTGACCCTGGTGGGCTACGACTCCTTCGCCCACCCGGAAATCAGCCAGACCCCATCCGACGGCTCCTTCCGCACCACCAGCATCGACGGCTACTGCAAACAGGTCGGGGTACAAAGCCTTGGCCTGCTGATGATGGACATCGAGGGCGCGGAACTGCGCGCCCTGAAGGGCGCTGCCGGCTTCCTTGGACAGGGGCGCGAACAGGCCCCCGCCATCGTCTTCGAGGTCCACAAGCACTACGTGGACTGGTCGAACGGCATCGAGAATGCAGAAATCATCCGATTGCTCGCGAGTCATGGTTATCAGGTCTGGGCGATCCGCGACTACAACTCGAACGTGGATATGCGCAACGAACCCGTGGAACTGATTCCCTGCGACAAGATCTATCTCGAAGGCCCGCCCCACGGTTTCAACATGCTGGCGCTCAAGGATCCCTCCCGGCTCGACGGCCTGGCCGTGCGCTACTGCTCGAACGTCAGCCCGAAGCTGCTGCACCACCGCAATCCCGCACTGCATCAGCCCTGTCACAGCTATTGACGGGCGACGGAGCGGCCCATGTCGAGTACGGTCCTCGGCGCAACCGGTTTCATCGGCGCACGACTGGTCGCCTACCTGCGCGCCCACGGCGAGGAGGTCTTCGCGCCGCCTCGCGGCAGTCCGGAAATATTCTCCCGCCCCCTGGGCCGGCTCTACTACTGCATCGGCATGACCGCAGACTATGGGCGGAACCCGGCGGCCACCTTCGAGGCACATAGTGCCTATCTGGTGCGATTGATCGCAGAAGCCAGTTTCGACCGGATCGTTTATCTCTCCTCCACCCGCCTCTACGATGGTCTGGAAGATGGCGATGAGGATGCCGCCTTGCCGGTCAGCGTCAACAACCCACGCCACCTGTACGATCTCACCAAGGCCCTGGGCGAGCATTTCACCCTGCTGCACACGGCAAACCGCGGCATGGTCGCGCGCCTGTCCTCTGTCTACGACAACGCATCGGATGCCACGGGATTTCTGCCGGACCTGTTTCGCCAACTGGCGGCTGAAAAGGCCTTCTCCCTGGACAGCACGCCCAATGCGAGCCGCGACTACATTCATATCGACGACGTGCTGGCTGCCCTCGTCGCCCTAATGACGCAAGGCCAGGCGGGCTCCATCTACAACGTGGGCAGCGGTGAGAACGTCAGCAACGCCGAGATGGTCGATCTGATCAACCGCAGGGGCTGGCATGTCGTCCTGACCCGGCCGGTGACCCCCATGGCACCGTCACCGCGCATACATATCGATCGCCTGCGCACACTTGGCGTCGAGCCGCGCAGTACGCTGGACTATCTGAAAAACCAACTCGATGGAATCGCGAAATGAAGCTCCTGCGCCTCGATCATGATGGCCTGCTCGATTACACCCATCGTCAATTGTCGAATTTCTTTCCTGACAGTCGCCCCGCCGATCGTCAGGTAATGGCAGCACACATGCCAGAGGCGCTGGCCCGCATCGGGCGCTGCATCAACCATGTTCGATGCTGGACGCCTGATACTTTCGACCACCTGCACTCCACGCAGTACTGCCTTTATCTCTACTACCTGTCGAACACTCTCTGGCGCAACACTGGCGATAACGAACTGGCCACGCGCCTGTTTCTGTTGAACAAGGCCCTGAACGGCATCGACTGTTTCTACGAGATCGAGCTTCCCGATGTTATGTTCATCGGCCATTCGGTCGGCATCGTCCTGGCCAAGGCGACCTACGGCAGCCATCTGGTCCTCTATCAGAACTCGACCGTGGGCAAGAACCACGGTATTGCGCCCGTGATCGGCGAGGGTGTCGTGATGTATCCGAACACCGCCATCATCGGCCGCTGCCAGATCGGCAACGGCACCGTGCTTGCGCAAGGAGTGAGCATAATCAACCGGGATACACCGGGCAACTGCTATGCCTTTGCCAATGGCCATGGCGGCTTGCACTTCACCGCCCCCAAGCGCGACATCCTTGCCGACATCTTTCGTAGCTGACCGCTCCCGATGAAAAACACGCAACTCAAAAAAGCCGAGATAGCCTACAAGCAGAAGGAATATGCCAAGGCCGAGGCTGTCTGTCGCGCACTACTGGAGGAGCATCCCCGTCAGTACAGCACACTGATTGTTCTGGCTAACACATTGCTGATGCAGCATCGCTTCGACGAGGCGGAAAGCACCTGTCAAAAGATTCTGGAGCTTTCCCCGGACCACCCCAGGGCGCTCAACCAACTGGCCGTGATTTATCTCGAAAGGGACAGGAACCGGCGCGGCGCGATCGACTGCCTGAGCCGAGCGGTTGCAGTCGAGGCCGATGACTGGGAAGCCCTGGCAAACCTGGGGCAGCTCTATATTGAAGAAGGCATGTTTGCGGAAGGGACCGACCTGCTGGAACGCTCCCTGCGCATCAACCCAAAGAACTTCTCCGTGCATAACGGTCTGGGCATGCTGGAAAAGGAACGGGGCCGCCCGAACCTGGCTGTAAATCATTTCCGGCGAGCATTGAAACTGCGCCCTGCCAACCAGGCGGTTCGAAACAACCTTGCCTCATGCGGCGGTCAGGCATTGCTGAAAGTGGAACTCGGTGCTGGGCACAAATCCCCGGAATTCATGGCCGCCTACCAGTTGGCGGGAAGGGGGGAATATCAGGCAGCGGCCCAGCAGTTTCTCGCCCTGCTCGAACAGGACCCGAACAATCTGGATATCATCGCCGCGCTCGCCAAGGCCTACCTGGCAATGGGTGATTTCGCGGAGGCGCTCAAGGTTTCCGACCGGCTGGTCCAGCTCGCTCCGGACTGGTCGGAAACGCACAACATCCGCGGTTTCCTGCTTGGCAGCACCGGGGGCGACATCAACGACATCGTTGCCCACTTCAAGAGAGCTGCCGAACTTGCACGCGATGATTGGCAGGCTCTGATCAATCTTGGGCATCTGGCCCTCGACCAGGAGTCCCTTGAGGATGCCATGGGCTACTTCGAGCGCGCCCTGGAAATCTCACCGGGCAATATCAAGGCCCTCAATGGCCTGGCCTACATCCATACCATGCGCCTGGACTACGGGTCGGCGGCCGACCTTTATAGCCAGATGTTCGAGGCCACACCGGACAATCCAGTCATTGCCACGAACCTGATCACCGCCCTCAGCAAGGCGGAACGTCGTGATGACGCCTACCAAATATGCCGGCGCTACCTGGAAATAGAGAATCCGGATGTCACCGTCTTCTCGGTCTACAGTTCCGCGCGGCACGGTTGCCTTTGGGACATATCGAAGCAACTGCTGCCCAAGATGCGTGCCCAGATGGAGCGTACCGAGGCCGGCCTTGCAACCTACTTCGTCGGGGCGAACCTGGGCCTCATGAGTGAGCCAGACTTTTCCAACGAAGACCTGCTGACCTTTCACAAGAAGATCGGCGCTCAAACCTCCATCACCACCCGCCCGCCCACCCGTGCGCCCCATACCAAGGCAACCACACCACGCAAGCGGCTGCGCATCGGCTACCTATCGGCGGACTTCAATGCGCATTCGGTCAGTTTCTTTTTCCACAATCTTTTCCGGGAACACGATCCCGACCGCTTCGAGATCTACCTGTATTCGAATACGGCCATCGCTCGGGAAGACAACATAACGGCCCTTTACCGCAAGCTGGCAGAGAAGTTTCTCTGCATCTACGGCCTGACCGACGAGCAAGTGGCGGATCGGATAGAAGCCGATGGCATCAATGTTCTCGTGGACATGGGCGGCTATACGGATCGGTCCCGACTGGCCGTGCTTGCCTACCGGCCTGCGCCAGTGCAACTGTCCTATCTGGGGTACCCGGCAACGACCGGTATGCCGGAGGTCGATTATGTCCTGGCCGACCCTTATCTCAATGGACCGGAAAATGCGCGTTATTTCACCGAAAAACTTCTCGAATTGCCTGAGTCTTTCTTGTGTTTCGGGCACCTGCGCCTGCGCGATATTGCCAACGAGATGCCCTTGGATCAAAACGGGTTCATCACCTTCGGTTCCCTGACGAACCCCTACAAGCTGAACGAGCGCACTCTCGATGTCTGGTGTCAGGTGATGCATGCCATTCCCGACAGCCGTTTTTACCTCAATCATCCGCGCTTCGACTGGAAGATGGCAATCGACCGCGTCACCCAGGCTTTTGTCGAGCGCGGCATCGACGCGGAGCGCCTGACGATCGAAAGCCGGCGTGATCCCTCGGGTTCCCATCTGGGCCTGTATGCCCACATGGACCTCAGTCTCGACACCATGCCCCTGACCGGCGGCACCACCACCGTCGATGCCCTGTCGATGGGCATCCCCGTCGTCACCCGGGCCGGCGAAGTCTTCCACCAGCGCATTTCCTATTCCGTCATCAAGAATATCGGACTGGATGTAGACGAACTCGTATCCTTCGACGACCGGGAGTTTGTCGCCAAGGCCATTGCCCTCGCGTCCAACCCGGAAAGAATCCGCCATTTCCGCACCAACATTCCGACCGCCCTGAGAAGCGGCATTCTCTGCGACACGGTACGTTTTACCCGCCAGCTGGAAGACGCCTACCTGAACGCCTGGCAAAACCTTTGCCCGGATCATCCCCTTGCCGAGTTCGTGAAAGCCGATGATGAGACCGGCCAACAGAAGAGGCAATATGGGCTGGTATCAATCTCCACCGCCCCCTCCA
Organism: Denitratisoma oestradiolicum; assembly: GCF_902813185.1. GTDB lineage: Bacteria > Pseudomonadota > Gammaproteobacteria > Burkholderiales > Rhodocyclaceae > Denitratisoma > Denitratisoma oestradiolicum. The sequence continues at coordinate 3,486,520 of NZ_LR778301.1, forward strand.
CCGATGACCTGTTCCATTATGTCCTTCAGGAACGGGGGCAATGGTATGAAAACGAAGTCCACTATTTTGCTGAAATTGCCGACCTCTTCCCGCTGGTCTGGGATATCGGCGACGACCCGGGCGTCTACGCGATACCGATCGCCATCGCCCAATTGCCGAGCGGTGGCAGCACCACCGCCATCAGGATCGACAGCGACGTGCGGCAACTGCTCGAACGCTCATCCCGCGCCAACAATCTCCCCAATCTCAAGATCACTGGTGAAGCCGATCTTGCCGCCAGGCCGGATCTCATACGCCTGGCCTTTATGGAAGAGAACGACTCCCTCGCCTGGATGGAGCAGCATTGGTCGATACTGAAGGAAGGCAACCCCGCCATCCTCCTGCAGCCGCCTCCCGGGACAGCAGGGATCAGTGCAGGCGCCCTGGTCAGAATGGCGGAATACGGACTGACCGCATTCCATCTGGTTCCGGGAATCGGTACGCTGGTAGGCTTGGCAGCGGACAAACCCGTTCCAGCCACACCCCTTCTGTTCTGCAAGGGGGACAAAAGAAAGCGACTCACCACCGCCGGCCTGCTGTGCGACACGGTACCCGGCATCGAAAAGATGGCTACCTCGCAAAGCGCCGACTGGTGGACCATCATCGGCCGGCAACCGGGTCTGAGCCTGAAGATGCTGGAATGGCTGGGGGCGCCAAAATCCAGCAGTGAACATGGCGACCACTACATGATGGCCCTGAACAATCTCAATGGTTGTCATCAGGACTCCGTATCACTGTTGCAACGCCTGCAATTGCTGAGATTCGTCAAGGGAATCCTGGTCGGTGTCGTCAACATGGAACCCAGCGTTCCGCGTGTACTGACATTGATTCGGGTGCTGGTGGATAGTGGTGAGGACGAACCGGCAATCCAGTTGGCGGTATCCCTGGCCGAACAACTGGCCGGACACTCGGGATCGGTACTCGACGAACCCTTTCTCCATCCCTTCCCCGAATGGCGGCGCCTCGCTCCCGCACCAGACGAGGCGCAATGGGCGTTCTCGCTCTGCCTCGCCACAGCGGAGCGACTCCGTCACCCCACCACGTTCTTCAGTCCGGAAGACAGCCTTCCGATCTGGCAAAAGCTGGTCGAATACCCCTGGTTCGCTACAGAAGCCGCTCGTGTCCTGCGATTGATCGGCACCCGCCTCTCTGCCACTTGAATGGCCCCGGAGCGCAAGGCTCCTGGAACAATTCCTCCCAACTTTCATGATGAGGGGAACAACACCCCGCATCATGAAAAGGCTCGCCCCCCTCCAGGGGGTTCGATACGGCTCGCTCTGCTCGATATTACGGGGCACTCCGTAGCAGCCCAAGAGCTTGCGGCGGGCGCCGCCTGCCGCTTTCCCTTGGGCTGGCCCTGCGGGAAAGCTCGTTTTCCTCCTAAAGTTACCCGGAAAAACGCCGTAAAGGCATCCAAGGGCGACGACTCAGGCTGCCGCCTTAACGGTAACTGACTGATTTATTAGGAGATCAAAATGGCACAAGTCATTAACACCAACGTCTCGTCGTTGAATGCCCAGCGTAACCTGAACATGTCGCAGTCGTCCCTTGCGACGGCACTGCAACGCCTGTCCTCGGGTCTGCGCATCAACAGCGCCAAGGATGATGCTGCCGGCCTGGCCATTTCCGACCGGATGTCTTCCCAGGTGCGCGGCCTCAATCAGGCCGTCCGCAACGCCAACGACGGAATCTCCCTGGCCCAGACGGCTGAAGGCGCCCTCGGCGAGACCAACAATATTCTGCAGCGCGTGCGCGAACTGTCCATTCAGTCTGCCAACGCCACCAACTCCGCTTCCGACCGCCTCGCCCTTCAGTCCGAAGTCAATCAGTTGATCTCCGAACTGGACCGCATCTCCAGTACAACATCCTTCAACGGACTGAAGCTGCTGGACGGCAACTTTGTCGCCCAAAAATTCCAGGTCGGCGCGGAAGCCAATCAGACCATTTCCCTGAGCGTCTCGGGCGCCGATTCCCAGAGCCTGGGCATCAACAAGAGCAATACCGACAACACTGTCAACGGCATCACCAACGCCACCGGCAACGCCGTGGTCTCCACCCTGAACGTGGTCGCCACCGGCTCCGATGCCACGGCCGCCAATGCCAATGCGACCGCCCAGAACTTCTACGTCACGGATCCGGATGGCAACCAGTCCTCCCCCACCAGCGTCTCGGCCAGTGCTTTTTCCTCTTCCGTCATCGCCACCTCCATTGACGGCATGGCCGGCGTCACCGCCACTGTTTCCGGCAGCAATGCCGTCACCCTCGGGGGCCTGACCGCCCTGGCTACCACCGCCATCAACGGCGACCGCATCTCCTTCACTCTGCGCAGCAATACGGGAACCGCGACCACCGCCACCGACAGCATCAACTTCGTCCGCGACACCACCACCTACGCCAATCTGCGTGACCAACTGGCCGCCGTCATCAACGCCGGCGCCACCAACACCGGCTTCACCGCCACGGCCAACGCCACCGCCAATACCGTCACCATCAACAGCGTCGGAGCCACCGCCAAGGACATCGGCGTCGAGAACTTCGCCGTCTATGACAACGTCACCAGCACCATCGGCGCAGACTTCACCGTCACTGGTGGCGCCACCAACAGCTCCGCAGCCAACATCGGCTTCAACCTGAACTTCAAGGAACTGAACGCCACCTCCAACACCGCCATCTTCGGCACAAACTTGACCACCGGCTCCGGCTCGGCACTCACCGACGATGCCTCACGCCAGATCGCCCTCGCGGTCTCCCTCAATAACACTGCCCTGACCAGCACCAACTATGCCCGTAGCGGCTCGTTCGACACGACGACCGGCACCGGCACAATGACCATCTCCTTCACCAATACCACCACCAGCAACGTCTTCAGCGCCACCATCTCCCGCACCGGCAACGGCTCCGACGCCGGCTTCGTCATCGCAACCTCCGGCGGCGCCAACCTCGCCATCAACGGCTTCACCAACAGCGGCGGCGGCTCCACCACCTCCGACTCGATGACCGTCACCTTCGGTACCGACACCGCCGGCTCCAACGGCGCCGGCGCCACCGCCAACAGCGTCAATAACAACGGCACCAACACCAACCAGTTGAACGCCGTCGCCAGCGCCAACAACACCTCGACCATCACCTTCGGCGGCAGCACCCTCACCGAGGGCACCACCACCGACAGCGCACGCCAGCTCGCCAGCATCGATGTCGTCGTCGAGCCCGGCTACACCATCACCGCCGACAACGCCACAACGGGTCAGAAACTCCTCAACATCGCCACGGCCCTGACCGCCGCGACGACGGCAACCCGCGGCCTGGCCGACGCCACTGGCGGCAACAACGTTGCCGGCCAGGATCTGACCATCAACGGCTCCGTCTCGGAAACCGTCACCATCCAGGATGATGCCTCCGCCAAGGAAATCGCCGCCCTGATCAATGCCGTTTCCGACAAGACCGGTGTCCAGGCCACCGCCCGCACTCGCGCCACCCTTACCGACCTGTCCGCGGACGGCGTCGTGTCCATGAGTCTGAATGGTTCCAGCATTTCGGCCAACGTCACTACCACCGATCTCACCGAGCTGGTCAATGCCATCAACTCCAAGACCGGCGCCACCGGTGTCGGGGCCACTCTGGACATCACCAAGACCATCGTCACCCTCGAGCATGCCAGCGGCGAGGACATCAGCATCCTCGACTTCAACAGCTCGGCGGCCGTGTCCAGCAATACCGCTCCCGAAACCGTGACCCTGGCGGTACAGGGCTACAAGGTGGACCCGGCGGACGCTACCGGCTACTCGACATCAGGCAGTGCCGTCACCCTCGAGGCAGGTGGCATCACCACGGTAGCAGGCAACCGTGACTCCACCGTGATCGGCGGCAGCATCGAGTTCAAATCCACCGGTGGCTACTTCAGCGTCGTCTCCTCGATCGCAGAAGAAGACGGAGGCCTGTTCGGCGGCAATGCCGAAGACCTGAAAGCCAGCACCAACTACACTGTCGCGACAATCGATGTTTCCTCGGTAGTCGGTGCAAACACCGCTGTAGATATCATCGACGGCGCCCTGGCCAAGGTCAACAGCATCCGTGCCGACTTGGGCGCCTTGCAGAACCGGTTTGCCTCCACGGTATCCAACCTGCAGGCGACGGCCGAGAACATCACGGCAGCCCGCTCGCGGATTCAGGATGCGGACTTCGCCCAGGAAACGGCGAACCTGACCCGCTCCCAGATCCTCCAGCAGGCGGGTGTCGCGATGCTGGCCCAGGCAAATGCCCTGCCGAATCAAGTGCTTACTCTCCTCCGCGGTTAAGCGCGGCAAGGGTAATCGCTAACAGGGATAGGGGAGACAGCGATGCTGCCTCCCCTGACAGGCAAGGAGACAAGCCATGGCATTAACGATCGGCAATACAGGCACCAGCACGACGCCGTTGCCGGCAACACAACAAGGCACACCGGCGGCAAAGCCGTCGGTGGTCATGCCCGAGCCGGCTCCACCACAGCAGCCCAATCCCGAGCAACTGAAACGTGCAGTAGAGTCAATGAGGGAACTGGTACAGGCGAAAGCGCCCAATAGCTTGCAGTTTTCCATCGACGACGAAACGGGAAAAACCATTGTCCGTGTCACGGATGTCCAAACCGGCGAAATGATTCGCCAGATTCCCTCCGAGGAATTATTGGACATTGCTCGGGCACTAGACAAGATGCAAGGTCTGCTGTTGAAAAACAAAGCTTAGGGCACATCCCAAGCAATCTGCCCAGCCCGCCCCGCCATCCGCGGGGCGGGCTTTTTTATGGGGCGGAATCAGCACCGGCACAAAAGAAGACATATTGTTGCCCTGCCCAACATCTGAAATCGGCAAACATTGCCGCCGTGCCTCCGATTATTGCCGGGAGAACCGGTATTCAACTCCTAAGTCCAGGAGAAACAACACCGAAAATCGCCTATACAACTAGCTGGCATGTTTGCTGCTAATCGGCTGTCGGGAACAATTCTTTAGCGTGTCACGCAGCACATGCGACATGTGACGAAATGACCGTGACACGAACAGGAAGCACCGAAAGGAGCAAAACATGCCGCAAATCATCAACACCAATATTTCGTCGTTGAATTCGCAACGCAATCTGAATGCATCCCAAGGAGCGCTGGCCACTTCGCTACAACGCCTGTCCTCGGGTCTGCGCATCAACAGCGCCAAGGATGATGCTGCCGGCCTGGCCATTTCCGACCGGATGTCTTCCCAGGTGCGCGGCCTCAATCAGGCCGTCCGCAACGCCAACGACGGCATCTCCCTGGCCCAGATCGCCGAGGGTGCCCTCGGCGAGACCAACAACATTCTGCAGCGCGTGCGCGAATTGTCTGTTCAGTCCGCCAACGCCACCAACTCCGCTTCCGATCGCCTCGCCCTTCAGTCCGAAGTCAATCAGTTGATCTCCGAACTGGACCGGATTGCCACGACAACATCGTTCAACGGACTGAAACTGCTGGACGGCAACTTCATCGCCCAAAATTTCCAGGTCGGCGCGGAAGCCAATCAGACCATTTCCGTCAGCGTCTCGGGCGCCGATTCCCAGAGCCTGGGCATCAACAAGTACAACACCGACAACACTGTCAACGGCATCACCAACGCCACCGGCAACGCCGTGGTCTCCACCCTGAACGTGGTCGCCACCGGCTCTGATGCCACGGCTGCCAATGCCAACATCACCGCCCAGAACTTCTACGTCACCGATCCGGATGGCAACCAGTCCGCCCCCACCAGCATCACCGGTACCGCCACCTCGGGCACCATCGCCACCGCACTTGACGGCATGGCCGGCGTCACCGCCACTGTTTCCGGCAGCAATGCCGTCACCCTCGGGGGTCTCACCTCACTGGCCACTACCGCCGCCAACGGCGACCGCATCTCCTTCACCCTGCGCGGCGTCGACAGTGCCGGTGCCTCGACCACCGACAGCATCAACTTCGTCCGCGACACCACCACCTACGCCAATCTGCGTGACCAACTGGCCGCCGTCATCAACGCCGGCGCCACCAACACCGGCTTCACCGCCACGGCCAACGCCACCGCCAATACCGTCACCATCAACAGCGTCGGAGCCACCGCCAAGGACATCGGCGTCGAGAACTTCGCCGTCTATGACAATGTGACCAGCACCTTCGGCGCAACATTTGTTACCCAAGCAGGCAGCGTCACCAACTCCAACTTCGGCTTCAACCTCAATTTCAAAGAATTGAACAGCACCACTAACACCGCGATTTTCGGCGCCAACGTGGTTACCGGCTCAGGTTCTGCAATCTCGGATGATGCCGCCTTCCAGATCGCCCTCGCTGCCGACCTCAACACCCGCGCCCTGGCCAGCACCAACTTCAGCCGCAGCGGCTCGTTCGACACGACGACCGGCACCGGCACAATGACCATCTCCTTCACCAATACCACCACCAGCAACGTCTTCAGCGCCACCATCTCCCGCACCGGCAACGGCTCCGACGCCGGCTTCGTCATCGCAACCTCCGGCGGCGCCAACCTCGCCATCAACGGCTTCACCAACAGCGGCGGCGGCTCCACCACCTCCGACTCGATGACCGTCACCTTCGGTACCGACACCGCCGGCTCCAACGGCGCCGGCGCCACCGCCAACAGCGTCAATAACAACGGCACCAACACCAACCAGTTGAACGCCGTCGCCAGCGCCAACAACACCTCGACCATCACCTTCGGCGGCAGCACCCTCACCGAGGGCACCACCACCGACAGCGCACGCCAGCTCGCCAGCATCGATGTCGTCGTCGAGCCCGGCTACACCATCACCGCCGACAACGCCACAACGGGCCAGAAACTCCTCAACATCGCCACGGCCCTGACCGCCGCGACGACGGCAACCCGCGGCCTGGCCGACGCCACTGGCGGCAACAACGTCACCGGACAGGATCTGACCATCAACGGCTCCGTCTCGGAAACCGTCACCGTTCAGGATGATGCCTCCGCCAAGGAAATCGCCGCCCTGATCAATGCCGTTTCCGACAAGACCGGTGTCCAGGCCACCGCCCGCACTCGCGCCACCCTTACCGACCTGTCCGCGGACGGCGTCGTATCCATGAACCTCAACGGCTCCAGCATCTCGGCCAACGTTACCACCACCGACCTCACCGAGCTGGCCAACGCCATCAACTCCAAGACCGGCGCCACTGGCATCATCGCCCTCCTGGACATCACCAAGACCATCGTCACCCTCGAGCATGCCAGCGGCGAGGACATCAGCATCCTCGACTTCAACAGCTCGGCGGCCGTGTCCAGCAATACCGCTCCCGAGACCGTGACCCTGGCGGTGCAGGGCTACAAAGCCGACACGAGCGACCCTACCGGATATGTGTCTTCCGGCAATCCGGCCATACTCGAGGCGGGTGGCATTACCTCCGTGGCAGGCAGCCGTGACTCAACAGTGATCGGTGGGAATGTTGAATTCAAGGCATCCGGCGGCTATTTCAGTCTTTCCAGTTCCCTCGGCGAATCCGAAGGCGGACTGTTCGCCGGCGAGGCGGATCAGCTCCGGGCAAGCGAAAAGCTGAAACTCAACGAGGTCGATATCAGCACGGTAGTGGGCGCCAACCGCGCCATTGATATTGCCGATGGCGCGCTGGCAAGAATCAACAGTATCCGTGCCGACCTGGGTGCAGTACAAAACCGCTTTGGCACCACCATCGCCAACCTCTCGACATCCGCCGAAAACCTGACATCAGCCCGCTCCCGGATCCAGGATGCCGACTTTGCGGCAGAAACTGCCGCACTGACCCGCGCCCAGATACTGCAACAGGCTGGCGTCGCGATGCTGGCCCAGGCCAACGCCCTGCCCCAGCAGGTTCTGCAATTACTGCAAGGCTAATCGCCAGTACTTCACCAAGCCCGCGCCAAGGCGCGGGCTTTTGCTTTGTAGTCAGCCCGTTGGACAAAAATGGTCCAGCGGCAGGAAAAAGATAAACCCTGGCGGCACAGGAACTCAGCCAGCTTTCCCTCGCTGGTTCCGCTCTTGCGCATGGAACCCTTGGCACGAAAGAGTTTCCAACATTTGGCGCATATGGCTACTCCCGTCCGAAACGATCAGATGGGAGGCGCTGTTGTGGTTATATTTTTCACCCAATCTAGACTGGAATACATCCTGCTCTACAGAATTGGCGGCATTTGCCGATAATTTGTACAGGTAAGGAACAGACATCATGGCGGGACTTTCATCTCCAGGTATTGGCTCAGGACTCGACATCAACGGCTTGATCACCAAGCTGATGGAGGTCGAGAAGGCGCCGTTGACCGCGCTGGACAAGAAGGAAACCGACTATCAGGCCAAGCTGACGGCCTACGGGACTCTCAAGGGAGCGTTTTCGACATTTCAGACAGCCGCCAATGGGCTTTCCTCCACCAGCAAGTTCAATGCATTCAAGGCCACTGCCGCCGACACCAGCATTCTGTCCGCCAGCACCAGCAGCATCGCAAAAACAGGCAGCTACTCCATCGAGGTCAAGGCGCTCGCTTACGCTCACAAGATCGCGTCGACCGCCTTCGATGATCCGGCCAGCGCTGTTGGCACCGGCACCCTGACCCTGGATTTCGGCACTTACGACAGTGGCGGCAATACATTTACCGTCAATGCCGACAAGACCTCGAAATCCATCACCATCGACTCGACGAACAACTCCCTGGCCGGTATTCGCGACGCCATCAACGAAGCCGACGCCGGAGCCACGGCGAGCATCATCAACGACGGGACCGGCTATCGACTGGTCATCTCCTCTGGCGAGGGCGGGGCAGACAACTCATTGCGCATCCTGGTCAGCGGTGACAATTCCGGCTCCGACACCGATACCACAGGCTTGTCACAACTGGCCTACAACCCGGTTGCAGCCGCGGGTAGCGGCAAAAATCTAGAAGAAAAAGTGGCCGCCCAGAACTCCGAGGTCTGGATTGATGGCATTGCCGTCATCAAAAGCTCCAATACCATCAGCGATGCAATCAGCGGCCTCACCCTGACGCTGCTCAAGGAAAGCGAAGTAGGCGTTCAGACGACGCTGACCGTGGCCCGCGACACGACCAATGTCAAGACAGCGATCGAAGACTTCGTCAAGGCATACAACGACCTCGCGGCCACGATGAAGGAACTGGGCGGGTACGACTTCACCACGCAAAAGGGTGGACTGCTGCTGGGGGACACCACCCTGCGCGGCATGCAGGCGCAGGCTCGATCCATCTTGACGCAGAAACTGGCGTACGCCGATGGCGGCGTGAGCTCGCTTTCCGATCTGGGCATCAGTTTTCAGCGGGACGGCACCCTGGCCACCAATAGCGGCAAGCTCGACAGCGTGCTTGCCGATCCGACGAAGAACGTGGCTGGCCTGTTTGCCGTCATGGGCGTACCCAGCGATAGCCTCGTCAGCTATGCAAGTTCCACGAGCGCTACCCAGGCCGGCCGCTACGGTCTCAATATCACCCAGATTGCCACCCGCGGCACTGCCGTGGGCTCCAATGCCCTGGCTGCCAGTACCGTCATCACTGCCGGCGTCAACAACTCCCTGACCCTGAAACTTAATGGCACGGCAGCCACCATTTCCCTGACGGCGGGCACCTATACCCGCGATGAACTGGTGGCGGCATTGCAATCAAAAATAAACAGCGACAGCTCCTTCCAGTCGCTGGGATATACAGTCACCGCCTCGCACAATGCCGGGCTTATAACTCTGACATCCACGAAATACGGTTCGTCTTCGAGTGTCCAGATCACCACAGGCAATGCGCTTGCGACGCTGTTCGGTACAGCCACCAGCACCACCGGCGTGAATGTGGCGGGACAAATTGGAGGCGTGACGGGAACCGGCGATGGGCAAATATTGAAGGGTGCCGGTGACGCCAGCGGTCTTCAGTTGCTGATCGAGGGAGGCAACACGGGTGCGCGGGGAACTGTGGGTTTCTCCAAGGGCTTGGCCTGGCAACTCAACCAAGCCTTGACCAGCATACTGGGAGAAGACGGTACGCTCGCCAGTCGAACCCAGGGCATAGACCGGTCCATCGACGACATAGGGCTGCGGCGTGAAACCCTGACCAAGCGACTGGCCGCCACCGAAAAACGCTATCGTGCCCAATTCACCGCCCTGGATTCACTCGTTGCCTCGATGCAACAAACATCCAACTACCTGACTCAACAACTGGCCAATCTGCCCAGTACATCCAATAGCAATTAAGGAGAAATTCCATGTTCGGCATGATGACCAACCCAAGGGCAGCTTATGAGACGGTGGAGGTCAATGTCCGTGCAGAGGTAGCGGAACCGCACCAGTTGATTCTGATGCTTTATGAAGGCGCTCTTCAATCGATTGCCAAGGCTCTGCTGCAACTGGAAAGTCATGATATGGGTGGCATGAGCCAGTCACTCAATCGTGCGATCGACATCATTGCCATGGGCCTGAAGGCCAGCCTGGATTACAAGTCCGGCGCAGACTTGGCCGAGAGTCTGTCCGCACTCTACGACTATATGTGCGAGCGGCTACAGGCAGCAAATATCAAGGGGGATCGAGCGAGCATTCAGGAAGTTGAAGCTCTATTGCGGGAACTACACAGTGCCTGGGCGGAAATAGCCAACGATCCCGCCGTAGTTTCCAAGAGCAGGAACGCGGCCTGATCGTTACCATGCTGGCGATGCCTACCCAGATCGAAATTTACGAAGACATGAGCACACTGTCGTCCCTGATGGTGGAGGCGGCGCGCACTCATGACTGGGACCGCCTCGTCGGACTTGAGCGCTCGGTGTCCTCCCTGCGTGAAATCCTGATCGCGGAGGACGACAATGCATCGCTCTCGGTGGCGGAGGTCGAGCGCAAACGCTCCCTGATTCAACGCATCCTCCAGGATGATGCAGAAATCCGCCGCCACACTGAACCCTGGATGGAACATGTACGCAAGTTTTTAGGGGGCGAGACGATGCGCAAGAATGTCGAGCGAGCCTACAGCACCGGCCGCTAGCGCCTTGCGCAATGGGGGCGGAACGGCAACCAATGCCCCCCATCCATTTTCGGACATCTTCCGTCGATCATGGCCCTGATCCCCTCTGACGCCGGCATCCGCATGAGGATGCAGACCGAGGCCCAGCTTCAGCCTCTGGCGCCGATCCGGGGGGTTCCGGCCGACCTGCCCGATCTGCAACCGGGGCAGATTTTTTCGGCGCGAATCAATCATGTGCTGCCCGACAATACTTACCGCGCACTAGTGGCTGGCAAGGAATTGACCCTGGCCTTGCCCCATGGTGCCAAGGCCGGTGATACCCTGGAACTGGTTGTGGTGGACCGCTCGCCCAGAGCAGTTATCGCCCAGTTGGCCATACCGCCGGAGCTGAAACCGGGCGTCGTCTTTACTGCCCTGATTCATGAGACTCTGCCGGAAAACACCTACCGGGCGCAGGTGGGCGACAAAACGGTCACCTTGAAACTGGATGTGCCTGCCAGGGAGGGCGAACGGCTGGAACTGACGGTCATCGACCGCTCCAGCCGCCTGGTGGAGGCTCAGGTAATGGGCCGACCCGGTGTCGGGAACACGGCGGAGCCCTACCCCTTCACCCGCCTCTCACCCGCCGCCCAAATGATAGGAAAGTTACTGATCAGCGAAGGCCAGACACCGGAACCCGCGCTCCTCAATGGCGGCCAGCCCATCCTGACTGCCCCGCCCCGGGACGCAGCGGAGCTGGCACCCAGACTGGCCCAAGCCGTCAATCAGAGCGGCCTGTTCTACGAGGCCCACCAAGCCCAGTGGGTGATGGGCAGGTTGCCCACCGAGACTTTGCTGAAGGAGCCCCAGGGGCAACAACAGGTGTCCGGACAGCCTGTCATGCAGAGAACAGGAGAGCCGACCTCTGTGGAGCTTCGCCCTCAACTCCCGATTACCGCCACGCCCACGATACCAGTCACAGTGGAAAAAATTCCCGACGCCCTGCTACCCCTGGTCCAGCAGCAGCTGGACGCCGCAGCGACCCAACGCCTGCTATGGCATGGTGAGGTCTGGCCGGGGCAGACCATGGAATGGGAAATACAACGCGATGCCCCTGAGCGGGAAGTCGACGATATGCCCACCAGTTGGTCTACCCGACTGGCCCTGACCACCCCCCGACTGGGGCGAACTGAAGCCAGCCTGCAACTGGGGCCAGGTGGCTTGCGTATCACCATGACTGCCGGGAATGAAACCAGCGCCGCCGACCTGCGCCAGGAGAGTGCGGCCCTAGGCGCTGCGTTGGAGGCCGCTGGCATTCCCATGCTTTCGTTTCTGGTGCGTCATGGTGAATAAGCCGCCCTCCGACGAGCGGGCGCTGGCGGTGGCCCTGGCCTACGCTCCCGGCGATGCCGCACCCAAGGTGGTGGCCAAGGGCCGGGGGCTGATCGCGGACGAAATCATTCACCGAGCCAGGGAACACGGCATCTACGTTCATGAATCGCCGGAACTGGTGACCCTGCTGATGCAGGTAAATATGGACGACCATATCCCCCCCCAGCTCTATATCGTGGTGGCGGAACTGCTGGCTTGGCTTTACCAGGTTGAAAGCGACAAACCAGCCCAGTAACCGAATCTGGGGAAAATACAGCCTGTCGGTTAGAATCGGACAAGATAGTTTGGCCGCGTATGAACGAAACTCCCCCCCTCTCCTCGCCGGAATCCAAGGAATCGCCGTCGATCCTCCTCGAATCGGGCGGTTTCGATCGGTACATGCTGCACGGCAGGAATGAAATACTCTACTTGCTCAAATCGCTGATCGAACACGTCTGTCAGATCACGGTTTTCTTCGGCGAAAAGAACCTGCTGCTGACTTCGGTGATCGAGGTCGATGAAAATGGCCTGCTCCTGGACTACGGTGCCAGTGCCGAAATGAACCGCAAGGCCCTGGAAGCGGCCAAACTGTTCTGCGTCACCAATTTGGAGAAGGTCAAGGTGCAGTTCATCCTGCGGGGCCTGACCAAGGTCGAATACGAGGGCAGGCCAGCCTTCCGCGCCGACCTGCCCGACAGCATGCTACGTCTGCAGCGGCGGGAGTACTACCGCCTGACGATGCCCATCACCCGACCCCTGAAATGCATTATCCCCATTCAGCCAGACGATGGATTCACCGACACGGTGGAGGTGGACGTCGTCGATATCAGTGGCGGCGGCCTGTCCATAGTCAATCTTCCTGAGCGATTCCTGTCCGAGGAAAACACGGAAATTCCCAATTGCCGCATCGACCTGCCCGACGTGGGGGTAATTGCCGCCACACTCATGGTCCGCACCACTTTCGAGATCGTCCTGCGCAGCGGCACCCGGATGAGACGCACCGGCTGCGAATTCGTCAAGCTGCCGGGCCCCATGGCGACTCTGATCCAGCGCTACATCCTCAAGGTTGAGCGAGAACGCAAGGCGAGGGAGGCTGGCCTGACCTGATCCCCGAGGCAAAGAGGGAATCCCCCCTCTATTCCGGCCTCGAATTTACCTCCCCCGGTTTCACCCTTCCTTACCCATGAGCAACTACGACGAATCATCCTTCCGCGTCCTGAAGGGACTGGAACCTGTGCGCGAACGTCCGGGCATGTACACCCGCACCGATTCGCCGGCCCATATCATTCAGGAAGTCATCGATAACGCCGCCGACGAGGCCCTGGCCGGCCACGCCAAAAACATCCATGTGATGCTGCACCAGGACGGTTCCATTTCCGTCACCGATGACGGACGGGGCATCCCGGTGGGGCTCCACCCCGAGGAACAGATTCCCGTGGTGGTACTGGCCTATACCCGGCTCCACGCCGGGGGCAAGTTCGACAAGCGTTCCGGCAACTCCGCCTATGCGTTCTCCGGAGGCCTGCACGGGGTGGGGGTTTCCGTCACCAACGCGCTTTCCCTGCGGGTGGCGGTGGAAGTGCGGCGAGAGGGCAAGGTCTGGGGGCTGGAATTTGCCGAGGGCGGCGAGAAGGTGGGCTCGCTCCAGGAACTCGGCGCCTGCGGCCGGCAGACCGGCACCCGGGTGCGGGTCTGGCCCGACCCCCGGTATTTCGATTCCCCCAAGGTCCCCTTGAACGAACTGGAGCGGCTGCTGCGCTCCAAGGCCGTGTTGCTCCCAGGCGTGAAGGTCACCCTGGACACCGAGCAGCCCGATGGCCGCTTCCTGACCAAGACCTGGAGCTACACCCAGGGCCTGGCCGGTTATCTGCGTGAACTGGCTGGCGATCAGGAGATGGCCTGTCCCATCTATGCCAGCGAGAAATACGCCGGCGCCCAGGATGCCGACTTCGCCGAGGGAGAGGGCGCCGCCTGGGCCATCGGCTGGTTCCCCGAGGGAGTGAGCTCCGAGTCCTATGTGAACCTGATTCCCACCGTAGCCGGCGGCACCCATGAGTCAGGACTGCGGGCCGGGGTGTTCGAGGCGGTGAAAACCTTCGTCGAACACCACACTCTGCTGCCCCGGGGCGTCAAGTTGCAGCAGGACGATGTCTGCGGCCGCATGGGCTTCGTCCTCTCGGCCCGGCTGCTGGACCCCCAGTTCCAGGGCCAGGTGAAGGAAAAGCTCAATTCCCGGGAAGCCGTGAAGCTGGTCTCCAGCCAGGTGCGAGACCCCTTCGAGGTCTGGCTGAATCTTCACGTGGAAGCCGGCAAGGCCATTGCCGAACTGGCCATCAAGCAGGCCCTGGCACGGCAGAAGAACGCCCAGAAGGTGGAAAAGAAGAAGCAGTCCGGTGTGGCGGTGCTGCCAGGCAAGCTCACGGACTGCGAATCCACCGACATTGGCGAGAATGAATTGTTCCTGGTGGAGGGCGACTCCGCCGGCGGCTCCGCCAAGATGGCCCGCAACAAGGAAACCCAGGCCATCCTGCCCCTGCGTGGCAAAGTGCTCAATACCTGGGAGGTGGAGGCCGGCAGGCTCTTCGCCAATGCTGAAATCCACGACATCGCCGTGGCCCTGGGGGTGGACCCCCATGATCCGGAGGACAAGCCGGATCTCTCCAACCTACGCTACGGCAAGGTGGTGATCATGTCCGATGCGGACGTGGATGGCGCCCACATCCAGACCCTGCTGTTGACCCTGTTCTACCGCCACTTCCCGGCATTGATCGACAACGGTCATGTGCATATCGCACAACCGCCCCTGTATCGCATCGACGTGCCTGCCAGTGGCAAGAAGCGGCCGGCCCGGCGGCTCTACGCCCTGGATGAGGGTGAATTGCACGCCATGCGGGACCGCCTGGAGAAGGAAGGCATCGCCGCCGACAAAATAGAGGTGGGGCGCTTCAAGGGCCTGGGTGAAATGAACCCCGAACAACTCAGGGAAACCGCCATGGACCCGGCCACCCGCCGGGTACTGCCCGTGACCTTGCGCCCCGAGGCAAGGGAGGAAACCCTGAAGCTGTTCAACCTGCTGATGGGCAAGGGTGAAGCCTCGGGCAGGCGAGCCTGGATGGAAGCCAAGGGACACTTGGTGGAAGCGGATATCTGATGACGACCGAAACTCCCGACCTGTTCGATACCCCCCCCCCGGCGATACCCCCTACCCCGGTTTTCGACGACGGCTCCACCCTGCCCCTGGATACCTACGCCGAACAGGCCTACCTGGCCTATGCCATGAGCGTAGTGCGCTCCCGCGCCCTGCCCCAGGTGGAAGACGGCATGAAGCCGGTGCAGCGCCGCATCCTCTACGCCATGAGCGAGATGCGCCTGTCACCGACCGCCAAGCACGTGAAGTCGGCCCGAGTAGTGGGCGACGTGATCGGCAAGTATCACCCCCATGGCGATTCCAGCATCTATGACGCAATGGTGCGGGTAGCCCAGGACTTCAGCCTGCGCTACCCCCTGGTGGACGGCCAGGGCAACTTCGGTTCCCGGGACGGCGATGGCGCAGCGGCCATGCGTTACACCGAATGCCGCCTGACTCCCATCGCCGAACTGCTGCTGGCGGAGATCGATCGGGGCACGGTGGATTTCGTCTCCAACTACGACGGAGCCTTCCAGGAACCGTCCCTGTTACCAGCACGCCTGCCCTTCGTGCTGTTGAACGGCGCTTCCGGCATTGCCGTGGGCATGGCGACGGAGATTCCTGCCCATAATTTAAGGGAGGTGGCCGAAGCCGCCCGGCTGCTGATCAAGAAGCCCGAAGCGGTACTGGAGGAAGTGCTGGCGGTGCTTCCGGGACCGGACTTTCCCGGCGGGGGGCAATTGATTTCCTCCCCCGCCGACATCCGCGACGCCTATGCCAGCGGCCGCGGCTCCCTGCGACTGCGGGCGCGCTGGCGGATCGAGGAACTGGCCCGGAACCAGTGGCGGGTAATCGTCAATGAACTGCCCCATGGCGTATCCACCGCCCAGGTGCTATCCGAGATCGAGACCCTGACCAATCCCCAGCCCAAGGCGGGCAAGAAGGATGTCACTCAGGAACAGAAAAACCTCAAGCAGGTGGTGCTGGGGGTGCTCGACACCGTACGCGATGAATCCAACGAAAATGCGCCGGTGCGCATCGTGCTGGAGCCGCGTTCGTCCCGTATCTCACAAGAGGAATTCATGGCGGTACTGCTGGCCCACACCAGCCTGGAGGCCAGCACTTCCCTGAACTTCACCATGATCGGCCGCAATGGCCGGCCCCAGCAGAAGAACCTGCTCCAGATCTTGCACGAGTGGATCGACTTCCGCTTCGCCACCGTGGAACGGCGCAGCCGCCATCGGCTGGGGGAAGTGGAGCGCCGCATCCACATTCTGGAAGGCCGCATGACGGCGTTCCTGCGCATCGAGGAAGTGATCCGGGTCATCCGCGAATCCGACGAGCCCAAGGCCGAACTGATGGCCCACTTCGGGCTGAGCGAGATCCAGGCCGAGGACATTCTGGAAATCCGACTGCGCCAGTTGGCGCGGCTGGAAGGCATACGCATCGAGAAGGAACTGGGCGACCTGCGGGAGGAACAGGGCCGCCTGCAAACCCTGCTGGACTCCCGGCCGGAAATGACCCGCCTGATCCTGAAGGAAATCGCCGACGACGCCAAACAGTTCGGCGACCCGCGCCGCACCCTGATCGAGGCGGTGGCCTATACCGGCCCGGCAGAGGTCTCCGTGCCCGACGAACCGGTGACGGTGATCCTGTCCAAGAACGGCTGGGTGCGCAGCCGCCAAGGCCACGGCGTGGACACGGCGTCGATTTCCTACAAGACCGGGGACCATGCCTTCCTGGTCGCCGAGTCCCGCACCGTCTGGCCTCTGGTGCTGATTGACGACAACGGCCGCGCCTATAGCGTGAAGGTCTCCGACCTGCCCGGCGGTCGCGGCGACGGCGTACCCATCACAACCCTGGTGGACTTCCAGGATGGAGCCAAGATCAGCCAAGCCATCAGCGCCGATCCGGAAGGCAAGTACCTCTTCGCCGGCAGCGGCGGCTATGGTTTCGTGGCCAGACTGGGAGATCTGGTGGGGCGCAACAAAGCGGGCAAGTCCTTTCTGTCCCTGGACAAGGGAGAGCAGCCCCTCAAGCCTGCACCGGCAAATGGAGCCACCCTCTGCGCCCTCTCGGCCATCGGCCGTCTGCTGCTGTTCCCCTTGGCGGACATGCCAGAAATGAGCAAGGGCCGGGGCAACAAGATCATGGATCTGGAACCAGCCGACTCACTGCTGGCGGTCTGCGTGAATTACGGCAACAGCCTGACCATCGAGGGCACGGGGCGGGGCGGCAAGCCGACGACGGCAGTGATTGAGGGCGGCAACCTGGAGCCCTTCCGCGGGCAGCGCGCCCGCAAAGGCCACCTGGCCCCAGTCAAGCTGAAACCCGGCGGCCTCAGTTGATGCCGGCACGCAGCAGGAAATTACCCAGATGAAAGTCACTCTTGGTGGTGTGATTGATCTGCCAATCCACCAGCAGGAGTTGGATTCGGAATAGCAGATAGAGCTGGTCCCGCTGCGCTGTGAGAATTTCCTCGCACAAGCCCTCGCAAGCGCTCTGGAAGGCACGATGCTGGCGCAGATGCTCCTCAATGAAAGGATAGCCGTAGCGCCTCATCAGGTTTTCCTCAGTATTGAAGTGGGCTTGAGAGAACTCCGTCAGCGCATTCAGCGTTCCACCCACAGCGCCATCGCCCTGCGCCACCAGCGCCGCAATGTTGGCCGCCCGTGCCAGCAGTTCTTTGTGCTGGGCATCGATTTCCTCGATCAATACCGAATATTCGTCTCGCCAAGTGGCGTCGGGCATCCCCCCCACGACCGAACCGTGGGCCTCACCCTGGTCCGCGGCGGCACAACGCTTCAGATAGCTGCGCGCAGCCTTGTCGTCAGGTGCCCCGCGTAAGCATTCCTCTAGCATGGGTCGGGCCAGATCGGCCCGACCCATGTGAAAAAAAGCCACCGCTTCCTCGAAAGCCTGCTTGGTCTCCTGCTTGGCCAGCCAGAGAGGCTCCGGGTCCGCATCGAACACCTCATAGACGGACTGAGCCTGATAGCGTCCCCTTACAGACAGTCGATCAAGGAAGCGGATGGAATAGGCACCTCGGTCCTCCAGGGAGTGCAGGGTCTGGTCGCTGATGATCAGCGGTGTTCCATAGTTCTTGGTCAGACCTTCGAGGCGGGAAGCCAGGTTCACCGCATCGCCGATCACCGTGCTGTCCATGCGGTTGGGACCGCCCACCGTACCCATCATGACCAGACCGGTATTGAGGCCGATACCGATGCGAATCGGCGCATAACCAGCCCGGGAACGGCCCTGGTTGTAGATCACCAGACGCCGCAGCATATCGATGCCGGCCCGCACGCCATCGTCGGCAGTGCCTGGAAACAATGCCATGATGCCATCGCCGATGTACTTGTCGATGATGCCCCGATTCCGCGCCACCACGGGTTCCATGGTGGAGAGATAGGAGTTGATGAAACGAAAGTTCTCGGCCGGCAGGATGGCCTCGGACAACAGGGTGAAATCCCGGATGTCCGAGAACAGCAAGGTCATTTCCTTCTCGACATGATCCCCCAGTTCCACCTCGACGATGCTGGGACGCCCGAGAAGTTGCAGAAACTGCTGGGGCACGAAGCGGCCATAGGCGGCTTCGGACTCGGTCAAGGGAGTAGGGGCCTGATTCTGGCTGTCGGTGGACATGGGGCCAGTATAAACGCAAAGCCCCGGCTAACCGGGGCTTGGGAAAAACGGCAACACAGGGGAAAGCTGATGCCTAAACCTGCATGTTCATGATGTCATGGTAGGCGGAGACCAGCTTGTTGCGCACCTGAACCATCTGCTGGAAGGACAGGTTGGCCTTTTGCAGATTGACCATGACATCCTGAAGATTCACGTTGTTCTGTCCGCTGGCGAAGTCCTCGGTCATTGTCTTGGCACTTTGCTGGGCTTGATTGACCTGCTCCAGGGCACCCTTGAGCACCTGGGCAAAATCGGGCCCGCCCGCCTCCTGGACGGCGCCCGCCGGCTTGCTCTGGGTCAGGGCGGATGCCGCCCTCAGTTCGGCGAGCATGGCGTCAATATTGCGCGTGTCAATGGACATGTCGTGATGGTCGTGCCGGCAAGTCGTGGTAATGGTCCCGATTCTATGAGCAAACGACGTGCCCGTCATTCATTTTCAAGAAACCCTTCCTCACGATACTGGGCCAGTTTGTAGCGCAAGGTCCGTTCGGATATCCCTAGCAACTCCACCGCTTTCTTGCGGGACCCTCCCACCTTGGACAGGGTCTCCAAGATGTGCTGGCGTTCCAAGTCCTTCATATTGGAAGAAGAAATTTCCCCTGGCGATGGCGGTGGTGCGGCGACAGCGACGAATGGAACAGTTTCCATAAGAGCAAAGGTCGATGGCGAGGCGCCTCCCATCAGGAACAGATGATCGGCCCCGATCACATCGCCAGGAGCCAGAATCAGTGCCCGCTGAATAACATTTTCCAGTTCCCGCACATTGCCGGGCCAGCCATGGGCGGCAAGTTTTGCCGCTGCATCCATACTCAGGGCGGCCCGCCGCCCGCTGCGAACACCTTGGAGGGACAGAAAATGACGTGCCAGGGGAACGATATCTCCCGGCCGTTCCCGCAAGGCCGGGATGTGCAGCGGAAAGACATTCAGCCGGTAATACAGGTCCTCTCGAAAACGCCCCTGGCGCACCTCTTCCGCCATGTCCCGGTTGGAAGTGGCCAGCACCCGGATATCGACGGGAATCGGCTTGCGACCACCGACCCGCTCCACCTCCCGTTCCTGAAGGACGCGCAGCAGCTTGGCCTGGAGGGCCAGGGGCATTTCGGAAATCTCGTCCAGCAACAGAGTGCCGCCATCGGCCTGCTCGAACTTTCCCGACTGGGCGGCCTGGGCGCCTGTGAAGGCGCCCTTGTCATGGCCGAACAAGGTGGCTTCCAGCAGATTGTCGGGAATCGCCGCGCAGTTGATGGCGACGAAAGCGCCCCGGACTCGCGTCGACTGGTCGTGAATATAGCGGGCAAAGACCTCCTTGCCGGTCCCCGACTCGCCCGACAACATCACGGTGGCGTCGGTTCGGGCAACCCGTGCGGCCAGCAGCAGGATTTCACGGGTCTTGGCATCCTCGGCCACCACGCCTTCAGCCACCGGCGCAATGGCATAGCGCTCGATCTGGGCCAGCAGGTCCCGAGGCTCGAAGGGCTTGAGCATGAAATCGCAAGCGCCGCCCCGCATGGCTGCCACTGCCTTGTCCACGTCACCGAAAGCCGTCATCAGCATGACCGGCAGCGAAGGCCGGCGGCGGCGAATTTCCCCCAGCAGTTGCAGTCCGTCCATGGGCGCCATGCGCAGGTCGGTTACCACCATGTGAAAGTCATGGGTCTCGATCAGGGCCAGGGCCTGGTGCCCTCCCGCCGCCCCGGCGACCCCGTGGCCCGCCGCCTCCAGGGTGATGGAAAGGGCATCGCGCAGGGCATCATCGTCTTCGACGACCAGGATATTGAGCGTATTCATGGGAACGATTGAACCATAAGGCGGCCCCGGATGACAGGACGAGAAGGGCTGAAAATACCCGGTGTTGCAGGATGAGGGATGAAGCGTTCAACCCTCATGCCCCAGGCTCCGGTGCCTGCCTGCGAGCCACGGAAAAAATGAATTCGGTGCCCTGGCCCGGCCGGGATCTGACCTCTATACCTCCGCCATGTACTCGTGCGACGCCCCGTGCAATGGCCAGGCCCAGTCCGGTACCCTCCGCCCTGGTGGTGAAGAAGGGCTCGAACAGCCGCACAACCACTTCGGGCTCCATGCCCTGGCCGTTGTCACGAATGGTGAAATCGACACGATCGGCATGGGCACGGGTTTCCAGCTCCACCCGTCCGTTCCCCGTCACCGCATGGAGGGCGTTCTCCAGAAGGTTGGACAGGGCGCCCGCCAGCTCCTTCCGGTTGCCGATGAGCTCGGTCCCGCCCGCACCATCGTCCACCAAAAATTCCACCTGCCACTGACGGGCCAGGGGCTCGATGATATGGACGGCATCCTGCACCAACTCCCCCACGGTCATGGTTTCCCGGCCCAGGGCTTCCCCTCGGGCGAACAGCAGCATGTCCCGGATCAGGCGCTCCAGGGCACGGAGCCGCGCCACGGTCTTCTGGGCGATGGGAATCCGACTCGGCTCGGGCAGGTCGGGGTTCTCCAGGTTGCCGGCATAGAGCAGGGCCGCGGCCAGCGGAGTGCGCAACTGATGGGCCAACTGGGCCGCCATCTCCCCCATCGCCGCCAGACGCTCGTGGCGCTCCGCCTGGGACTTGAGTCGGTGAGCCTCGGTGATGTCATGCAGCAGAACGATCCGCCCCCCCGCCGAATCCAGGGCGCTGACAGTCATGGCCAGACGTCGCTCACGCCCGGGGACTACCCAGAACTCGCCAGGCAGATCGCTCTCCAGCAAGCGTGCCTTCTCCACCTCGGGCCAGTTCAGCCCCTCGATGTCGCCCTCCAGCAGGAGGGCCGCAGCCGGATTGGCCTGGACAATACATCCCGCCACATCCAGGACCATCACGCCGGCGGGCAGGGCGTCCTGCAAAAGCCGCATGCGTTCCGTCAGTTGCGCGACCTGGACCTGTAACTGGGCATAGGCGCCAGACAGTTCGCCGGAGACCTGAGTGAACAGGCGGAAGGCTTCTGCCAGACGGGCGGCTTCCGCGCTGCGCAGTTCGGTCGAGCCCACCGGATCAGCTTCATTCTGGGAAATATTCATGGCGGCCGATGATGGCAGATTCGTCCTCCGCCCACAATCAAGCACGGTGCCAAATAGGCGGCAATTATTGCCGTTAATTGCGGGAACCTGGCTTGCTTTCGGGCGACACAATCGGCACGGGCGGAAATTGCCCGCTTAACAGGACAAGACAACACCCTCGAATGGCCAAAACCAGCCCTGCCCTGACGGAAGTCCCCCTCTCACTGGCGACCTTCAACCGCTTGCCCATGCGCTTCAAGATCGCCGCCATGGTGGGGGTGGCTCTGACCGTAACCGTGATCGTGGGCGCCTGGCTGTGGGCAAAGCAGCCGGATTACTCAGTGCTGTTCTCCAACCTCAGCGAACAGGACGGTGGCCAGATCGTGACGGCCCTGCAACAGCAGAACGTGCCCTACAAGTTCTCCGAGGGCGGAGGGGCGATCCTGGTGCCTTCCGGTCAGGTGCATGATATCCGCCTGAGACTGGCCGCCCAGGGCATGCCCAAGGGCGGTCTGGTGGGCTTCGAAGTACTGGAATCCCAGAAGCTGGGCGCCAGCCAGTTCCTCGAACAGGTCAATTATCAGCGGGCACTGGAAGGAGAACTGGCCCGCACCATCGGCACCATTTCCTCGGTACGGGGCGCGCGGGTCCACCTGGCCATTCCCAAGCAGTCGGCCTTCCTGCGGGACGAGCAACGGCCCACGGCCTCGGTGCTGGTGAACCTGCATCCGGGACGCAGCCTGGACGGCATTCAGGTCTCAGGCATCGTGCATCTGGTCTCGGCCAGTGTCCCCGAACTCTCCCCGGCCAGCGTCAGCGTGGTGGACCAGGAAGGCAATCTGATCTCCCAGCAGTCGGACTCCCTGCGCAACTCGGGCCTCGACCCCACCCAGCTCAAATATGTGCGGGAACTGGAAGCGGGTTACATCAAACGGATCGAAACCATTCTGAGTCCCATCGTCGGTGGCGGCAATGTCCGTGCCCAGGTAACCGCAGACGTGGACTTTTCCCAGACCGAGCAAGTGGCGGAAACCTACAAGCCCAATCCGAACCCGGAAACCGCGGTTCGCAGCCAGCAGACCAACGAATCCGGTCAGGGCACGCCCCAGGCTCTCGGGGTGCCCGGCGCCATCAGCAACCAGCCCCCGGTCCCGGCCACGGCCCCCCTCACCAGCCCACCCGTCGCCGGCGGCTCGACGGGGTCGTCTCAGTCGACAGCGAACTTTTCCCGCAACTCCACGATCAATTACGAGGTGGATAAGACAGTTCGTCATGTCAAGGGCTCGCCCGGCATGGTCAAGCGACTTTCCGTGGCGGTGGTGATCAATCAGAAGAAGGAACCCGGCAAGCCCAAGGCCGTGCCACTGTCCGATACCGAGATGCGCCAGATCAGCGACCTGACCCGAGAGGCCATGGG
Source organism: Denitratisoma oestradiolicum (assembly GCF_902813185.1). Lineage (GTDB taxonomy): Bacteria > Pseudomonadota > Gammaproteobacteria > Burkholderiales > Rhodocyclaceae > Denitratisoma > Denitratisoma oestradiolicum. The sequence goes on from NZ_LR778301.1 coordinate 3,510,112, forward strand.
CTTCAACAAGGAAAGGGGCGATACCCTGAACGTCGCCAACGCGGCCTTCAGCCCGGCGGATGAGTCCGCCATGCCCCAGACCCCGTTCTGGAAGGACCCCGGACTGATCGCTCTGCTCAAAGATCTGGGGCGCTATCTGGCGGCTTTTGTGATTGCCTATCTGACATGGACTAGACTGCTGCAACCCCTGTTCAGGAAACTATCCGAACTTCCCCTGCCCAAGGCTTATGAAGAAGAGGAATTGTTCCCGGAAACCGGCCCTGGCCAACACGCCCAGCGGTCTTTCGACGCCAAGATGGATCATGCCCGTAACCTGGCACGGGAGAATCCCAAGGCGGTAGCCAACGTAATCAAGGAGTGGGTCAGTGGCGGCGAGTCCCGATGAGGGAATTGAAAAAAGCGCGATTCTTCTGCTCTCCCTTGGCGAGGACGAGGCGGCCTCCATCCTGAAGAATCTGGCCCCCAAGGAAGTGCAGAAGATCGGCCATGCCATGGCGGCCCTCAAGCAGGTGCCCCGCAGTCGCATCGAGGCCGTACTGGATGATCTGCACACCGGCACACTGGAAGGCACGCCGGTTTCCGTGGACGAAAACGCCATCCGCTCCATGCTGACCAAGGCCCTGGGAGACGACAAGGCCGCCAATCTCATCTCCCGCATCCTGCAAGGCGGTGATACGGCGGGCATTGAAAGCCTCAAATGGATGGATGCGGCCACGGTCGCCGACCTGATCCGCAACGAGCACCCCCAGATCATCGCCACCATCCTGGTACACCTGGAATTCGACCATGCCGGCGAGATTCTCAAATTGTTCACCGAACGACTGCGCAACGATGTGCTGCTGCGCATCGCCACCCTCGACGGGGTGCAGCCCGCCGCCCTGCGGGAACTCAACGAAGCTCTGACCCGACTGCTCTCCGGCGCTGCCTCCAACGTCAAGAAGGCTGCCATCGGCGGCATACGCCATGCTGCCGAAATCCTCAACTTCGTCGGCCAGCAGGCGGAAACCGCCATTGTCGACAACGTGCGGGAGTACGATCCAGAGCTGGCCCAGAAGATCCTGGATGAAATGTTCGTCTTCGAGAACCTGCTCGACATCGATGACCGGGGCATCCAGATGCTGCTGCGGGAAGTGCAGTCCGACTCACTGATCGTGGCCTTGAAGGGTGCATCTCCGGAGCTGCGGGAGAAGATATTCAAGAACATGTCCCAGCGGGCGGCCGAAATGCTGCGAGAGGATCTGGAATCCAAGGGGCCGGTACGCCTGTCCGAAGTGGAAGGTGAGCAAAAGGAAATCCTCAAGATTGCCCGACGTCTGGCGGACGAAGGCCAACTGGTCCTGGCGGGTGGCGCCGAGGATCAGTTCGTCTAGTTCCTACCAATCATGACTGTCAAAAAATCGCTCACCGCATGGGAACGCTGGGAGCTGGCCAGCTTCGACGGACATACTTCGCCCACGCCCGCCAAGGCCAAAGCAGTAGCGGCGCCACCAGTGCCCCCCGTGCAAAGTGCAGAGGAAATCGCACGCCTGCGCCAGGAAGCCTATCAGGTAGGCCATAGCGAAGGCTTTGCCGCCGGTAACGCGGCCGGGCTGGAGGCTGGCCGCAAGACCGGCGAGTCCGAGGGACGTCGAGCCGCTCAGCAGTTGATGGGGATCGCTACCAAACTGGATCAGGCCCTGGAGGCCCTGGACGAAGCCGTAGCCGATGAACTCACGGCCCTGGCCCTGGAAGTCGCTCGGGAAGTCCTGTGCCAGAGCATTGCCGCCGCCCCGGAGACTGTGGTGACGGTGGTGCGGGAGGCCCTGGGTCATCTACCCCATCAACACGCCAACATCTATCTGCATCCGGAGGATGCCTCCCTGGTGCGGACCTACGCAGGCGATCAGCTCAGCCATGCCGGCCATCGCATCCACGAGGATGCAAAACTGAAGCGGGGTGATGTGGTCCTGGAAGCCGCAGGCGCCCATGTAGACGGCACCCTTGCCACCCGCTGGCGGCGGGTAATCGAGACTCTGGGACTGAATATCCCCTGGATAGGGGATCACCCATGAACCCCAAGGCCTTGGGAGAGTATCTGTTCCAGTGCCGGGAACACGTGGGCCAGAGCACCCCCTTCATCGTCGCAGGCCGCCTGACCCGAATCAATGGTCTGGTGATGGAGGCGGCCGGACTGCGCCTGCCCCTGGGGTCGGGCTGCCGCATCCAGGCCCCCGGCATCAGCAGTGTCGAGGCCGAAGTGGTGGGCTTCAATGGTGAACGTCTGTTCATGATGCCAGCCGAGGATGTATATGGTCTGGCCCCGGGCGCCCTGGTGACGCCCGAGGAACCGCCCCCCACCCCACCACGGGTCAATCATCCGGTCCCACTCCAGCGTCGACTGCGGGACCGAGCCAAGCACTTGCCCGTGGGGGATGGACTGCTGGGCCGAGTGCTCGATGGCAACGGCCGTCCTCTGGACACCCTGGGGGCACTGGACAGCCGGGACTCACGCTCCCTGGCCAGCCGTCCCCTGAATCCACTGCTACGGGAACCCATACGACACAGCATGGACGTAGGCATCCGCGCCATCAATTCACTGCTCACGGTAGGCAGGGGACAGCGCCTGGGCCTGTTTGCCGGATCCGGGGTGGGCAAGAGCGTACTGCTGGGGATGATGGCCCGTTACACGGAGGCCGAGGTGATCGTGGTCGGCCTGATCGGCGAGCGGGGTCGTGAAGTCAAGGAGTTCATCGAGCAGAACCTGGGGGCCGAGGGCCTGGCCCGTTCGGTGGTGGTGGCCGCACCCGCTGATGTCAGTCCCCTGATGCGTCTGCAGGGGGCCTCCTACGCCACGGCCATTGCCGAGTATTTCCGTGATCAGGGGCGCCAGGTGCTTCTGATCATGGACTCCCTCACCCGTTATGCCATGGCCCAGCGGGAAATCGCCCTGGCCATCGGCGAGCCGCCGGTAACCCGGGGCTACCCGCCCTCGGTCTTCGCCCGCCTGCCGGCCCTGGTGGAACGGGCGGGCAACGGTCCAGAGGGGGGCGGCTCGATTACGGCCTTCTATACCGTGCTGGCCGAGGGCGACGATCAGCAGGACCCCATCGCCGATTCGGCCCGGGCCATTCTCGACGGCCATATCGTGCTGAATCGCAGCCTGGCCGACGCGGGCCATTATCCGGCCATCGATATCGAGCAATCCATTTCCCGGGCCATGACCAACCTGATTGACGATAAGCACCTGGAGCAGGTACGCCAGTTCAAGCAACTGTATTCCCGCTATCAGCGCGCCCGGGACCTTCTCGCGGTCGGGGCCTATGCCGCTGGCTCCGATCCCCTGCTGGACCGAGCCATCGCCCTCTATCCCCGACTGGAAGCCTTTCTCCAGCAGGGCATTGGCGAACGAGCCGACTATCGTGCTAGCCGCTCTGCCCTCAACGGTCTATTCTCCTAGCTTGATGCCAACCTCTGTCAGGTGGCCGTGAAGGCCCATGAGCACACGTTTCCCTTTGCAGACCCTGCTGGACCTGTCTCAGATGCGGCTGGACGAGACCACCCGTCGGCTCGGCGAATTGATCGCCGGTGAGCAGGAGGCCGCACAGCGCCTGGAAATGCTGATCCAGTACCGGGCCGAGTACAACGGCCGTTTCATAGAGGCCGCGCAGAATGGCCTGGGGCGGGATCAGTGGCGCAACTTCCAATCCTTTCTGGATCGTCTGGATACTGCCATCGACCAAGCCCGTGACGCGGTTAGCCTCTCCCAGCAGCGCACTGCTGCGGGCCAGCAGGAGTGGTTGAGCAAGCGTGGACAGGTAAAAGCCTACGATACGCTGGCCGAACGCCATGAAGACCGGCAACGCCATGCCGAGCACCGCCAGGACCAGAAGGCGCAGGACGAGCACGCGGCACGCCGACCCGAAGAAAACGAATCCCACCAGGAGTAGTACCGCCGCGGTACCCGGGGCATCCGCGCCCATGGTCAATGGCACACTGCTTGCATCAAAGGCGCCGATACCTTTGACTTTGCCGGAACACGCCATGCCGGAACTACTCATTACTCCCAGCCTGTCGCCGACGCCAGCAGCATCCGGCACCATGATGGCCTCCGTCGGTGATGAAGCCACCTCGCCAGGGCCCACCTTTGCCACCTTGCTACAGGCCCGACTGGCCCCCTCGGACACATCCTCCAGACTGAAACAGTTGGGCGCCCTGCTGGTCACGGGCATGCCCTCCCCCGGGGACGCCGCCCCGGCAACACCAACGGACTTGAGCACCCTGCCGGAGGTCGCCACCGCCCCGGGCGGCCTGGCGGCGCTGATCGCCGCCCTGTTCCAGCAGCAAACAGTCAATTCCATATCGCCCACATCGGCCGAGCCCCTGAACGCGGAGCACGACGAACCAGTCACCGATGCCTTGCTGGCTGAGCTATTCATGGCGGACCCAACGATCACGGCCGGCGCCATCCCGCTAGCCCCACCAGTGCAAACTCCTCCCGTGGTCGCGACTGTCCAGGCCGAGGAGAATTCCCTGCCAGGGGAAACGCTGACCGAATCAATACCAAAGCTGGAGGGAGAGCCTCTGACACAAGCCCATGGAGCCACGACTCCGACGGTTAGCGACGAGTCCAGCCCGGCAAAAGGTGGCGCAGCCCCGACCACTGCGGCAATAGTTGCCGACACGAAGGCCGTTGCACCGGAAATAGCGCCGGTTGAGATCAAAGTTTCATCTGATAGTTCCGGCCAGTTTCAGGAACTGCTTGCCGCAGCCCAGGGTGCCCAACATGCAGCCAAGGGACAAGGCACCGCTCCCGTCGTGACCACCCATGTCGAAACCCCGGTGGGGAATCCGGGGTGGGGCAATGAAGTGGGCGACAGGCTGGTCTGGATGGCCCATCGAGCCGACAGCCGGGCGGAACTGGTGCTAAACCCGCCTCAGATGGGACGGATCGAGGTTTCGATCACCCTGAACGGCGATCAGGCCAACGCGGTATTCATCTCGGCCAGTCAGGCAGTACGTGACGCCCTGGAAGGTGCCCTGCCGCGCCTCAGGGAAGTACTGGCCGATGCCGGCATTCAACTGGACCAGACCCATGTGGGCGCGGATTCTCCCGGAAACGCGTCAAACAACGGTGAATCGGGCGATAATTCGCGCCGCCGGGGTGGGCAGAACGGGCAAGAATTCACTCCAGGGATAGTGCCGATTGTCTCCACCCCATCCCGCTGGCAGACGGCGGGAACAGGTCTGGTGGATACCTTCGCATAGCGATTCGTGATCACATGCCGCAAAGGATGAACGATGGCTGAAGAAAAAAATCCAGAGGAACAGGCACCGCCGGCAAAACGGGGGAAACTGCTGATCTTTATCATCATTGGCGTCGTTGTCGTGGTGCTGATCGGCGGATTGGGCGCATTCTTTTTACTGAAGAACAAGCCAGCCGCAGACGGTGCGGAAGATGAAATGGCGGCCGAAATCGACCATGGCTCGAAAAAAGACGGAAAGGAAACACCTCCCGTCTACGTGAAACTTGAAACCTTCACCACCAATCTGGCGGTTGAGGACCCGGCCGGACCCCAGACCGCACAGTACGTACAAGCCGTGGTGGAATTGAAAGTGGAAGACGTGGCTGAGGGCGAAGTCATCAAGCAGTACATGCCCGAGATCCGCAATGGTGTCCTGCGGCTGCTCTCCAGCAAGAAGGCGTCGCAACTTGCCAGTGTCGAAGGCAAGGATGCCCTGGCGGCGGAAATTCGCAGCACGGTCAATGGCGTGGTTAACCCCTCACCGAAAAAAGGTGCCAAGGGGGGAGCTCAGGGTCCCGTCAGCGTGGTTCTCTTCAGCAGCTTCATTATTCAATGAGCCAAGACTTCCTTTCCCAGGAAGAAGTCGACGCCCTATTGAAGGGCGTCACCGGGGAAGCCGATGAGGCCCCCGCCGAGGAGCAGCAGGGCGAAGTCAAGGCCTACGACCTGGGTCGCCAGGAACGTATCGTCCGTGGGCGCATGCCCACGATGGAACTGATCAACGAACGCTTCGCGCGCAATCTGCGTATCGGCCTGTTCAACTACATGCACCGGAGCGCCGAGATTTCGGTCAATCCGATCCGTGTGCAGAAATACAGCGAATTTGTCCGCAACCTGGTAGTCCCCACCAATCTCAACCTGATCCAGGCCAGGCCCTTGCGGGGCACGGGACTGATGATCTTCGATCCCAATCTGGTGTTCCTGGTGGTGGACAACATGTTCGGGGGCGACGGCCGTTTTCATGCCAGGGTAGAAGGTCGTGATTTCACCGCCACTGAGCAGCGCATCATCCAGGGGCTGCTGAATGTGGTATTCAACGAATACGCCAAAGCCTGGCAACCGGTGTTTCCCCTCAAGTTCGAGTATGTGCGCTCGGAGATGAACACCCAGTTCGCCAACATCGCCACCCCCTCGGAAATCGTTGTCGCCACCACCTACACCATCGAACTGTCGGGCAACTCGGCGGAAATGCACCTGTGCATGCCTTACTCGATGATCGAACCGATCCGGGACGTGCTCTACAGCACCATGCACAGCGAACAGGCCGGCACCGATCACCGCTGGACAGCCATGCTCACCCGCCAGGTCCGCCAAGCGGAAGTCGAACTCAGCGCCTCCCTGGGCCATGCAGAGATTACCCTGGGCGACATTCTCAAGATGAAAGTCGGGGACATCATCCCCATTGAGGTGCCTGAGCAGGTCATAGCCACCGTGGATGAAGTGCCCGTTCTGAGTTGCCGCTATGGCGTACAGAACGGCCAATATGCCTTGAAGGTCAACAGTTTCCTCGCCCAAACAGAAGCAGAGATGCAATAGGAGTCAATAAATGAGCGAATCCGATCAAGCAGACGAGGGACAGGTTTCGGATGACGACTGGGCAGCAGCCATGGGAGAGCAAAGCGCCGTCGAAGCCCCTCAGGCCCAACCGGCCGCCTTTGAACAGTTTTTAGGTGGCAATGACAAGTCCCAAGTAACCCAGGACTTCGACATGATCCTGGACATCCCGGTGCACCTCACCGTGGAGCTGGGACGCACCCGCATTCCCATCCGTAACCTGCTGCAATTAGCCCACGGCTCCGTGGTCGAGCTGGATGGACTGGCTGGTGAACCCCTTGATGTCCTGATCAATGGCACCCTGATTGCTCAGGGGGAAGTCGTAGTGGTCAATGACAAGTTCGGCATCCGCCTGACCGATGTCATTACCCCCTCGGAACGCATGAAGAAGTTGCACCGCTAACACCCGATAAGCCCCGGCTTTTCATTGTTGATTCGGCGGCTGCGTCGAGGTCGGCGGTCTATGCTTGCGCCGTTATCCTGAGGCTGCCGCCCATGCGACGCTATTTCCCCATCACGGCCCTGTACCTCGCCCTGCTATCCCCGGCAGCCCAGGCCCAGAACCCGCCGGCGACACCCGACCTGGGTACCGGCCTGCTGCAAATGGTTCTGGGCTTCAGCCTGATCCTGGCGTTGCTGTTGGGTAGCCTGTGGCTACTGAAAAGACTTTCCGCCCCCCAGGGAGCCGCCAACCGACTGCTGAAGGTCGTGGCTGCCATCGGGGTAGGCCCCCGGGAGCGGGTGGTAGTGGTGGAGGTCAACGAAAAATGGCTGGTGCTGGGGGTCGCTCCCGGTAGCATCACCACGCTTCACGAGCTTCCCCGGCAAGTCGGCGCTGCTCAGGCACCGTCTCCTCTGCCTGAATTCGCTGCCCGGCTGAAACGGATCCTTGACCGTGACAATGCGTCCTAAACACCTGATCCCTCTTCTGCTCCTGTTGCCCGTCCTGGCTCTGGCCCAGGCCCTGCCGGCCGTCACCAGCACTCCGGCACCGGGTGGTGGCACTCAATGGTCCCTGTCGATCCAAACCCTGCTGCTGATGACAGGTCTGACCTTCCTGCCCGCCATGTTGTTGATGATGACCAGCTTCACCCGCATCATCATCGTGTTTTCCCTGCTGCGCCACGCCCTGGGCACCCAGACCTCGCCTCCCAATCAGGTACTGGTAGGTCTGGCATTGTTTCTCACTTTCTTCATCATGGCGCCAGTGGCCGACCGGGTTTATACCGAGGCCTACCTGCCCCTGGCGGAAAACAAGATCAGTTTTCCCGAGGCCCTCGACCGGGGAACGGTACCGCTGCGAAGCTTCATGCTGAAACAGGTACGGGAGGCCGATCTGGCCACCTTCACCAAGATCGCCAAGCAGCCCAAGCCCGCCAGCGCCGATCAAATCCCCATGAGGGTATTGATCCCGGCCTTCGTCACCTCCGAACTCAAGACCGCCTTCCAGATCGGTTTCATTGTCTTCATCCCCTTCCTGATCATCGACATGGTGGTTGCCTCCGTGCTGATGTCCATGGGCATGATGATGATGTCCCCCGTGATCGTGGCCCTGCCCTTCAAGATCATGCTGTTCGTGCTGGTGGATGGATGGAATCTCCTGGTCACCTCCCTGGTGCAAAGCTTCGGATAACGCGCATGGTCGCCAGCACCACCCCCGGAGATGCAAATGCGCAAAGGCAAATTGAACGCCCCCATACCCTGCCCCGGGGCGAGGCTATTGATCGTCTCGTTGCGCTCGATGATGACACTCGGCTCCTGCGCAGCTTTTTCATTACGTTAACGGGACAGGCGGCAATGCAAGACCATTCCCACCGTTTCTCCCTGGAGACGCCATGACCCCAACCACCGTCGTCGCCATTGCCCGCCAGGCTATGGAAATCACCTTGTTGATCTCCGCTCCCCTGTTCATCGCAGCCCTGGCCACGGGCCTGATCGTCAGCATTTTCCAGGCAGCCACCCAGATCAACGAAGCCACCCTGTCCTTCGTACCCAAGCTGCTGGTGATCTTTCTCACCCTGCTGATCGCCGGCCCCTGGATGATTACCATCATGACCGACTACATGCGGCGCCTGTTCGAGTCCATCCCCGGCCTGATCGGATGACTATGGGAACGCTCGCCCCCCTTCCACCCCCATCGGGGGGTTCTAGTCGGCTCGCTTTGCTCGGATGCTTGGGGGAGCCTCATTGCAGCACCGAGCGGTTGCGGCTGACGCCGTGTGCCGCTTTTCCTTGTCCCACAGGGATTTCCTTCGGCCAGGACGGCCTGGCGGAAAAGCTGGTTCTTTTGCGGTAAGGAAAAGGCGTGATCCAGATCACCAGCGCCCAAGTAGATGCCTGGCTGGCACTTTTCATGTTTCCCCTGGCCCGCATTCTGGGGCTGGTGGCCACTGCGCCGGTTTATCAGAACGCGGTACTTTCCATGCGCATTCGGCTGATCCTGGGGCTGGCCATCGTGCTGGCCCTGGCCCCGGCGCTGCCGCCAATGCCAGCGATCCCCGCCGGCTCATGGGTAGGGCTGGTCGTGTTGGCCCAACAGACTCTGATCGGCATCGTCATGGGCTTCACCCTGCGCCTGATGTTTGCAGCTGTCGACATGGCAGGCGAGTTGATCGGCCTCCAGATGGGCCTGTCCTTCGCGACGTTCTACGATCCCATGACATCCGGCCAGACTCCGGTGGTAACTGAGTTCATCAGCCTTGTCGCCACCCTGATCTATCTGGCCATGAACGGCCATCTGCTCACACTCTCGGCCCTAGCTGAAAGCTTCCATCTGTTCCCGGTATCAACCCAGTGGTTCGCCTCCAAAGGGTTGGGGACCCTGTTGGCCAGTGCCGCCACCCTATTCTCTGCTGGAGTCTTATTGTCCCTGCCGCTGATCACCGCCCTACTGATCGCCAACCTAGCTCTGGGCGTCCTGTCTCGGGTGGCCCCGACCCTCAACCTGTTCGCGGTAGGTTTTCCAGTCACCATCATGGCCGGATTCCTTGTGCTCACCCTGTCGCTCCCCTATCTCGGCTCGGCCCTGGAGAGGTTCTACACCCAGGCATTCTCCGCCCTGGGTCTGGTGATGCGGGCAGGCATGCTTTAACTGTCCGTTATTTTCGCACCAGCATGATCACTCCTTCGGCGGTACGCTGGGAGCCGATGACGTTCGAGTCCATGCCCTCCTGGTATTCCAGTATCTGGAATTCGCGAAAACCACCTGTCTGAACCAGTTCCCGTGCCCGCCGCTGGAACACTGCCCGGGCCTCCCCCGCGCCGCCGTTGTAATAGCGCTTCATCTTGAGCGTCAGGTGGTAGCGGTCCTCCGGAAACTTCGCTTCCTGAATTTCCCAGTTGGGTGCTCCCGGATCCACCACGTAGTAGGCAATGGCCGCAACACCGCCCCAGTAAACCAGTTGGTCCAGCTTCACGCCATAGGCGGAAGTAATCTTGAGGTTCTTGTCGGCGATCAACTGGTTGCGGGGAAAAACCGTGCCGCACCCGGTCAGGCCTGCCAGCACAAAAACAAGAAGGGCGAGACGTCCCATCACAGGTAATTGAACAGGGAGAGGCCGGATATCTTGATGAAGGACTGCTGGGCGGCCTGTAGCTCGGTCTGCATGCGGGCAAGATCGGTGATGGATTTGGCATAGTCCAGATCCTGCAATCCGGACAGGGTGCTCTCGAATTGCAGGTTCAGGTTATCGGAAACCGCCCCCAGGTCATCCGCCTCCGACAAGCGAGTGCCAATATCGGCCCGCACCCGCAAGATGTTGTCCGCGACCCGGGCAAGATTGGTCAACGCGAAGCCCAGGATGTTGTGCAGGCTGGCATTGCCGGTACTCCCCGTCGCACCCACCGTGGCTTCGAGCCCCTGGATCAGATTGGACAGGGTCCCGAAAACACTTTCCGTAGTACTGTCCCGGATACTGAAGACGTCACCGCTGGCCGGGGTGCCCTGAATGGTCGCCGTGATTCCAAAGTCATCGTAGGGGGCGGCCAGCCCGGAAAATACCACCGGATCACCGCTCTTGAAGGTATGGGTGTAAGTATTGCCAAGACCGCCACTGGTGGACGTGGTATCGGTGAACAGGGAGCGTTCCGTGACGGTATCCACCAGATCGTAATAGGTCGGCGCGTTGGTACTGATATCGGTAGGATCCTTCCAGAACCTCACTTCCAACTGACGACTGTTGTTGGGACTATTCCATTTGGTCTGGTCCAGCACCTCACCGGTGCCGATAATGCCACTGCCCATGTTGTCGACCGAAGTCATCTTCGGTGCGGTGACAAAATAGCCGTTGCCCAGAGGATCGCTGCCGGACCTGACGGTAAAACTGTCGCCACTGGCGGGAATGCCCGTCACCTTGACGCTGGCTCCGAAGTCATTGCTCGGCGGATTGTAGGCTGCAGCCAGGCTGTTGAAATTGATCGCCGCACCGCTGGTATAGGCATGGGTGTAGCTCCCGCCGCCACCCGTCGCGGAAGCGTTGCCGGTAAATAAGGACTTGCCGCTGTCTCCATCCACCAGATCGTAATAGGTGGCGCCCTCGGTGCCAGCCCCGCCCACGGCCCCGGCCACATCCACCCAGAAGCGGACCTCGAGATTGCCGCTGTTGCCCTCCGAAGTCCATTTAACTGGATCGCTCACAGTGCCGGCGTCGATAGTGGCGCGTGCACCGGAGGCGGCCAGGCTGGTTGCTGTAGCCGACAGGCTACCGGCCGAGGCTACCAGGGTGAAGGTGTCGCCAGTTTGCGGGGTGCCGGTCAGGACCACCTCGGCACCGAAATCAAACAGCGGCACAACGGAGGACAGGGAGATGGGAGTACCGCTGGTGTAGGGGTTGGTATAGCTCCCCCCGGCACCCGTCGTGGAGGGCGTCCCTGTGTAAAGGGAATTGCCCGCGCCATCCACCAGATCGTAGTAAACAGCATTGGCGCCACCGCCGAGCACATCCCCCGTATCGGTCCAGAAACGCAGTTCCAGGGTACCGGTATCGGGTGGCGTGGCGTTGGTGATGTTGTAGCCCTCCACGCGCAATTGCGTGGCATTGGTGGAGCGCTCCCCCGGCAGGCCGGTCACGAAGACCCCGTTGCCATTCTTGATACGCATGAAAACATCATTACCCGACTGGCTCACCGGCAGGGCGCGACTACCCGACACCCGCAAGGTACGCTGGCCATCGTCACCGATATAGCCGACGCCATCGTCCACATTGCCGGCGAAGGGCTTGTTATTGCCCTGGTAGCCGGAAAACAGGTATTGCCCGGCGCCATCGGTGCTGTTGGCCAGGGCAACGATTTCGTCGAAGCGGGCGCGAAGCTCGGCTGCGATGCTCTTGCGGTCGGCGGGAGAAAGAGCAGCATTGCCCGCCTGCACGGTCAGCTCACGGATACGCACCAGCAGATCCGAGGTCGAAGACAACTGCCCATCCATGATGCCCAGGCTGCTCTTGGCATTGCCCTGGGCCGTCACATATTGGGCGTTGATTTCCTTGGACTGTGTGACTTCCAGTGCCCGGGCCGCAGCCACGGGATCATCTGAAGGCGTGAGCATGCGTCGTCCACTGGAAATCTGTTGCTGGGTACGCAGCAAAGAAGTGGTCCGCTGCTGGATGCTATTGACGCCACTGTCGAAAATCATGCCGGTGCTGACACGCATGATGAGCTCCTTTTCGGTTATCTACCCAGACTCAGCAACTCGTCGAAGAGCTTGCTGGAGACATTGATGATTTTGGCCGCCGCCTGGTAGGCCTGCTGGAAACGCAACAGGTTGGCAGCCTCTTCATCAAGATTGACGCCGGATTGGGACTGGATCGCGTCCTGTCCCTGCTTGGCGAGGTTCTGCTGGGCCGTCATGGTCACTTCCACTTCCCGGGACTTGTTGCCCACCTGGCTGACCACCTGGGAATAGGCGGCCTGGAAGGTGGCCGTGCCGTCGGTCATGGCATTGCTGGTCTGCAAGGCGCCCAGTAGCCCGGCATTTCGATTGTCGGACACGCCGGAGGGATTGGGGCCCACGGTAAAAAGATCTCCCTCCACCGCCGGACCGCTGATGGAGAACCGCAGGCCATTGAAGGCCAATTCCGACCCCGAGGTGTAGGGAACGTAATCCGTTGTCTGACCGATCGTGTAAGTCGTTGGCCGCCCACCCGATGGAGTCACCGTAACCATGCTACCCACGGGGAAACCGACGAGTCGATCCGGCAATACTGGTACGGTGGTCGCCTGGCGATAGGTCAGGGTGATCGGCGCCGCCGGCAGGCTGCTGTTGGTCAGCGCCAGAGCCGAAACCATCAGTCCGGTGCCCAGGTTGCTGGCACTGGACAGAGCCACCGCCGAACCAGCCCCTACCGTGGTAGAGATGACCACCAACTGGTTGCTGCTGTTCAGGCTGACCGTGGCCGAGCCGGCCGCCGGGGGCGCGGCCCCCAGGGCCGTATTGAGGGCGGTCTGCACCGCAGTCAACAGGGTCGCGGGGGTGTAGGTACCCGGCAGAATGGTGGCAGTGACGGCGGCGCCTCCATCCAGGGCAATGTTGAACTGGTCGTTGTTCCCTGCAGCAACAGTGAACGAAGCCGGCAATGTCACCCCCGCCGTTGCCACCCCCTGAGGACCCGCCAGGGTTGATGGCGATGGCATGCCGAACAGCGTGGCGAAACCGGTGTTCCCCACGCCGGGCGGCGCGATGGGGGGAGTGATATTGGGGGAAAAAGTAAAAACGTCACCATCCTGAGGTATGCCGGTGATGGTCGCAGCCAAACCGTTGATATTGATGGACAGTCCCGGTGCATAGGGAACTCGGGTCGTCGCCGTCGTGATGGGATAGCGGATCGCACCAACCTGGACGAGCGAGCCGACCGGGAAACCCACCAGACTGTTGCTGGCGGCCTCATAGACGACCGAGAAAGGGGCCGCCTGCCGCACCGACGTATCATCGACCACGCCAGCGCTGATGGCCGCCGTGCCAGCATTGGACAGGCCTGCGGAGGTGCGGATCGGCGCAGCCAGCGCGATGTCTCGCGGATCCGTTGTGGCCAGTGCGATGTCCCGGGCGCCATGGCGGGTGGGGCGGACCAGAAAGCTGTCATTGATCTGCATGGCACCGCTCAACTCCAGGTCGAAACCCTGGGGCGCGGCATTGGTCATCAGATCGACCAGCGCCTCCGCCTGATCACTGCCCACACCCTTCCAGAACTGATGGTCCGATATCCGTTCCAGGGTAAAGCTGTTGACTCCGGTGAGCGTCAGACGATAGTCGCTGGCAGTCATGGTCTGAATATTCGAGCCGGTGGATGCCAGCGTCGCGCTACCCGTATTGGTGGCGAAGGAAATAACCCGGTCCATGGGTGGGGCATCAGGGCGAACCAAGAAGACATCGCCATTGGCGGGCGCACCGGAGGACAGGGAAAAACGGATTCCATCCACAACCTGGGGCAGATCCGAAAAAACACCCAGCATTTGATCATCGGCCAGGCGAGTAATGGCATATCCCCCCAGGCCCTGATCGTAGCTCAGGGAGTAATCGCTACTGATGACATTGGCGGTCAGGATGCCCGTACCGATATTGGTGGGTGCGCCGAGCGTCGAAAGCTGGATGGGATCGAAAAAGTTCCCGCCCATGTCCCCCGTCAGATCCTGTCCCAGGGAATGCTGGGCGTTGAATTTCGTTGCCACGGCAAAAGCGATGCGGCCAATGCTGTTCTGGGCCGGGTCCAGGGTCCCGGTGCGGAAATTCAGTAGCCCCCCCAGATTTCCTCCGGTGATCAGGGACTCCGGAATCACCTCCGCGTTGCCTGCCGGACTCAGCAATCCAATCTGGAAGTTGGTCGTGTCCTCCCGATCCGGTATCGCCTGCAACTGATAAATCTGGGAACCCACCATCAGAGGCTGACCGGAACCGAAGAAGACGCTGTAGCTGCCATCGGTTTCCACGTGAGTGGTGATGCGAATTTCCTTGTTGAGATCGGACACCAGCTTGTCACGCTGATCAAAGAGATCATTGGCAGGCTGACTCCCTCCCGCCTGAGCGACGATGATGCGCTGATTGACGTCGGCGATCTGGGCGATATAGGAATTGATTGTCGTCACTTCGCTACGAACCTGGGTATTCACACCGCTGCGCATGTCTTCCAGTTGCTGGTCCAGCCCCTGGAAGCGTGCCACCAGCCCCTGACCGGCAGAAAGCATGGCCTGCCGGGCGGGAATCGAAGACGGGTTTGCAGCAGCCTCATCGAGGGCCTTGAAGAAACCTTGCAAGGCAGGGCTCAGTCCAGCGCTGGGATCCGCCAGCAGGTTATCTATCTGGGCGATCTGGTTCGCGTAGGTTTCCAACTCGGCCGCATTGGTCTGGGCATTCAATACCTGCCCGGCGAGGAAATCGTTGTACACACGTCGCACGGTGTCAACATTGGTGCCCTGCCCGAGGAAACCCGCTCCGGTGAGTACGGGTGTGTTGGTCGACTGGGAGATTGTCTGACGATTGAAGCCGGGAGTCGAAGCATTGGCGATGTTGTGGCTGGTCGTCAAAATGCCCATCTGGGCCGCATTGAGACCTGACACGCTGACATTGAGAAGGCCGCTACCCATGATGTATTCCGTTTCCCGTTAACTACGGCAAGGCTTGCCGGAAGTTGAATCCCTGGCTGGGGTTGAGCAACCCCCGTGCCATGGACCCGGTGAAGCGGAAAATCAGCCTATCAGAGCCTGGCGCAATGTGGCGCCAGAGATGATGCGCTCCAGCTTGACTGCGTACATGGGATCAGTGGCATAGCCGGCCCGTTGCAGGCCATGGGCAAAGGCTGTGCCCTCCTGACTGCCCCGGACTGCGGCATAGCGTGGGCTCGATGCCATCAGTTGGGCATAATCGGCAAAGGCCTCACCATAGGAGGCATAGGCGCGGAAACGCTCCACCT
The DNA here is from genome assembly GCF_902813185.1 of Denitratisoma oestradiolicum. GTDB lineage: Bacteria > Pseudomonadota > Gammaproteobacteria > Burkholderiales > Rhodocyclaceae > Denitratisoma > Denitratisoma oestradiolicum. The sequence goes on from NZ_LR778301.1 coordinate 3,525,848, forward strand.
GCCGCTGTGGAACACCATCCACGTATTCGATGGTGGCGGATTCCACCACGGGCCCGGTCCAGGACCGTCCAGCCTTGAGGCCAAACAGGTTATAGCTGGGGCGACCATCGGGAAAGCGCGGCTCGGACTTGCCCCAGCCCGTCTCCAGGGCCGCCTGGGCCACCAGGAAATGGGGCGGGATACCCAAACTGCGGGCAGCTTCCTGGGCATGGGGCCAGACCTTGTCCACAAACTGGTTGGCACCACCAGCCACGGTGACCGGAGTGACCGCCCCGTCGCTCCGGCCCAAAGGATCGATCCTCAAGGTGGGCGCCGGTTTTTCCAATGACAGGGGGCGCAACTCGGGCGTCAGGGGAAGCCCTCCTTCCATCGCCTCCGGATCGCCGCTGGCGCGGGTCAGTTGCTTCTCTATCATCGCTGCAAGACCGGTACCGCCCTTGCCCGCCATCACCTGGGTCAATTGCTGGTCAAGCAGGGACTCGTACATCCGGGTCTGTTCGCTGTCGAACATGCCTTCCTTCGGCGTGGCGTCCCGCATGGACTTGAGGACCATCTGGAGAAACAGGGCCTCGAACTGGCGGGCAGCCTCCTTCAGGGCCTGGGGATCATTACCCTTGACCTGACGCTTGAGGGAGGCAAGACGGCCGACATCAAAAATGTTCGGCTCAACACTGGAGGAATTCATGGCTCGCGCAGCTTCTCATCCACGCGCTGCCGGCAATCGTCCGAACAGCACGGCAATATCTGCCTGTCAGATGATTTCAAGTTCGGCCCGCAGTGCCCCGGCCGACTTCATGGCCTGAAGCACCGCCACCAGATCCTGAGGATTGGCGCCAATGGCATTCAGGGCCCTGATCACATCGGCCAGACTGGCGCCGGACTGCACATGCAACAGGGAACCGGCATCCTGCCGAATCTCGATCTGGGCATTGGTCACGCCCGCCGTCTGCCCCCCCGCCAGGGGATTGGGCTGGCTCACGGCATTGCTGGCATTGACCGAGACGGTCAGATTGCCATGGGCCACGGCGCAGTTCTCCAGCATCACAGCCTGATTCATCACCACGGAGCCGGACCGGGCGTTGATGATCACCTTGGCAGCCAAGCGGGCCGGTTGCAATTCAATACTCTCCAGTACGCCCAAAAAGGAAACCCGCGCATCGGAGCCGACCGGCGCCCGCACCCGTATCTGTCGGGCATCCATGGCCGTGGCCGTCCCCGGACTCTGGCGGTTGATGGCTTCCACCATGCGCTGGGCCGTGCCGAAGTCCGCTGCGTTGAGGTCGAAATAGACAAACTCGCCTTCACCCAGAGGGGTCAGCACCTCCCGTTCTACCGTGGCACCGCCGGCCACGCGCCCCACCGAAAGATGATTGACCGTGACCTTGGAGCCACCACCAGCTGCCCCGGCACCGCTCACCACCACATTGCCCTGGGCCATCGCATAGACCTGGCCATCGGCACCCTTGAGAGGGGTCAGCACCAGGGTGCCCCCCTTGAGGCTCTTGGCGTTGCCCATGGAGGAAACCGTAACATCGATCTGCTGGCCAGAGCGTGAGAAGGGTGGCAGGGTAGCCGTGACCATGACAGCCGCCACGTTCTTGAGCTGAAGACTGGTGCCCGGTGGCAGGGTCACCCCCATGTTGGACAGCATGTTCACAATGCTCTGCACCGTGAAGGGAGTCTGGGTGGTCTGGTCGCCACTGCCGTCGAGGCCTACCACCAAGCCGTAGCCGATGAGCTGGTTGTTGCGCACACCCGAAATCGAAGCCAGGTCCTTGATGCGCTCGGCCCGGGCCGCATCAGCCACCATCAGGCCGGCCAGGACCCACATCAGGGCAATCAGTATCTTGTGGGTCAGGCTCATGGATACCTCGTCAGAACGGCAGATAGCTCAGGAAGAAACGTCCCAGCCAGCCCATGGCCTGGGCATCATCCACAAAGCCATTGGCCTTGTATTCGATCCGGGCATCGGCCACCTGCGTCGATTGCACGGTATTGGCGGTGGTGATGGTGGTGGGATTGACCACGCCGGAGAAGCGGACGAATTCCTCGCCCTCCTTCAATCCAATCTGCTTCTCGCCGGACACCAGTAAGTTGCCGTTGGGCAACACCTCAATCACGGTGACTGTGATGGTGGAGGTAAAGTCCGCAGTGGAACTGTTCTCTCCCTTGCCTCCGAACTTGTTGCTGCTCGATGCCTCGACACTCAGTCCGGTAGCCCCCTTGAACGGAACTCCTGTCAGGGTGGGCACCCCCGCTTCCAGGGACTGGGAACGTTCGGCCGTGGTGCCGGATTTCTTCGAGGCCTGAACCTTTTCCGCCACGTTGATGGTGATGATGTCACCGACGAAACGGGCGCGCCGATCCTCAAACAGGGGACGGGCGCTGGCAACGCTGTAGATAGCTCCGGTTCGCTGCGCGGCCAGGGAACGGGGCTCGGGACGGGCTGTCATCGGCTGGTGAATGGCCGTGGGCGGCACTGTGGTGATGCAGCCAGCCAGGACCATTGCCATCAATATCAGTACAGATATTCTGAACATGGTTCCCCCCATTGCTTAAAGCTGGGTCAGGCGGGCCAGCATCTGGTCCGAAGTACTGATGGCCTTGGAGTTCATCTCGTAGGCCCGCTGAGTCTGGATCATACTGACCAACTCCTCGGCCACATTGACATTGGAGGTTTCCACATAACCCTGATTGATCAGCCCCGCGCCATTGGTACCCGGAGTATTAGGCGTCGGTGTACCGGAGGAGGCTGTTTCCACGAACAGGTTCTCGCCAACGCTTTGCAGGCCACCCGGGTTAACAAAAGTGGCCAGTTGCACCGTACCGATCTGGGTAGGTGTGCTGGAGCCGGCCTGCAGGATTGAAACAATGCCATCCCGGCTGACAGTCACCGAAGTGGCATTGGAGGGAATGGTGATGGCCGGCGACAGAGGATAGCCGCTGGAGGTCACCACCTGGCCGGTGCTGTCCTTCTGGAAGGCACCGTCCCGGGTGTAGGACAGGGTGCCATCAGGCATCTGAATCTGGAAAAAACCCTGACCGTTGATGGCGATATCCAGAGTGTTTTCGGTTTTTTGCAGACTGCCCTGGGTAAAGATATGTTCCGTGGAGATGGGACGAACACCAACCCCCAGCATCAGACCGGAGGGGATGGTGGTTTGCTGGGAAGATTGGGCGCCCGGCTGACGCAGGTTCTGGTATAGCAAATCCTCGAATACGGCTCGAGACCGTTTGAAGCCGTTGGTGCCGACGTTGGCCAGGTTGTTGGAAATGACATCAAGCTGGGTTTGCTGGGCATCCAGGCCGGTCTTGGCAATCCAGAGGGAACGAATCATGGCTCAGTCCTATCGGCTGGAAATCACTTGGGTGGCGGCGCGATCATTCTGCTCGGCGGAGGACAGCATCCGCATCTGCATCTCGAACTGGCGGGCCAGGGAAATCATGCTCACCATCTGATCCACCGGATTGACGTTGCTGTTCTCGAGATAGCCATTGGCCACGCTGACCTTTTCATCGGGAGGGGATGCGCCCTCTTCCTTGAGTCGGAACAGGCCGTCGCCCCCGCGAACCAGGGTTTCTTCCGGAGGATTCACCAGCTTGACCCGGCCGATGGCATTCACCGTGTTCTGAGCGCCGGTTTCCGGAATCACGGAAACCGTGCCGTCCTTGCCCACAGCGATCTTGGAATCCGGCGGCACGGAGATCGGGCCACCATCCCCCATCACCGGAATGCCGCCGCGAGTTTGCAGCACCCCATTGACGTTCAACTCCAGATTGCCGTTGCGGGTATAGGCCTCGGTACCATCGGGCAGGGAAAGCGCGATCCAGCCCTTGCCTTCGACGGCCAAATCCAGATTGCGGCCGGTGTATTGCAAAGGCCCCGAGCTGAAGTCCGTATGGGTGCTGGCATCCACCGCGAAGGCACGGGTCGGCAGGGCCGCGGGCGCATTGTGGGTCTGCACCTGTACGGCACGCAGACGATGCTCCTCCGCCCGGTAGCCTGTGGAGGAAACATTGGCCAGATTGTGAGCCACTGCCGCCTGACGGTTCATGGTCTGGCTGGCACCGCTCATGGCGGTGTAGATCAGTCTATCCATTATGAACCTCTCCCCCGGCCCCTTCCCGTGGAGGGGGGTGACGACGGTTCGCGTGCGCTGCACGCTCCATGTCCTGGCTGCGCCGCCTTGGGGCGGCCCGGCGGTGGCGCTCGCTACGATTGAGGGTGGTGGACATCATGGATTAGCGCAGGTTCACCAGGGTCTGTAACACACTGTCCTGGGTCTTGATGGTCTGGGCATTGGCCTGATAGACCCGCTGCTGGGTGATCATGTCCACCAGTTCCTTGGTGAGATCCACGTTGGACTCTTCCACGGCGGCCGACTGGATCGACCCCAGGCTGCCCTGGCCCGGCGTGCCAGGAATGGGCTGGCCGGACTCGGCGGTCTCCGCCCACTGGTTACCGCCCATGGAGAGCAGGCCATTGGGATTGTTGAAATTCACCAGGACCACCTGCCCCATGTTGCGTGCCTTGCCGTTGGAATACCGACCCTGGACGATGCCGTCTCCCGACACTGACAGCCCCGACAGACGTCCGGAGGTGAAGCCGTCCTGCAACAATTGGTTCACGCCGAAGCTGATGCCGTATTGAGTCGTTCCCCTCAGGTCAAGGGTGAAGGTCAAGGGGCTGGTGGCGCCGTTGTTCAGGGTGAAGGTCTGGGTCAGAGGCATGTCCGTGGCCAGAGCGCCTGCCGTAGTGAAGTCAAGGGTCACAGGCCCAGACTGTCCGCCGCCATCGAGGGTGGTATACATCTGCCAGCCATTACCGGCGGAGGTCTTGACGAAATACATCGTCAGGTTGTGGGGATTCCCCAGGGAGTCATAGACCGTTTGTGCCGTGGAGCCGGTATAGCTAAGGGTGTTGCTGGCATCGAAATTGTCCGCGCCGTTGCTCGTCCCGAACAGGTCCGACACCCCATTGCCTCCGGTCACGAATACCGATGAGGCCGTACCGGTGGTGGGCGAAGTAATCACCAGGTTGTCCGATCCATCCAACGTTGCACCGATAGGTGCAACAGGGGCAGTCAACCCCAACTCGCTATTGATTTCGTCCAGCAAATCCAGATCGGGCGCTGTAATCACACCAGCGGGATCCGGATAATTCCCCGGTGGCAGGGTCACGTTGTAAAGGGTGCCGTCGATGTAGAGGGAAAAACTGTCGTTCTGTCCGGTGGTGATGGTCAAAGGGAAAGTCACCGGGGTGATGCCCGTATAGGCACCTGGGGTCGGCGTCGCCGTCCCCAGCACGGGTCCTCCGGTAGGCAGATTTCCAAGGATGACATCGGCGTTGGAACTGGCGGCAATGCTGATGGAGGAACCGCGCGAATTGCTGCCGACGGTTCCCAGGCTACCGGAGGTGAATACCAGTTTGCCTCCCGCGTTGGTAGTGACGTCCACGCTCGCTCCTGAAGTACCCAATGCGGTATTGATCAGGCTGGACAAAGTCGTCGCCATATCGGCAGGCGTGTAATTACCGTCCGGGATGGTCACGCTGGCCAGAACCCCATCTACCCAGATGTCCAGTTGATTGTTGGGCGTGGCGGCGGCAATCGTCACGGTGGTCGCCAGGGCGGTATTTGCGGTCAGAGAACCGGCAGACATGGCAACCGGTGCCGTAGCACGGGAGTCCAGGTTCAACTGGACCTGGCTGGCGGATGTCACCTTGGGAGGAATATTGGTGGTAGACACCTGAATGTCCACATAATCCCCGGGCACGATGGCGCCGGTAGCATCGGCTGAGTAACCGGTCAGACGCTGCCCCCCAGAACTGACGACGAAACCATCCTTGTCCACCGAGAACTGCCCGTTCCGGGTGTAGGAAATGGTCCCGCTGCTGGACATGCGATACATGCCGGAACCGTTGATCGCCAGATCCAGGGGATTGTTGGTGGCAGTGACGTTGCCCTGGGTAAATTGCTGAGCGATGGCTGCCACGGAAGAGCCAATACCGACCTGGGTGCCGCCACCTCCCGACAAGGAAGATGCGAATACGTCGGCGAACCGCACCTGGGATGACTTGAAGCCCGCCGTATTGGCGTTGGCGACGTTATTGCCGATCGCATCCAGCGCCTTGGCCGATACGTTCAGTCCACTCAAACCTTGTTGAAAGCCCATTGCTGTCTCCTGTTAGATCCGCGCGGTCAGAGAATTTCCCGCACATCCGACATCGCGAAACTACCCTGCTGCCCCACATTCAGGACCACGCCTGCGGCAGTGCGCTCCACACTTGAAACCAGTCCCACTGACAGCGCACTGGCGGTAACCTTGTCAGCGCCGCGAATGGCTGTGACACTGATGGTGTAGGCGCCATCGGCCGCGTCTGCGCCACTGTTGGCCTTGCCATCCCACTGGAAACTGTGGGAGCCAGCATCCATGCCGCCCAGTTGCAGGGTCCGTACCGGAATACCATTAGCATCCTTGATGGTGACGGTTACCTGATCGGCGGCGGACCCCAGTTCAACACCGCCAAAGGCCATTCCCTTGGCCATATCCATCCCGGAGCCCGGCACCAATACGCCATGCCCCACCAGAGCGGCAGCCTGCATGGCCTGGCTGTCGGCGGAATTGCTGATCAATTTCTGCAAGGTGGCGTTCAATCGCTCGATGCCGTCCACGGTGCTGATCTGGGCCATCTGGGAGGTCATCTGGGCGTTGTCCAGAGGGTTCATCGGATCCTGGTTCTTGAGTTGCGTGGTCAGCAATTTCAAGAAGCGGTTTTGGGATTCGCTGATTTGTGACTTGTTGCTGGTGCTCGACCCCGAACCGCTCAGGGATGCGAACAGGGCAGCGTTGGAACCGTCGGCGACCGAATTTGTCGTTGCCATTTCAATACTCCTTATTGACCAATCGCCAGAACCTTCAACATCAACGACTTGGCAGTACTCATCACCTCGGCATTGGTCTGGTAGGCCCGGGAAGCGGAGATCATGTTCACCATTTCCTCCACCACGTTAACATTGGGCATCGCCACATAACCCTCTTCGTTGGCCGCAGGACTGTTGGGATCGTAGGTCATACGCAGGGGCGCCGCGCTGTCCACCACCTGTGTCACCTGTACGCCCTGTCCATTCCCCATGGGGATAGCCTTGAACACCACCTGCTTGGCCCGGTAGGGCTGCCCATCGGCGCCCACCACGCTATCGGCATTGGCCAGGTTGCTCGATACCGCATTCAGACGGGCCGACTGGGCGGTCAGGGCGGAACTGGAAATCGACAGAATGTTGAACATGGCGAGCTACCTCACTGGCCCTGGATGGCCGTCTGCATATCCTTGAACTTGCTGCGCATGAAAGTCAGCATTGCCTCAATCTGTACTGCATTCTCGGTAAATGCCGCCCTTTCCACGTCCATATTCACCGTATTGCCATCCACCGCACCCTGATATTCGTTGCGGTACTGCACGTCGACACCGTCACGGCCGCCCACGGAGGAATCCTGGTGGCCTGCAGCGGTGCGGCTCATTGTCAGCGCGCCCCGGCTCGCCCCCCCCAAGGCATTGGCCAGTGAGGACTTGAAGTCAAAATCCCGCGCCTTGTAATGGGGGGTGTCGCCATTGGCGATGTTCGAAGCCAGCAACTCCTGGCGATAGGACCGCAGGTTCAATGCCGTGTGCTGAACCCGAAACTCGCTGTCGATACGATCAATCATCTTGGACTCAAGTTTTTTACCTACCTGCCGTAATGCAGCTACCGTGCCAGCAGGAAATTCATTGCTCCTGAGCTCTTCTTCCCTTAACCACGGCCTTCCACCTCGACCTTTGGCGGCAATACGGCGATACCTCGGCAACAATTGCCGGCACTGGGTTACTCTAGAAGAGTCCATTGGCTTGCGCGCCTGGGGCACGCCATGATTGAATCCCCCCATGAAGTCATGTCATCTCGCCCTGCTGGCAGCACTCCTCATCGCTGTCCCGGCCGGAGCCCATCAGGATCCTCTGTCAATCCGGAAGGCCGTGGAAGGGTTCCTTCAGTCTCAGACCCGGGGCCTGCCGGGGCAAGTCAGTATCACCGTGGGCCCTGTAGACCCACGGAACCAGCTATTGCCTTGTGAAGCCCTTGAGACTTTCCTCCCTCCCGGGGGAAGGGCCTGGGGCCGCACCAATGTAGTGGTCCGTTGTCAGAAGGAAGGGGGTTGGAGCCAATACGTCTCCGCCCACGTAAAGGTGAAGGGTGAGTATCTTGTTGCCACCCGTGCATTGAGTGCCGGCCAGATACTGGGTGAGGGTGACCTTGCCTCGCAATCGGGAGACCTTACCGACCTGCCCGGCAACCTGATTACCGACTCCCGCCTGGCGCTGGGGCGCACACTGATCATGCCGACCGCCGCTGGACGCCCCCTGCGCAGCGATTTGCTGCGGCAGGCCCCGGTGATTCAAGCAGGGCAGACGGTCAAAATAGTATCGAAAGGAACAGGATTTCAGGTTTCCAGCGAAGGACAGGCCCTCAATGGTGCGGCAGAAGGTCAGGTAGTAAGGGTGAGAACCGCCAGCGGTCAGATCGTAAGTGGCCTGGCGCAAAATGGCGGTATGGTGGAAATCACTTACTGATACAATCGAAGAGCATTATTTTCATAGTCGTTGCTCTAAAGTATTCTGAACTTTGTCCGTTACCAGAGTCAGCGATCCCTGAGAGGAAAGGATTTCATCGTGAAGGTCGACAACCCCGTCAGCTCCATCGGCCGCCCATCTGCCGGGCCAAAGGTGTCTGTGCGCTCGACACCGACACCTCCTCGGCAGATACCGGAAAGCGGATCGCAGGTGCAGATTTCCTCCCTGTCCTCCCAGTTGCACGGGACGGAAGCCTTGGCGGGGGGGGCGACTGTGGTCGATTTCAAGCGGGTAGCGGAAATCAAGCAGGCAATTGCCGAGGGGCGCTTCAAGGTGGACCCTGAAAAGATTGCGGATGGATTGCTGGATAGTGTCCGTCAGATGCTGCATGGCCGTTCCGGGTCCTGACTGCCCTGACCGGCGTGCACAACAAAGGGGATATTCTTCGCCTGCTTAGCAACGAACTCGCAGCAGTCGCCGAGTTCACTGCCCTGCTACAGCAGGAACAGCAAGCCCTTGTTACAGGTGTCGTGGAAGGTTTCGAGTCCTTGGCAACCGCCAAGCTCGGAATCGCTGATCGCCTCAATGCCCTGAGTAACGCCCGTGAGCAATCGTTGCGCCGGGCCGGGCTACCGGAGGGGCGGCAAGGTATGGATGCTTGGCTGGCCACGCAACAGGCCTCGGCCCGATCGGATTGGCAGTCCCTACTGAATACAGCCGCGGAAGCCCGGCGGCTCAATGAACTCAACGGCAAGCTCATCGCCGAACGTCTGAGCAGTAATCAGCAAGCCCTCTCGATTCTGACTGCAGCAACCAATCGCGCCGCACTCTATGGCCCTGACGGCCAGACCCATGTCAGCGGCGCGGGCCGCAAGCTGGGAAGCGCTTGAGCTGGCTTAACGTCCGACCGGAACTTCCACCGGATTATCTGGATTCTGTGCCTCAAGGGTAATTTCCACCCGCCGGTTGCGCTGGCGTCCGTCGGCGTCGGAATTATCAGCCACGGGACGCTGATCGGCATAACCGGTGGCGGTCAGGCGGCGCGAATCAACACCATTTTCGATAAATAACCGCACCACAGAAGAGGCTCGCATGCCCGATAGTTCCCAATTGGAAGGGAACTGCGGGGTACTAATGGGCGTATTGTCGGTATGTCCTTCTACGATGATAGGAAAGCTCGCCGCCGCAAGAATTCTGGCCACGGCCCGCAAGGCGCTGACCGCCACCGGGTCCAGAGCCGCATCCCCGGGGGCGAAAAGAACGCTGGCATTTATTTCCACAGTAATACCTCGGGCGCTTTCAGTGACTCTGACGCGCCCATCCTGGACCAGGGGCGCCAGCGCACCCTTAATGTCCTTGGCCATGGTTCGTATCTTGTCCCGGTTCTGCCGAATAGTTTCATCACCCTTCATTCCTGGCTGAGGCTTGCGCAGGGGAATTGATATGGACAGGGGAGCATTGGGGTTAATGGCTACCGTAGCCCCTCCGGTATCTCCCGGAATGTTTCTGAAAGCAGAAGTCAGGGAGTCTGAAAGAACCCGATATTTACCTTCATTGACCGAAGATACAGCATACATCACGACAAAAAAAGCAAACAGCAGGGTAATGAAATCGGCGTAGGACACCAGCCAGCGCTCGTGGTTCTCGTTTTCTTCTTCGTGACGCCGTTTTCGGGGCATGGGATTCATTCAAGCAAGATAGCCCTGCAAACGGCTCTCAATCAAGCGGGGATTATCGCCATTGGCGATCCCCACCAGGCCATCCACATACATTTCACGGTAGGCGACCAGACGCGATACATTCGTCAGAAGCTTCTTGGCAATGGGCAGGAAGATGAGATTGGCGGCACCGACACCATAGATGGTGGCTACGAAGGCCACCGCGATCCCGGCTCCCAGCTTGGAAGGATCGGAGAGATTTTCCATAACGTGGATCAGGCCCATGACCGCGCCCAGGATGCCGATGGTCGGCGAATAGCCACCGGCCGATTCCCATATCTTCGCGGCCAGTTTCAGGTCCGCTTCGTAGGAGCCAATCTCCACCTCCAGAACTTCCCGGAGGCGATCCGGTTCAGCCCCGTCCACCAAAAGTTGCAGGCCCTTGCGCAGGAACGGATCCTCCAGGGAGGCGGTCTGTGCCTCCAGCGCCAGTAGCCCTTCCTTGCGGGCAATATGAGCCCAGCGGCTGACATCATTGATCAGTGTCTGTGGAAGCACCGTGGGGGGGAAAAATATCCAGCGGCCCATTTTCATGCCAACCAGAAAAACATGGAGGGGGCTTTGCAGCAACACGGCCCCCAGGGTACCCCCCATCACGATCACAAATGCCGTCGGCTGCACCAGGGAGCCCAGATGCCCACCCTCAAGGATCTGCCCCCCGATGATTGCGGCAAGACCAACCAGCAGACCGACAACGCTGATGATGTCCATATTCAGGCCGGCGCGCCCTTGGGTTTGCTCCCTCGCTTCGCCTTCGGCTGTGGTGGGTATTCACCCATCACAGCTACCCGCAATCTGGCGACAGCCTGGGTGTGAATCTGGCAAACGCGGGATTCTGTAACGCCCATGACCTCTCCGATTTCCCGCAGGTTGAGATCCTGTTCGTAATAGAGGGCCATCATCAGCTTCTCCCTTTCGGGTAGGGCCGCGATGGCACTGACCAAGGCCGCCCGCATGTCGGCGTCTTCGAGCGCCCGCAAAGGGTCGACAGTATCACTGGCGACATTGCGTTCAAGATAGCCTTCGCCCCTGTCGCCCCCCATGTCCTCAAGGTAGAGCAGCTGATGGCCTCGGGCCTCCTGTAGCAGTTTCTGATAATCGTCCAAGGCTAGGCCCAAAGCTTCCGCCAGTTCCCCCTCGGAGGGAGGCCTGCCATGGTGGTGCTCCAGTTTCTGAATCGCGACTTCCACCCGGCGCATTTCACGCCGCACCCCCCTGGGCAGCCAGTCGTTTTCGCGCAAGCCGTCCAGCATGGCTCCCCGGATACGTTGTACCGCATAGGTCTCGAATTGGGCGCCCTGCCCATCCTCGAAGCGGGTCAACGCATCGAGCAGGCCCAACATGCCGTTCTGGATCAAATCCTCGGCCTGGACACTAGCGGGTAGTCTCGCCATGAGATGGTAGGCAATACGCTTGACCAACGGGGCATATTGGCGGACGAGTTGCTCTCGTTCGAGGGCACCTTGGGCGGTGTACATCGATGAACATGGAAGCCGTTGTAGTGGCCAACTATATCACCGAATCCCGCGCCGCCACGGCTTGTCGAGGCAGCGGAAGCGGATTTCGGGTCGGTGACTCCACGCCGGGCGGCAGGTGCCGGGTCAAGCCATGGGCAAGATGCTCTCGGCCATATCCGAGGTAGTCGATGGTCACACCAAGATGATCCCTGGCCACTCGTTGCATATTGGCGAAGACGACACGTGCCTCGCCCTCGTCACTGGCACCGGTAACGGCAAGATGCAGCCCGCCATGGCCCCGCTCGCCAACGATACGTTTGATCAAGGCATAGGCTGCGGTAATGGATGCGGCAGCGGCGGTAGTCACCACCACCACATGTCGGGCATCAATAGCCAAGGGTGACAGAGAGGCCCCCTTGGCCCTCCTCGCGCAGTTGATCAAGACGTAGGCCGCATCCCGCTTCGCTTCTGCCAGGAAAGCCGCGTAGCGCTCAGACAGGCCATATTCCCCCCGTTCCATGACGCGAGCTGCCCGCCTCGCCGACGCGGCACGCAATAAGGGGGCCACATGAACCATGGTCTGGCGCACCGTACATTCGCCGGTCAGGGCCTGGAACAAATCATGGCCCTCGGCAACCCCCAGGGACGCCAGAGGGCCATCGCTGCCGCCATTTTCATCCACGACTGCAACACCTTGCCCCATACCGGCGAGCATGGTGGCCGTTCGGGCGAGAAACGCCCCCTGCTTCACGTCCGCGACACCGGGAGCAAAGGCAATCACCTGGGCGCTCGGACTACCGAACAGGCGCCGCAAACCCGCCGCCTGATCGCTCCCGCCGTCCAATTCAGACAAGGTGGTTCTCCGAGGATGCCGGCACCGACTGCTGGCGGGTCAGCGCCATGCCAACTTCATTCTCCTGCAAGCGATGCGGCGATACGGCGGGTGGCTGCTTGAAGGCACGATGCAGCAAATAACTGCGGTTCGGCAAATGCATATCCTCGGGAACCCGCTGGCCATTGGCCATATAGGCCAGCAACAAGCCGTGACGGACCAAGGCGTCAATGGCTGGCGCCAGAGAGGCCGCCTCGTCGACCTTGGTCAATAAACAACCCGCCAGATCCTCTCCGGCATAGGCCCGAATTACATCGTCCAGGGTATCGCCACGACTGGTGGCGTTGAGCAGCAGCAGTCGATTCACTTCACCGGCCCGGGTCAGCATGGCGGCTTGATCAGCTACCATGCGATCACGCTGACTCATCCCCACCGTGTCGATCAGAACCATGTGTTTGTCACGCAGATCGGACAGGGTATGGCGCAAGTCTTCGCCGTCCCGCACGATGTGGACCGGCACACCAAGAATCCGGCCATAGATCCGGAGTTGCTCATGAGCGCCAATACGGTAGCTGTCGGTAGTCAGCAAGGCCACACGATCGGCCCCATAACGCACCACGCAGCGGGCTGCCAGCTTGGCCGTAGAGGTGGTCTTGCCAACACCAGTGGGTCCCACTAAAGCGTAGACGCCCCCCTTGTCGATCAGGTCGCCCTCATTACCCAGGGTTCGCAGCCGCCGGTTGAGGCCCGCCATCAGACGCTTGCGTCCTTCGTCAATGCCCACGTCGGCGGGCAACTCCTGGGTCATGCGTCGCGCCAACTGGCCCGAGAATCCGGCCTCCAGCATTTCCGAAAGCAACAACGCCCGCACCGGGGCGTTCTTGGAGAGGTCCCCCCAGGCAAAACCCGCCAGTTGCTGCTCCAGCATGCCCTTGATGACCTGCATCTCCTGCATCAGCAGGCTGACCTTGGCATCGGAAGAGTCACTATCGGAGCGAGGTGCACTTTGGATCTGCCGGGGAACGGGGGATTTTACTTCCGGGGCAGGACTTGGCGCACCGGTGCCATTGCCAGCGCTGGCATCCTGCCTTGGCTCCCGGGGAGGCAGGGGCCTAAGACGCGGCCTGTCAGCATCTCCCTGAGGTTCCCAGGTACGAAAGGCCGGCTGCTTGCGCGCCTGAGTGGACAGGCTGACCGTGTAATCGTCATCGGTGGCGGGGGATGGCACGCTGTATTCCATCGGTACGCCGTTGGCTACCGAACGGGCCGGTAGCTCCGTCGTCGCCTGACGGGACAAGGCATCAAGGCTATCGGCGGACATGGCGGTGATTTCGACACCGCCCTCCACCGCTTTGTTGGAGACAACGATGGCATCGGGCCCCAGGTCGTCCTTTACCTTGCGCAGACATTCCCGTGCGGTCTCCGCGTAGAAGCGTTTTATGGTCATTTATTGGCTCCAATGATCGTCGTTACCTTGATCGTGCGCGAGTCGGGCACTTCGGCGTTGGCGATGACTTTTAGTTGGGGAACGGCGCGTCGCAGGAAACGGGACAGCAACCAGCGCAGCTGGCCGGATACGAGCAGCACCGGGGGCAGGCCCAGATCCTCCTGACGCTGGGCCGCCAAAGAGGTCTCCCGCAGCAGGGTATCGGCCAGCCCGGGTTCCAGGGCACCTTCCCCGCCGCTCAGCAACGCCTGGGCAAGAACCCGTTCCAGGCCTGGCTCGATTGCCATCACCTGCATTTCACCCTTACCCGGGAAGAACTGCTGAACAATGGCGCGCCCCAGGGCGATACGCACCTGACTGGTCAGTTCCAGGGGATCCTGGATACGCCCGGCATGTTCCGCCAGGGTTTCGATGATGGTCCGCATGTCGCGGATATTGACGCCCTCTTCCAGGAGATTTTGCAGCACTCGCTGGACGATGGAAAGGGACAGTAGCTTGGGCACCAGATCCTCGATCAGTTTCGGTGCCTCGGTGGCGATATGGTCCAGCAGGGATTGGGTCTCCTGGCGTCCCAGCAGCTCGGCGGCATGGGACAGAATGACGTGATTGAGATGGGTCGCCACCACGGTGCCAGCATCCACCACCGTATAACCCAGGGCATGGGCCTGATCCCGCAGATTGGACTCGATCCAGATAGCCGGCAGATCGAAGGCCGGGTCCCGGGTCTGGGTGCCAGGCAGCGGCCCGGCCACCCGGCCAGGATTGATGGCCAGATACATGCCCGGGAATGCCTCGCCGGCGCCAATTTCCACACCCTTCAGGGCGATGCGGTAGCCATTGGGCTTCAGTTCCAGATTGTCACGGATATGCACGGGGGCGGAAAGGAAACCCACCTCCTGAGCGAATTTCTTGCGCAGACCCCGGATGCGCTTGAGGAGGTCACCATCCTGGCTCTGATCCACCAGGGGAATCAGGCGATAGCCGACCTCCAGGCCCAGCACGTCCACTGGCGCCACATCGTTCCAACTGGCCTCGGGGCTTTCCGCCGCCGCTGCGGGCGCCGCAACGGCAGCTTCTTGGGCCAAGGACTCCTGGCCTTCCCGTTGGGCGATCTTCCAATAGGCCAGCCCCCCGATGGCGAACGCCATCAGCAGAAACACCAGATGGGGCATACCGGGAATCAGGCCCAGCACACCGAGAATGGCAGCCGTCAGGGCCAGCGCCGCCGGATTGCCGAAAAGCTGACCAACGAACTGCTGGCCAATATCAAGACCATCGTCCCCCACGCGGGTAACCACCAGGCCCGCAGCGGTGGAGATGATCAGTGCCGGAATCTGAGCCACCAGTCCGTCGCCAATGGTCAGCAAGGTGTAGATCTTGGCCGCACTGGCCGCATCCATGTCGTGCTGAAGTACGCCGACTATCAGGCCGCCGACGATATTGATGATCAGGATCAGGATGCCGGCAATGGCGTCGCCCCGAACGAATTTCGAAGCACCGTCCATGGAACCGTAAAAGTCCGCTTCCTGGGCCACCGTGGAACGGCGCTTGCGGGCCTCGTCCTCGCCGATCAGGCCGGCATTCAGATCTGCATCAATGGCCATCTGCTTGCCGGGCATCGCATCCAGGGTGAATCGGGCCGACACCTCGGCGATACGCCCGGCGCCCTTGGTGATCACCACGAAGTTGATGACCGTGAGAATCACGAAAACCACGATACCCACGGTGTAGTTGCCACCCACCAGAAAGTGACCGAAGGCCTCGATTACCTTGCCGGCGGCGTCGGGGCCGGCATGGCCCTGCAACAGGACCACCCGGGTCGAAGCTACGTTGAGTGACAGGCGAAGCAGAGTGGTGACCAGCAGAACAGTCGGAAAGACGGAAAAATCTAGGGGCTTGACGGTGTACATGGCCACCAGCAAAACCATCACCGCCAGGGCGATATTGAAGGTGAACAAAAGATCGAGGGCGAAGGGCGGCAAAGGCAGCACCATCATCGCCAGAATCATGATGATCAGGGCCGGCGCGGCCAGGGCGCGCAGATTCGACTTGCCGAACAACTGATTCATCGTCAGAGCCAGGGAATCATTCATGCTTCAGGCACCCCCGGATCCATGTCTGCGGGCACGGCCAGCGCCACTGGCAGACTAGGTGGCAGCAGATTCGCACCACCATCGGCAATAAACTGATTGAGTTGATATACATAGGCCATGACCTCCGCCACAGCGGTGTACAACGGCGCAGGAATCTGGTCGCCAATCTCCGCATGGCGATAAAGTGCGCGGGCCAGGGGGGGGGCCTCAATGATAGGCACGTGATGTTCGTCGGCAAGCTCTCGAATACGCTGGGCGACGAAATTCATGCCCTTGGCCACGATCTGGGGGGCTTCCATTGCAGTGGTGTCATATTTCAGGGCCACGGCAAAGTGGGTCGGGTTGGTCACAACCACATCGGCCTTGGGCACCTCCGACATCATCCGCTGGCGCGCCATTTCACGCTGCTGGGAACGGATACGAGCCTTGAGATGGGGGTCGCCTTCCATCTCTTTCATTTCCTGGCGCAACTCCTCCCGGGTCATGCGCAGCTTTGAGTAGTACTGCCACAACTGAAACGGTACATCTATCAAAGTGATCACCGCCATACCCGTCAGCAAGGCCACCGCAGCGACGAAGAGCATCCTGAAAAATCCCTGAATGCCGACTTCGACGCTGTTGCCCATTAGAGAGAACATCGCCTCACCATGATGCCAGATGACCCAGAACACCGTCCCACCGATCAGCAAGGCCTTCATGACGGCCTTGACTAGCTCCCCCAGGCCATGCATAGAGACGATGCGGCGGATACCGCCCACGGGGTCCAAGCGGGTGAAATTGAGGGCCAGCGCCTTAGTGGAAAACACCCAGCCACCAATCAGGAAGGGGGCCACCAAAGCGGCCACCACAGTCATAAAACAGATGGGACCCGCGATCAACAAACCATCCATGGAGAGAGATGCCATGCGCAACTGCATGGCGTCTTGGGCAAAGGCTGCGTCACGGCCGAAACTCAAGCCAGTTCGCAGCAGGGCCTCGGCATGATGGGACAGGAAGCCCGACAAGGCCCACAAGCCTGCGGTTCCGGATAACAGGACGAGAAAAGCCGTGAGCTCCCGCGATTGGGGAACCTGCCCCTCCTCGCGAGCCTGCTCAATGCGTCGACTAGACGCTGGCTCTGTTCGTTCGAGATCGCTTTCCTCAGCCATGCACGGAATCTCCCATGGCGGCAATTATTGCCGTCATGGGAAACCGGGAATCCGCGAATAGCCAGACTTAGGGCGGTTATTTCTCTCTAGCGCCCTGTCAGGCAACTGCTTCGAGAGCCTCGAAGAAGGTGGAACGAGGTACGCCACGCCCCTCGCCTAGCTCCTGAATCAGTTCCTTCATATCGAGAATCAGGACAATCTGGCCGTTGGATAGAGTCGTGACCCCTGCCACCCCCTTGGGACGGAAGTCCTCCAAGGACTTGATCACTGCATCTTCCCGCCCCATGAAGCCGTCAATGGCCAGGATAAAGGTATGTTCGGCCGACTGCATCAGGACACCATAGCCGGGCACCGCTTCCGCAGCCCAGCCCAGCATGTAGGACAGCGGGTAGATAGGCATGACTTCGCCACGCACCACCATGGTGGCCCTCCCCCCCACCTCCTGGACCTGCGTCACTTCTATTGGGAGAATCTCCCGCACCATGGACAACGGAACCGCGAAGGGCTGGGCGCCAAGCTGGACCAGAAGCACGGGCAGGATGGCCAGAGTCAGGGGCAGGGAAATGACAAAGGTGGTTCCCTTGCCCTGCTGTGACTTGATTTCGATGGAGCCGTTAAGTTTCTGGATATTGGTGCGGACCACATCCATCCCCACCCCGCGCCCGGAGACATCGGAGGCCACATCCTTGGTCGAGAAACCGGGCAGGAAAATGAGGTTGAAGCTCTGCCGCTCATCCATCGTGTTGGCCTCCTCATCGGTGATGAGGCCTTTCTCCAGGGCTTTCGCTCGCAACCGTTCGGCATTCATGCCACGGCCATCGTCCGCCACTAGGAGAACGATGTGATCCCCTTCCTGGCGCGCCTCCAGCCGGACCTGAGATTTCCCGGACTTACCCAGCGCGATCCGATCTTCGGTCGGTTCCACACCATGATCAACAGCATTACGGATCAAATGGATGATCGGATCCGACAGATCCTCGATCATCGTCTTGTCGATTTCCGTTTCCTCGCCAGCCAGAACCAGTTCCACATCCTTGCCCAGGGATCGAGCCAGATCCCGTGCGATGCGGGGATATTTCTGGAATAGCCGCCCAATAGGCTGCATGCGGGTTTTCATCACCGCGTTCTGCAAGTCCGACACCAGCAAATCCAACTGGCTCACCGCCTGATCCAAGGCATGCAGGGTATCGGTATCACTACGGCCGTTCAGAATATCCGAACGCAAGGAGGTGAGCCGGTTCTTGGTCAGTCCGATCTCACCCGACAGGTTGAGCACCTGATCCAGCCGCGAAGTATCGACTCGTATTGAATTGTCACGGGTCTTCTCCGTTTCACGGCGTCCTACGGGGCCATGCTGGCCAGACTTGTCCACAGAGCGGCGACCGATGGCAGCCTGGATGATCTGCTCCGGTGATTCACCGATCACCTCATGATGCAACTCCGGGGTATCGATGGCTTTCGGCACCGATGCCGGAACTACCATACCGCTACCTGGGCTGGTGACAGCGCTGAAGAGTTGGTCCCAGTCCGGCTCAGAATTGGATGAACTCTCCGGGGCGCTCACTGCGGCCACCGGCTCGCCCTGAGAAAAAGACATGTTCAACTTACCCTCGATAGCAGCTTTCAGATTGGCAATCAATCCCGGTGAAGCCGCCTGGGGCAACACCCCGCCGTCCAGCGCGCCAAACATCTCACGCACCGCTCCCGTAGCCTCCAGGATCACATCCATGATTTCGCCGGTTACTTGCAGCTCGCCATTGCGCAAGCGGTCAAACAGGTTTTCCGTCAAATGGCACAGCGTCACCAGCTCGCCGGCATTCAGAAACCCAGCCCCCCCCTTGATCGTATGAAATCCCCGAAAGATATCATTCAACAATCCGTGGTCCTGGGGTCTCTGCTCCAGATCCACCAGTTTGTTGTCCACATCTGAAAGCAGATCATTTGCTTCCACAAGAAAATCCTGGAGCAGGTCTTCCATGCCTTGAAAATCACTCATCGCTCATCCCTTCTGCGCCCAAGTCCATCATCGACAGGAATTTTAGAAACCCAGACTTTCCAACAGGTCATCCACTTGACCTTGCGTGGTTACCACATCGCCCCGGCCGGCGACATTGGTCACCGGTCCATTCAACAAGCCTTCGGGAGCATTTACCTTCCGCTCGCCCGGCATGGCCTCGATCAGCACACCCAATAACTGGCCTTCGAGTCCCTGGGCCATCTCGATAATCTTCTTGATGACCTGCCCCGTCAGATCCTGAAAATCCTGAGCCATCATGATTTCCATCAACTGATCACCGACGGTCTTCATCTTGGTGGGGGTTTGCGAAAAATAATTTCGGGTATCTGCCGCCAACGCCTTAAATTCATCAACCGACAACTGATTGGCAAACATCCGGTCCCACCGTGCCCGTAATGCCTCGGACGAGGATTGCATTTCCTCCTGCAACGGTTTGGCGATATCCGTGGCATTGAGCACACGGCTCGCCGCCTGCTCGGTCATCTGGGCGATATAGGTGAGACGCTGGCGGGCATCCGGCATCTGGCGAGCTGTCTCCTCCAGCATCTTGTCGTAGCCCAGTTCCCTCAACGTATCGTGGAGTTGCCGGGCCATATGGCCCAGTCGATTGAACACCAACGTTTCGCGCTCTCCGGCATTTGCACCGACGCTACCCTGAGACATCTCGGCTGGCTCTCCAACATGGGAGGCCACGGAATCGAACAAGGCCTGCAATTCATCCGAGTCTCCCGATGCCGGCATGTCAGGTGCAGCAACCGGAGCCTTGGGCGCACCACCGCCACCGACAGCGATACTGTCAAACAGTGCTTGCAGATCCTCGGAATCGCCGGACTCGTCGAAATTGACCGGATTGACCATCTTAAAGCCCTGTTTTTTCAAAAATTTTGATTAGCTTTTCGTTGAGCGTGGCAGCGGTGAAAGGCTTTACGATGTAGCCTGACGCCCCTGCCTGGGCTGCAGCGATGATGTTCTCCTTCTTTGCCTCGGCGGTGATCATCAACAGGGGCAGATGCTTCAACTGGGGATCCGCTCTCACCGTCTGCAACAAGGTCAAGCCATCCATATTCGGCATATTCCAGTCAGAGACCACGAAGTCATAGGCCCCGGCCTTTAGTTTCTGCAGGGCAACCGCGCCATCCTCCGCCTCTTCGACGTTGGTGAAGCCGAGTTCCTTGAGCAGGTTGCGGACGATGCGCCGCATCGTTGAAAAGTCATCGACAACCAAAAACTTGATCTTGCTGGGATCGGCAGGCATGCAAACTCTCCAGGATTAATCTCGCAGGGATTTCAGCAACAGAGGGCGCAGGGTCTCGGCCAGCGCCTCCGCATCAAACTTGGCCACATAGGCATCCACGCCGACCGACTTGCCCATGGCTCGATTGGCCTCGGAAGAAAGGGAAGAATGCATGACTACGGGTATCCCTTCGAATCTGGCATCGGACTTGATGTTCTTGGTCAGGACATAGCCATCCATTTCAGGCATTTCGGCATCCACCAGGATCAGGCTCAATTCGTCCCGGATATTGCGCCCGCTCTGCTGGGCAGCCCCTGCCATGCTCGAAAGACGCGTCCATGCCTCAAGGCCATTCTGGGCATGCTTGTGCCTGACGCAAAGCTTCTCCAGAACTTCCGCGATTTTCTTTCGGGCCACTGCCGAATCATCAACAAAGAAGACGTTGAGATCGTCTGCTTCGTGCAGCGGCTCAATCTGACCTACCACACTTTCGCCGAAGGTATTGGCCATGATTTGCTCCACATCCACGATGGACACCAAGCGGCCCTGCACCTCGGTAATCGCCGTAATGTAGTCGTGAGCCCCACTGGTAATCGACTCGGGGGCACGAACCTTGTCCCAATCCACGCGAATGATGCGATCGACACCATGAACAAGGAAACCCAGGGTCCGCTTGCTATATTCAGTCACCATCATCGACCCACCGCGTTCCGGTGGTGCGTCCGTCAAGCCCATGACCTTGGCCAGGGAGAGCACAGGAATCACATTCCCCCGCAGGCTGATCAGCCCTTCCACGCCGGAAGGCATATTGGGGGCTTTGGTAATCGCGGGTGTCTTGCTGACTTCACGTACCTTGAACACGTTGATGCCAAAAGTCTCATGGGTTCCCAGTTCAAACAACAGGATTTCCATCCTGTTGGAACCAGCCAGTTTGGTCCGCCCATCGACGGAATCCATCAATGAGTTACCGTTGTGTGCGATCAGACTCATTTCCGTCTCCACTCAGGCCGCAATTTCCGGACGACGGGCCAGCAAGAGCCGGGTCAGGGTCTCCGCCAATCGTAGGGGCTCGAATTTCGGAACATATTCATCCACACCCACCGAGCGCCCAAGCTGTTGATTCGACATGGAAGATAAGGAGGAATGCATGATCACCGGAATGCCGGCAAATTGCGGGTCCGATTTGATGGTCTTAGTCAGGATATAACCATCCATTTCCGGCATTTCTACGTCGGTCAGAATCAGTTGGATGTAGTCCTTGACAGGCTTCCCGTTGATTTTGGCATGGGCTGCAATTTTTTGCAGTTCCGCCCATGCAGCGTGTCCGTTGATGGCGCCGATATGTTTGATTCCCATAGCATCGAGAGTGCGTTCAATCTGCCCCCGGGCTACGGAAGAGTCATCGGCAAACAGTACGGTGAGATCATTCCTCCCCAGAGACTCGATATTCTGGAACAGAAAAGCATCATCGTATTTCGCGGTCTCCGACAGTACACGCTCCACATCGAGCATCATCACCAAGCGGCCGTCCGCCAGCTCCGTCACGGCAGTCACCAACCCACCAAGATTCGCCGTCAGCATCTCCGGAGGAACCCGCATCTGGGACCAGTCGAGCCGCAATATGGTATCCACCGTTTCCACCAGAAAACCCTGAGTGTGGCCGTTGTACTCGGTAACGATCATGATGTCGCGGGGGGTTTCCGGCTGCATCCCTATATATTCAGCCAAATCAACCACAGGCACCAAGGCGCCGCGCAGACTGACCATACCCTTCACTGATGAGGGCATGTCAGGAGCCGCAGTAATGGCCGGGGTGCGCATCACCTCTCGCACCTTGAAAACATTTATCCCGAAAGTCTCGCATCGACCGGATCGATGGTCCATCCCCAGAGAGAACAACAATATCTCCAGCTTGTTGGTGCCGGCAAGACGGGTTCGTGCATCGATGTTCTTTAATAGATCAGACATGGTATTCACCTTTGCGCAGGGGGAAGATCGAAGCGCCGCCACACCCGCGTACGGATATTACTGCCGATTTCAGGAAAATTCATCGCTAGAACTGCCCCAAAAGAGGCAGGATATTGACATCGGGGCGTAATTCGGCCGGTTCTCACGAGTTGCCTGGCCGAGGGAGGTTAGCTCCGGACAACACACTCGCAGAAACACCCTGTTATGGTTTTTCGGCGCCGACGGCCATTTGGTCAAGCCGACCAGCAGCCGCCCCCCCTTCCACCTCCGCAACCTTGCCGTCCCGCAAGAGTGCCTCCTCGGTACGCTTGTTCATTACGACGATGCTGATACGCCGATTGATCGGGTTATAGGGATCGCTTTTGTCGTACAACACTGTTGAGGCCAAGCCCACAACACGCATGACCTTCGAATCCGCCATCCCTCCTGCCACCAGCTCCCGGCGGGATGCATTGGCTCGATTGGTGGAAAGCTCCCAATTACCGAACCCCTTGTCTCCTCCTGCATAGGGCGTGGCATCGGTGTGGCCGGAGAGGGAAAGATGGTTCTCAACCCGGTTCAAGGCCTTGCCGATCTCGCGCAGGATATCCCGCGTATAGGGCTTCAGTTCGGAACTGGCGGAATCAAACATTGGACGACTCTTCTCATCCACGATCTGAATGCGCAGGCCTTCGCTGGTCAGATCAAGCAACATCTGACTCTTGAATTGTTTCAATGTGGGCGTGGAATCGATCAGATCCTCTAGGTCGGTCTTCAGGGATTCCAGGCGCTGCTGCTCCATGCGCTCGAACTCCGCTTCCAGCGCCTGAAGATTGACATTGCGCCGGGGTGCATCGATATCTCCACGCTTCACCTGCCCATGGGCACGACTCAAATCCTCCCCACCCCCCTGAATCAACGAGGAAGAATCACCCGCCCCTGAGCCACCACCCAAAGCCACTTTCAGGGGAGTTGAAAAATAATCTGCAATACCTTTCAGATCCCCCTGGGTCGTGGAACCTAGTAGCCACATAAGCAGAAAAAACGCCATCATCGCGGTTACGAAGTCCGCATAAGCGATTTTCCAGGCACCACCATGGGAGGCAGCGCCGCCCTTTTTGATCCGTTTAACGACAATGGGTTGTTGAGAGTCGTCGCTCACAGCGTACCCGTCACTTTCCCTTGCGGGCCTTGAGGTCGTCCTCCAGCTCGATAAAGCTTGGACGATCGCTGGAATAGAGCACTTTACGGCCGAACTCAACCGCCACCTGAGGGGCATAACCGCTCATACTGGCCAGGAGAACCACTTTCATGCACTGGAATATTTTCGATTCCTCGTGAAGCTTATGCTCCATCGCGGTTGCTACCGGTGAAACAAAGCCGTAGGAAAGCAGGATGCCCAAAAATGTACCTACCAGGGCCGCCGCAATCAACTTCCCTAGCTCCGCCGGGGGGATACCCACGGACTCCATGGTATGCACCACCCCCATGACTGCCGCCACGATACCGAAGGCTGGCAACGCATCCGCCACCTTGGACAAAGCGTGGATGGGTATCTCGCCCTCGTGGTGGTGCGTCTCGATTTCATTGTCCATCAGGTTCTCAATTTCGAATGCATTGAGATTGCCGCCCACCATCATGCGCAGATAATCCGTCAGGAACTCAATTACATGATGGTCGCTGACAATGACCGGATACTTGGAGAAGATCGGGCTTGAGTCCGGACTCTCAATGTCCCCCTCAATGGACATCAGGCCTTCCTTACGAACCTTGGCCAGAATTTCATACAACATGGCCAGGAGGTCCATGTAGAGGGCCTTGTTCAGATGGGAGCCCTTCAATACCTTTGGGACCGCCGCGAAGGTCGCCTTGATCACCTTTGGGGGGTTCGCCACCATGAACGACCCAATGGCGGCACCGCCGATGGTCAGCAATTCTGTGGGTTGAATCAGGGAGTGGACATGCCCACCAGCCAGGATGAACCCTCCCAGTACCGCTCCCAAAACCATGATGTAGCCGATAATTACAAACATACGGGCGCCCCCGGAATCCCCTGGCCGTTACACTGTGTAGGTGCCAATGATAGCGGATAGCAGCAAAAGGCCCTTGGTGTATTTCCACCAACGATGGCGTTTTTTCCCTCTCCTTGCACACCCCACCAGGAAGAGGGCGTCTTTTGCCCACGGTCCATGGCTTCGCTATAATCCCCCCTCATCCGCCGAGTTAATTGGACAACTTGCGAGGCGGAGAAGGCGCCCGCCACTCCGTGGCGACGCCCGAAAAAAAATTTCGCTAAAGCGTCGGCTGCTCTTGCCCCCGGAGCCGGTCGAGCCGGCTACAAACAGGAGGGGGGCTCATCTAGGAGCGGACTACCATGTCTCAAGAGTATTTCTTCACTTCCGAATCGGTTTCCGAAGGCCACCCCGACAAGGTCGCCGACCAGATATCAGACGCCATCCTCGACGCCATCCTGGCCCAGGACAGGCATGCCCGGGTGGCCGCCGAGACTCTGACCAACACCGGTCTGGTGGTACTGGCCGGCGAGATCACCACCCACGCCAACGTTGATTACATCCAGATAGCCCGGGACACCATCAAGGAAATCGGCTACGACAACACCGAGTCCGGCATCGACTACAAGGGCTGCGCCGTCCTTGTAGCCTATGATAAACAGTCCCCCGACATCGCTCAGGGCGTGAATAAAGCCTACGACGACAACCTGGACCAGGGTGCCGGCGACCAGGGCCTGATGTTCGGCTATGCCTGCGACGAGACCGACACCCTGATGCCCCTGCCCATTCACCTGTCTCACCGCCTGGTGGAACGCCAATCCCAGTTGCGCAAGAATGGCCGGCTGTCCTGGTTGCGGCCGGATGCCAAGTCCCAGGTGACGGTACGCTACAAGGACGGCAAGGCCGACGCCATCGACACCGTGGTGCTCTCCACCCAGCATGCCCCGGACATCAGCCTGGAGGCCATCCGGGAAGCCGTAATCGAGGACATCATCAAGCCAGTGTTGCCCAAGGAACTGATCAAGGGCGAGATCAAGTATCTGGTCAACCCCACCGGCCGCTTCGTGGTGGGCGGCCCCCAGGGTGACTGCGGCCTCACGGGACGCAAGATCATTGTAGACACTTATGGTGGCGCAGCACCCCATGGCGGCGGAGCCTTCTCGGGTAAGGACCCCTCCAAGGTAGACCGTTCTGGCGCCTATGCCGGCCGTTATATCGCGAAGAACATCGTCGCCGCGGGCCTGGCCAGCCGGTGTCTGGTCCAGGTCTCCTACGCCATCGGCGTTTCCCATCCCACCAGCGTCTGGGTCACCACCTATGGCACCGGAAAAATTTCCGACGAAAAGATCGCCGAACTGGTGAAGCGACATTTCGACCTGCGCCCCAAGGGCATCGTCAATATGCTCGACCTGCTCCGCCCCATTTACAAGAAAACCGCCGCCTACGGCCACTTCGGCCGCGAGGATGCAGAATTCAGTTGGGAGGCCATAGACAAGGCCGCTGCCCTGCGGGCAGACGCAGGACTGTAAGCCATCGCCCCATCAGGTCGTCAGAAGTCGGACTGATGGTCAGAACTCCCCTTGAGCACCATGCCGGGAGGCGGGCTGACAGAGGACTGCTAGCCCGGCGTCCAGAGCTCGTGCAAATTCTTGATGCCCCACTGGGCGGCATCCTCCCGACCCATGATCCTGTCATGACAATTGGATCGGGATAGATCCACCACCTCGGGGGAAAGGTAAGTTCCTGACTTGGTGGAAAAGAACACCTTCAGCCGTGGCATGAGCAGGGACTTGCCGCTCTGCTCAATGACCACACCGAGGCGGCCGGACTCCAGTCGCACCAGGGATCCCGTGGGATAAATCCCCATGCTTTTGACAAAGGCCTGAAAAATCGCCTCGTCGAAATGGCCGCGGGCCCATTCAGCCATCTTGCGCAGGGACTCCGCCGGATCCCATCCGCTCTTGTAGGGACGATTGGAGGTAATGGCGTCATAGACGTCGCAAACAGCACCCATGCGAGCACTCCGGCTGATCTCGTCAGACTTGAGACGATGGGGATAGCCGGTGCCGTCCATTTTCTCGTGGTGGTGAAGACAAACGTCCAAGGGGACTGCACCCACCCCCTGCCCCTCCAGCAGAACACGGTGTCCCTCCTGGGGATGACTCTTGACCAGGGTGAATTCTTCATCGGTGAGTTTCCCCGGCTTGTTGAGAACATCCAGGGGTATGTACATCTTCCCGATGTCGTGCAACAGGCCGGCCATGCCGACTTCCCGTGTCTCCTGATCGCCTAGTCCGAGCTGCCGGGCCAGGGACACCATCAGGGCGCAAACCGCCACCGAATGCATATAGGTGTAATCATCCTTGGTCTTAAGTCGGGCCAGACTGATCAATGCCTCCGGATTACGTTCCACGGATGAGGCGATTTCCTCCACCAACGGCAGGGCATCATTCGCATCCAACGCCCGCCCCATCCGGGCTTCCTGAAACATCGATGCCACCGCCTGCTTCGATTTGGCGCAAATTTTGACAGCGCGTACCGCTTCCTGCTCATAGGAAATCCGCGCCCTATGGATAAGAGGCTCCACGGCAACATGGCCCAGCGCCAGATCAATCTGTCGATCAGACTCATCCTTGGCTTGTCCCGCTGGCACATCCAGGCCTTTCGCCGTATCAATCCAGACTTCGGTGATACCGCTATCGATGATGCGCTGAATATCCTTCGGATCCCGCAACGGGAAACGGGTGCGCCAGAAGGGATGGTCCATCCAGGAGCCACAGAATTCCTGGATGAACATTCCGGTACGCAGATGCTGGACCCCGATACGCTTGAGCATGGCATCGATTATAGGCATGAGCACCCGAGGCCACCCTATGTCGCAACGGCGCCACAATAATGAACAAGCCAATTTATTAATTCAAAATCAAATAATTAACTAAAAACATAAGAATTCCCTCCCGATCTGTGCCCCTTAACAGACCACATCGATTAACTGCCTAGGCATCCATTTGACCCTACCAGTAAACCCTCGCTCTAC
This sequence comes from Denitratisoma oestradiolicum, assembly GCF_902813185.1. GTDB lineage: Bacteria > Pseudomonadota > Gammaproteobacteria > Burkholderiales > Rhodocyclaceae > Denitratisoma > Denitratisoma oestradiolicum. Next base: position 3,553,395 of record NZ_LR778301.1, read on the forward strand.
CATGGGTAACGCCATGGTGTCCCGCAAGGTTTGCTCATCCGCCAAGCCGGCCCTGAGCAAGGTGACTACCATGTCCGTGAAACATCCCTGCAAAACCAGAGGAGACACTTAATGCGTAACCGAAAAAGCTTGCTTGCCGTACGCCTACTCCCCCTGCTGATCGCCACTGCCTATGCAGGTGGCGCCATCGCAGACGACACCAAACTGGAAGAAGTCATCATCACTGCCCAGAAGCGCGCCGAGCGCCTGCAGGATGTGCCGATTTCCGTCTCTGCGATTAGCGGCTCCCAACTGGAAACCCGCGGTATTGAGGGCAGCAAGGATCTGGCCTCCCTGGCACCTTCCCTGATGGTGACCTATGGCAATTCGGGCAACAGCACCATGTCCATTATTTCCATCCGAGGCAGCGGCAGCGGTTCCCCGTCCATCTTCCTCGATACGGCGGTCGGCACCTATGTTGACGGCGTCTATGCCGGTAAAAACCAGGGCGGATTGTTCGACATCATCGATATGGAGCGCGTAGAAGTGCTGCGGGGCCCCCAGGGCACCCTCTTCGGCCGCAACACCCTGGCCGGCGCCATCAACTTTGTAACCAAGAAACCCAGCGGCGTGTTTGGCGGTTCCGTCGGCATCGATGTCGGCAACTATGGTTCCCATATCGAACGGGTATCGGTGGACCTGCCCCGGATGGGCGCCCTGAACCTGAGTTTGGCCGCCCGCAACGAGAATCGCGATGGCTATGTCAAGAGCCAGACGGGCCAAGATGCCGGCAAGACAGACAAGCAGAGTTACCGCCTTGCGGCCACCCTGGATATCACTTCGAAACTTCAGGCTTTCTATTCCTTTGACCACACCGAAGTAGACAACGTCCAGCTGCCTGTCAGCCTTTACACGCCCTTTGGCTGGAAAGGCTCCGCCAGTAGTGCTGCCAGCGGGTTGAGCGCGGCGAATAGGGCTGCTGTCTTGGCTGGGGCAAGCGACGAATTCCCCTCGGGCAGAAATCCGACCCCCGGTTTTGCCGAATGGGAAAGGATGAAGACGGATAACCATGCCCTCACCCTGTCCTATCAGGTGAATGCCAATAACACAGTCAAGTACATCTACTCCGACCGTGAAATGAAATGGTCCGACCAGCTGGACCTGGACGGCATTACCGCGAATATTTATGCCTACGGACGGGATACCAAACTCAAGACCGAATCCCATGAACTGCAATGGGTGGGCAACGTGGGGCAGTTGAAGTATGTGGCTGGCTACTACACCTATAAGGAAAATAGCCGTACGGTCAATCCTCAGACCAGTGGCGGCAGCACGAACTGGGCGACGGACTTCTCGGGCAGTGTCGATGCCAAGGCGCTGTTTGCCCAGTTGGACTATGACTTTACCGACAAGTGGTCAGGCAGCCTGGGTATCCGCCGCTCCATCGATGAAAAGGGTGTGGACTCCAGCCAGTACGGTACAGGTGCAAGCTACAGGGGAGCAATGACCGCTGCGGGCATCACGACCCTCAATGGTGTCACCAGTGCAGGCGACACCCTTTCGGTGGTTGCACCGGGAACATACTTTGACGTGAGCAAGATCGGTTCCCTGCCCCCCGTGTTCAATGCCACTGCGAAGCGCTCCTTTGCATCGACCACCCCGGCCGTGAGTCTGACCTACAAGGTCAATGACGGGCTGAACGTCTATGGCCGGGTCGCCAAGGGTTTCCGTTCCGGTGGCTTCGCTGCCGAAGCGGGCGGCAGCTCCACGGCACAAGTTGCTGCAGCCAGGACGACCCCCTTTAATCCGGAAAAATCAACCACCACCGAACTGGGTTTCAAGTCCAACTTCTGGGATGGCAAGGCTGCATTGAGTGGTGCCATCTACCAGAACAAGATCACCGACCTGCAAACCAGCCAGTTGGTCCCAGGCACAACCAGTTCCATCATCGTGAATGCGGGCAAGGCCACCTACAAGGGCTTCGAACTGGAAGGCCAGCTCGTGGTGGCCGACGGCTGGCGCCTGGGGATGAGCTGGGGACGTATCAATGCCAGGTTCGACGAGTACATGGACAATGGGTTCACGCCCGGTACCTTGAACTACAGCGGTGCCGTAATCGACACCGCCGGCAACCGCGTGAATGGCTATGCGCCGAAGAACACCCTCAACTTCAACGTGGACGGTCGCCTGGCCAAGACGGCCTGGGGCACCCTGCGCGGCACCATGGACATCACCTATACGGACAAGATGCATAACATCCCGGGCAACAAGAACCTTTATGCCGCCAATGCAGGGGGCGCCAATGACGCAGCCCTGACCCTCGTGCCTTCGCGGACTCTGGTGAATGCGCGCCTGACCCTGGCCGGCGTGCCAGTGGGCGGACCAGGCCGGGCCGATGTCGCCCTGTGGGTGCGCAACCTGGCCGACGTACGCAAGCCCGTCAATTACATTGACCTCAGCTACTATCGCGTCGCTTCCTGGACCGAGCCCCGCATGTACGGCATGTCCTTCAACTACAAGTGGTAAGTCCCGGGGGCGGGTTTCCGCCCCTTGGGTCGCGACATCTCACGGGCGCCTTCGGGCGCCCGTTTTTCATGGAACCCATGGCGATAAGGAGTCAAGCACCCTCAATGTCGCAGTAATACAACATTGATGAACACGGGTTAATTCCAATTAACAATCAATTGAGTAATTAAGAACAATGAACGGCTTCGGAATTCAGAATCCAGGATTTACTCAATTAAATTACCCTGCTTAAGCAGCATTCTTTTCCAAGTAACGTCCCCAGGAACTACCATCCGCGCCGGCCATGGAGTTAGCTGGATTTGCTAATGAAATAACCATGTGCCAAGAGCCAGCCCCATAAGACCTTATTGTCTAACCGGTAGGAGATACCCCATGCGTAACCGCAAGAGCGCCCTCATAGTGCGCGCACTTCCCCTGATGATCGCCGCCGCCTATGCCGGCAGCGCCTTCGCAGACGAAGTCAAGCTGGAAGAAATCATCGTAACGGCTCAGAAGCGGGTCGAGCGCCTGCAGGACGTGCCCATTTCCATTTCCGCCATCGGCGGCGCCCAACTGGAGACCCGTGGCATCGAAGGCGCAGCCAATCTGAACGGTCTGGTACCCAACGTCACCATCAAGGCTGCGGCACCCGGCGGCGGCCTGATTGCAGCAGTTTCCATTCGTGGTCTGAACCAGGGCCAGCCCGCCATCTGGGCGGACCCCGCCGTGGGCATGTACATGGACGGCGTCTTCGTCGGCAAGAACCAGGGCTCCCTGTTCGACATGGCTGATCTGGAGCGCGTCGAAGTGCTGCGGGGCCCCCAGGGCACCCTGTTCGGTCGCAATACCGAAGGCGGCGCCATCAACTTCATCACCCGCAAGCCTTCCGGCCAGTTCAGCGGCAACGTGGGTCTGGAACTCGGCAACCGTGGTCGTCACGTGGAGCGTGTCTCCATCGACCTGCCCAAGGTCGGCGCCATGAGCCTGAGCTTCGCCCTGCGCAACGAAATCCAGGATGGTTGGGTGGATAACCCCAATGGCAAGGCCTGGGGCAGCAAGGATCGCCAGGGCGCCCGCCTGGCCGCCAATTTCGACATCAGCCCCAAGTTCAAGGTTGATTACGCCTATGACCGCTCGGATATCGACGAGACGCCCACCGCAGTATCCCTGCTGAGCGCCACGGGTTACAACGCCCTTTATACCCGGCTGAATGGCGCCGGCACCACTGACTCATTCTTCGGAATGATTCTTCGTCCCCAGCTCCAGGCCCGCGCATCGAGTGAATATCCCACCTCGGTCGCCTCCAATGCCGGCACCAAATACTTCCAGAAACTGGATGTGGATGGCCATATGCTGACGGCCACCTATGAGTTGAACCCCCAGAACACCCTGAAGTACATCGGCGCCTATCGCAAGATGCACTATCAGGACAGCACCGATCTGGACGGCACCCCGATCCATGTCTTCAATGCGGGCAAGGACACCAACTACAGCACCTACTCCCACGAGTTCCAGTTGATCGGCAGTGCCGAGAAGCTGAACTACGTGCTGGGTTACTACCAGTTCAAGGATGACGGCAATACCTTCACCCGGCAGAGCGGCCTGTTCTACAACTTCGGTTTCGATCCTCGCGGCGCCTACTACCAGAGCCCCTACTACCGCGTGACCACCGACGCCAAGGCGGTCTTTGCCCAGGCTGACTACAAGGTAACCGACGCCCTGACTGCCACCGTTGGCTATCGTCGCACCGTGGAAGAAAAGGGCGGCGAAATCTGGCGTGTCTACAACACATCCAGCTTTGGCATGCCTGGCCCCAATACCCCGGTGGCAACTTCCGCTGGCGCTGCCTATGGCAGCATCCAGTACATTCCCGGATTCACGCCCCAGAGCAACACCGCCAGTTTCTCCGCCACCACCCCGGTCCTGGCATTGGCCTATCGTCTGAACGAAAACGTCAATGTCTTCGGTCGCATGGCCAAGGGCTTCCGCAGCGGCGGCTTCTCCCTGGAAGCCGCTTCCGCAGCCGCAGCCATGAAGCCGTTCAACCCCGAGCGCTCCACCGCCTATGAACTGGGCGTGAAGACCAACTTCTGGAATGGCAAGGGCCAGATGAATGCGACGGTATTCCATACCGACATCACCAATTTCCACGTTTCCAAGCTCCCCGTGGGCGGCACCACCCCCGTCATCGAAAATGCCGGCAAGGTGAAGCTCCAGGGCCTGGAAGTTGAAGGCGTATTCGCCCTGGCTCCGGGCTGGAAGCTCCAGGCGGGTTATGGCTTCCTGGAAACCAAGGTGCTGGAGGCCGAGCAGTTCAACCAGTTTGGCGCGCTGATCAACGCAGCAGGCAACAGCGTCACCGGCTATGGCCCCCGTCACCAGATCAATCTGGCGCTGGACGGCCGCCTGGCCAAGACCGCCTTCGGCACCCTGCGCGGCATCGTGGATTACACCTACTCCGCCAAGTACTACAACTACTCGGGACAGAGAACCTCCCAGGGCTGGGAAGTCGCTGTCGGCAACTCCACGGAAGAGTCCCTCATGCCCGCCCTCACCACCGTCAATGCCCGCCTGCTCCTGGCTGGCATTCCCGTCGGCGGCTCGGGTGAAGCAGAAGCCTCCCTGTGGGTCCGCAATCTGACCGACCGGCAGCAGATGAACGGCCATATCGATGTCGGCGGCTTCTACCGCATCGCTGGCTGGACCGAGCCCCGTACCTACGGCGTGTCTTTCGGCTACAAGTGGTAAGCCACGGGGGCGGATTTTCGCCCCTCGGCTAGCAACACCTCGCGGGCGCCCATGGTTGATGGGCGCCCGTTTTTTTTGGCGCAGCAGGTATAATTCGCCCCCTCCGAGGAGCGCTGCGAGGGTCTGTCCGCTGACACCCCCAGGCTCGGTAAAGCAACAACGGCGCTCACTTGTCCAACCCGTGCCGGGCACGGAGGACGGGTGAGACCCGAGGATCGTCCCAGTGACAGTCCCTTTGACTCCCTCTGTTCCCTGCCCGGTCACAAGTTCAAGGAGAGAACTGCCGTGACTGCCGTGCAAGACTACGTAATCGCCGACCTGGGCCTGGCCGACTGGGGCCGCAAGGAAATCCGCATCGCGGAAACCGAGATGCCCGGCCTCATGGCCATCCGTGAGGAATTCGCCAAGAGCCAGCCCCTGAAGGGCGCCCGCATCACCGGGTCGCTGCACATGACCATCCAGACCGCGGTTCTGATCGAGACCCTGGTGGCCCTCGGCGCCCAGGTGCGCTGGGCTTCCTGCAACATTTTCTCGACCCAGGATCACGCCGCCGCCGCCATCGCCAAGGACGGCATCGCCGTCTTTGCCGTCAAGGGCGAAAGCCTCACCGATTACTGGGACTACACCCACCGCATCTTCGAGTGGCCCGATGGCGGCAATGGTGAAAAAGTCTATAGCAACATGATCCTCGATGACGGCGGCGACGCCACCCTGCTGCTGCACCTGGGTGCCCGGGCCGAGCAGGACATCTCGGTGCTGGCCAAGCCCGGCTCCGAAGAAGAGACCATTCTCTTCGCCAGCATCAAGGCCAAGCTGGCCAGCGACAAGACCTGGTATTCCACCCGCCTGGCCCAGATCAAGGGCGTCACCGAGGAAACCACCACCGGGGTCCATCGCCTGTACCAGATGCACCAGCGGGGCGAACTCAAGTTCCCCGCCATCAACGTCAACGACTCGGTCACCAAGTCCAAGTTCGACAACCTTTACGGCTGCCGCGAATCCCTGGTGGACGGCATCAAGCGCGCCACCGACGTGATGATCGCCGGCAAAATCGCCGTGGTCTGCGGCTACGGCGATGTGGGCAAAGGCTCGGCCCAGGCCCTGCGCGCCCTCTCCGCCCAGGTCTGGGTCACCGAGATCGACCCGATCTGCGCCCTCCAGGCCGCCATGGAAGGCTATCGCGTGGTCACCATGGAATACGCCGCCGACAAGGCCGACATCTATGTCACCACCACCGGCAACTTCCACGTCATCACCCATGAGCACATGGTGCAGATGAAGAACAACGCCATCGTCTGCAACATCGGCCACTTCGACAACGAAATCGATGTCGCTTCCCTGGAAAAGTACCAGTGGGAAGAAATCAAACCCCAGGTGGACCACGTCATCTTCCCTGATGGCAAGCGCATCATCCTGCTGGCCAAGGGGCGGCTGGTGAACCTCGGTTGCGGCACCGGCCATCCGTCCTATGTGATGTCCTCCAGCTTCGCCAATCAGACCATCGCCCAGATCGAGTTGTTCACCAAGACCGCCGAGTATCCGGTGGGCGTTTATACGCTGCCCAAGCATCTGGACGAAAAGGTGGCCCGCCTGCAGTTGAAGACGCTCAACGTGCAACTCACCGAGCTGACCGATCAGCAGGCAGCCTACATCGGGGTGCCCAAGCACGGTCCCTACAAGACCGACCACTACCGCTACTGAACTGTAGCAACATGCCCCCCTCCACCCTCCCCGTCCCGAGCGCAGCGAACATCTCAGTCACCTCCCGACTGGGAGGGGGGGGGCATTACCCGTCATGGACATGGAGCGAAGCACCATGTCCATGAATTCCTTCCACGCCCGGACACCGAAGCGCAAACCGCCTCAGCATGAGCGGGGGCCGGGACCGGCGGCGCTGCCGCCGCAGCCCCACGGCGACATGATCCGGGCCGACGCCTGGCTGGTGGCTCATGGTCTGGCCCCGTCCCGCACGGCGGCCCAGCGCATGATCGAGGCCGGGCGGGTTACCTGGCAGGGCAAGCAGGGCGTGGAGACCCTCAGTAAACCTTCCCACCTGTTGCCGGAAAGTGCCGAGGTAAGCGTGGCGGCGGACGACGCGGACCGCTACGTCTCCCGGGGCGGGCTGAAGCTGGCCGGAGCCCTGGCGGCCAGCGGTATCGACATGAAGGGACTCATCTGCCTGGACCTGGGCCAGAGCACGGGGGGCTTTTCCGACTGCCTGCTCCAGGCCGGGGCAGCCCGGGTGATCGGCGTGGATGTGGGTCACGACCAGTTGCATCCTCGCCTACGGTCCCATCCTCGGCTCACCAGCATCGAAGGCCTCAATGCCCGTGTCCTGGATCGGGCGTCCCTGGCGGAACACCTGCCCCCCGAAGGTTTTGATCTGATCGTGGGCGATCTGTCCTTCATCTCCCTAACCCTGGTGCTCCCCGCTTTGCCGGTGCTGCTGGCGCCCCGGGGCAACATGCTGCTACTGGTCAAGCCTCAATTCGAGGTGGGTCCGGAGCATGTCGGCAAGGGCGGTATCGTCCGCGACGCCTCTCTCTATCTGCAAGTGGAGGCCCGGCTGAAGGCCGCCGCCCAGGCTGCCGGACTGAAGGTAAGGGGCTGGTTCGACAGCCCCATCGCCGGCGGCGACGGCAATCGTGAATTCTTTTTATGGACATGCCATGAGCAAGCCTGAACTTTCCATCGAATTCTTCCCCCCCCAGACCCCCGAGGGCGCCATCAAGCTGCGGGATGCCCGGGCACGGCTGGCAGAGCTGAAACCTGCTTTCTTTTCCGTCACCTTCGGCGCAGGAGGCTCCACCCAGGAGCGAACCCTGGATGTTGTGCTGGAGATCCAGCAAGAAGGCCACCAGGCCGCGCCCCACCTCTCCTGCGTCGGTTCCACCAAGAGCAAGATCCGCGACATCCTGCACCGCTACCAGGCCGCCGGCATCCGCCGCATCGTCGCCCTGCGCGGTGACCTGCCCTCGGGCATGGCCCACCCGGGGGAACTCCGCTACGCCAACGAACTGGTGGAATTCATCCGTCAGGAGACCGGCGACTGCTTTCAGATCGAGGTGGCGGCCTATCCCGAGTGGCACCCCCAGGCCCGGAGCGCCCAGGATGACTTGAAGAACTTCAAGCGCAAGGTGGAGGCCGGCGCCAATGCCGCCATCACCCAGTTCTTCTACAACGCTGACGCCTACGAGCATTTTGTCAATGAAGTCCGCGCCCTGGGCATCACCATCCCCATCGTGCCCGGCATCATGCCCATCGGCAGTTTCAGCAAGCTCTCCCGCTTCGCCGATGCCTGCGGCGCCGAGATTCCCCGCTGGATGCGGCGCAAGTTCGAGGGCTACGGCGACGATGCAGAATCCATCCGCGCCTTTGGTCTCGACGTGGTGACGGAGCTTTGCCAGCGTCTGCTGGACCGGGGCGCCCCCGGCCTGCATTTCTATTCCCTCAACCAGTCCGAACTGACCACCGAGATCGTCCGGCGCCTGAGGATTTGAGGGGCGTCACACCATCCCTGTGCTAGAAAGAAGTGTCGTCCTTTCCAGCCCCAAGGGAGGTGTGCCATGTCGGACCATGTCTATAAAGTCATCGAGGTCACCGGATCCTCCAAGCTGGGGATCGAGGACGCCGTCAAGAACGCCATCGCCCGGGCCGACAAGACCCTGCACAATCTGCGCTGGTTCGAGGTGACGGAGACCCGGGGCTGGATCGAGAACGGCCACATCGGCCACTGGCAGGTGAGCCTGAAGGTGGGACTGCTGCTCGACGAGTAGGCGCCGTTTCAACCAGGCCGGCTGACCCGCAGGATGCCCGCTACCACCAGGGCGGCGCCGGCCAGCTGCCAGAGCGAAATGCTTTCTCCCAGCACCCACCAGCCCATACCAATGGTCAGCAAGGGCCCCAGGGTGCCGATCAGGGCCGCCCGACCGCTGCCGATGCGACGGATCGCCGCCGACTGGGCGAACACCGGGAATACCGTGGATAACAGGGCCATCGCCAGGGCGTAGCCATAGACCGGCAGGGGCTGAACCAGGGCAGAGACGGGCTGGGCGATGAAAAAATGCACCAGGGTCGCCAGGCCCGACACCGCCAGGGCCAAAGCGGTAAACCGACTGGCCCCCAGGAGCGGTATCAGCCGCCCGCTGCCGGACAGATAAAGGGCATAGCTGATGGAAGACAGCATCACGAAGCCTGCTCCCACCCAGACCGCGGCCTGATCGGTGCTGGCCTGCAGATCATGGGCAAAGGCGGCGCCTATGCCCAGATAGCACAGTACCAGGGCGCCGATCTCGCGCCGCCCCACGGCCTGACCGAAAAAGACTGCGCCGATCAGCAGGGTCAGGGTCGGATAGGTGAACAGGATCAAGCGTTCCAGACCCGCCGAGATGTAGCGCAGACCGATGAAGTCAAAAATACTGGCGCAGTAGTACCCCAGCAGGCCCATGACCAGCACCCCCAGCCACTGCCGTGCGTTCAGGGATGCCGAGTTGCGACTCTCCCGCAGGGCAACGAACAGGAAGAAGGGCAGGGCGAAACCCATACGCAGGGCCAGCAGGGTGATCGGCGCCACCGGCTGGGCCTGGGGCTCGGCATAGGCCAGCTTGACCAGAATCGCCTTCATGGAAAAGCCGAAGGCCGCCAGCACGGCCAGCCAGACGCCGGCCCGGTAGGACTTGCTGGTCACCATTGCCCCGTTCAGCGGCGCCGGCCGCCCAGGATGGAACCCAGCACGCCGCGAATGATTTCCCGCCCCACCTGGGAGCCGATGGCCCGGGCGGCACTCTTGGCGGCCGACTCCAGAATCGACTCGCCCCGGCCGCTATGGCCGCCCCCGCCCAGCAGATCGCCCAGCATGCCGCCCAGGCCACCGGAGGAAGAACTCGACGCAGCAGGCGGGGAGGAGGGGCCACTCGACTGGGCCGATCCCTTCAGCCGCTCGTAGGCCGACTCCCGATCCTGGGTCTGTTCATAGTGGCCGTAGAGCAAGGAGCCCTTGATCAGGGTATCCCTCTCCACTGCGCTCAGCGGCCCAATGCGGGAAGCCGGCGGCAGCACCCATGCCCGCTCCACCACGGTGGGCGTGCCCCGGGCGTCGAGGAAGGACACCAGGGCCTCCCCCACCCCCAGTTCGGTGATGGCGGCGGCCGCATCAAAAGCCGGATTGGCCCGCAGGGTTTCGGCGGCCGCCTTCACCGCCTTCTGGTCCCGGGGAGTAAAGGCCCGCAGGGCATGCTGGACCCGGTTGCCCAACTGCCCCAGCACCGCATCCGGCACATCCAGGGGATTCTGGGTGACGAAATAGACCCCCACTCCCTTGGAGCGGATCAGGCGCACCACCTGCTCCACCTTTTCCAGCAGGGCGGCAGGCGCCTCATTGAACAGCAGATGAGCCTCGTCGAAAAAGAACACCAGCTTGGGCTTTTCCAGGTCCCCCGCCTCCGGCAATTGCTCGAACAGTTCGGCCAGCAGCCAGAGCAGGAAGGTGGAATAAAGCCGGGGGGCATTCATCAACTGCTCGCCCGCCAGGATGTTGATCACCCCCCGTCCGTCCCCATCGGTTTGCATCAGGTCGGCGATATCCAGCATGGGTTCGCCGAAGAACTTCCCGCCTCCCTGCTCCTCCAGTCCCAGCAGCCCCCGCTGGATGGCGCCGATGGAGGCAGCGGAAACATTGCCGTATTCGGTCTTGAACTCGGCCGCATGCTCGCCCACGTACTGCACCATGGCCCGCAGATCCTTCAGGTCCAGCAATAACAGGCCCTGGTCGTCGGCGATGCGGAACACCAGTTGCAGCACACCGGCCTGAGTATCGTTGAGATTCAGCAGCCGCCCCAACAGCAAGGGCCCCATGTCGGAAACCGTGGCCCGCACCGGATGGCCCGTCGTACCATGAATATCCCAGAACACCACCGAATTGGCCCGGGCTTGCCAGTCCGTCACGCCGAGCTGCTCCAGCCGCGCCTTCAGTTTGTCGCTGGCCAAGCCGACAGCCCCCAGCCCCGACAGGTCGCCTTTCACGTCGGCCATGAACACCGGCACCCCGGCCGCCGAGAGCTGTTCGGCCAGGCGTTGCAGCGTGACGGTCTTGCCCGTGCCGGTGGCGCCGGTGATCAGGCCATGACGATTGGCCAGGGCGGGCAGCAGGGAGAGTTCGACATTGCCACAACGGGCAACAGGCAGGGGAGCGGTCATGGCGGTAGCGGGCCCGTGTAAAATCCGCTCCGATTCTAGCAACGCCCACTCACAAGCAAAGGACTCACCATGGCCGGACATAGTAAATGGGCCAATATCCAGCACCGCAAGGGCCGTCAGGATGCCAAGCGGGGCAAGGTCTTCACCAAGCTGATCAAGGAAATCACCGTCGCGGCCAAGATGGGCGGGGGCGATGTAAATGCCAACCCGCGCCTGCGCCTGGCCATCGACAAGGCCAAGGCCCAGAGCCTGCCGAAGGACAACATCGAAAACGCCATCAAGCGGGGCACCGGCCAGCTCGAAGGCGTCTCGTATGAGGAAATTCGCTACGAGGGCTATGGCATCAACGGCGCCGCCGTGATGGTCGACTGCCTCACCGACAACAAGGTGCGTACCGTGGCCGAAGTGCGCCACGCCTTCGCCAAGCACGGCGGCAACATGGGTACCGACGGCAGCGTCGCCTTCCTGTTCACCCACTGTGGCCAGATGCTGTTCGCACCGGGCACCGACGAAACCACGCTGATGGATGCCGCCATCGAGGCCGGCGCCGACGACGTGGTGACCAACGAGGATGGCTCGATCGAGGTAATCACCCCGCCCCACGACTTCAGCACGGTCAAGGATGCGCTGGAGAAGGCCGGCTTCACGCCCGAGTTCGGCGAAGTAACAATGAAAGCGCAGAACGAAACCGAGTTCAGCGGCGAAGATGCACTCAAGATGCAGAAGCTGCTCGACGCGCTGGAATCCCTCGACGATGTGCAGGAGGTCTACACCACGGCGGTGATCGACGAGTGAGAATGCTCTCCCCCCTTCTCCCCCCTCCGGGGGGTTCGAGTCGGCTCGCTACGCTCGAATGTTTGGGGGCACTCCGTAGCAACACCGAGGGCTTGCGGCTGGCGCCGCGTGCCGCTTTTCCTTGTCCCGCAGGGATTTCCTTCGGTCAGGGCGGCCCGGCGGAAAAGCTGGTTTTTCACGCCGGAGCGCTCTTCCCCTTCGCCCCCCTCCGGGGGATGCGGATCGGCTGACCTGAGCGTCGATGAGCGGAACGGCGCTGCGTATCCTCGGCATCGACCCCGGACTCCGTGTCACGGGGTTCGGCGTCATCGACAAGGTGGGCAACAAGCTGGGCTATGTCAGCAGCGGCTGCATCCGCACCGACGACAAGACCAGCCTGCCAGAGCGGATCCGAACCATCCTCGACGGCCTGGCCGAGGTAATCGCCGCTCACCGGCCCCATGAGGCGGCGGTGGAAATTGTCTTCGTCAACGTCAATCCCCAGTCCACCCTGCTGCTGGGCCAGGCTCGGGGGGCGGCCATCGCCGCCCTGGTCACGGCTGACCTGCAAGTGGCCGAGTACACCGCCCTTCAGGTCAAGCAGGCCGTGGTGGGCCACGGCAAGGCCGCCAAGGAACAGGTGCAGCAGATGGTGCGGCGCCTGCTCTCCCTGCCCGGCGACCCCTCCCCCGACGCAGCCGACGCCCTGGCCTGCGCCATTTGCCACGCCCACGGTGGCCAGGGCCTGGGTGCCCTGTCCACCCGGGGCTATCGGGTCCGCAACGGGCGACTGGTATGAGTCGGCGGCAACCGGCCCGGACGCCTCGGAACACCGGATCGGCCAAGGGCGCCAAGCTTTTTTATGCCTGGGAGTTTGGGGCTGGCTTGGGCCACATCGGCCCCTTCCTGCCCCTGGCCCGAGCCCTGCGGGAGCGGGGCCACCAGGTCCATTGGGCCATCACCCAGACCGGCCCGGGCGCTCAGGTACTGGATACCGAAGGCTTCACCTGGCTCCAGGCACCCAACCTGCCCGAGCGGGTCCGGCCGGGGCCGCCCCTGAGCTACGCCGACATCCTGCTGCGCTATGGCTACGGGAACCAGAACGATCTGCTGGGACTGGTGGTGGCCTGGCGGGAATTGATGCGTCTCACAGGCACCCAACTGGTGCTGGCGGACCACGCCCCCACGGCAGTGCTGGCGGCTCGATCCCTGGGCTTGCCGGTGATGCTGTTTTCCAACGGTTTCACGGTTCCTCCCCGGCTGCATCCGTTGCCTGCCCTGCGCCCCTGGCAGCCGGTACCGGAGGAGCAGTTGCTGGCCCTGGAAAAAGAGGCCCTGGATACGGTAAATGCCATTCAGGCCCACTTCGATCAGCCATCCTTCTCAGCCCTGTGGCAGATATTCGACGTGGCGGAAGAGGCTCTGCTCACCTATCCGGAACTGGACCATTACGAATGCCGGGGCGATGCCTACTACTGGGGGTGCCTGCCCAACGCCGCCATCGGGGTGCCGCCCCCCTGGCCACCCCAGACCGGCCCCCGTCTGTTCGCCTACCTGAGGCCCGAGATGCCCCATGCCGAGGCAGTGCTTTCGGCTCTACACAGCCTGGGACTGCCAACAGTGATCTATTTCCCAGGCTTGTCGACCGCAGCCCGACAACGGTTCGATGCACCCCACCTGGCCTTCGCTGATAGTCCTGTGGACTTGCACCGGGCTGCCGCCGAGGCGGATGTCGCCATTACCTATTCCAGCCTGGCCACGGCCACGGGTTTCCTGCTGGCCGGCAAGCCCCTGCTGCTGCTGCCCTTTCACCTGGAGCAGTTTCTGCTGGCACGCCGCATCGCAGACCTGGGTGCGGCCCTGCTGGTCAACCCGGAGCAAACCGTGGGAGACCTGGGACCCGCCATCCTCACGCTCTTGAACGAACCCGGCCATGCCGCCCAGGCCCGGGCCTTCGCCACCCGTTATGCGGCCTTCTCCCAGGAACAGGTAGCGCATAACCTGGTGCGCCGCATCGAGAGTCTGGTCACGGGAAGCCCTGCCCATGAGCAATGAATTAGCCGACCCGGTGGAGCCCACGGTAGCCCTGCGGCAGGTGCCCCTGCAATGCTATTTCCTTGCCACCCGACCGGCCTTTCTGAGCGTCACCCTGGTCGCCGTGCTCATCGGTCTCGCCAGTGCCTTTCACGACCTGGGACGACTGGCGTCGATGACGGCCCTCGCCACCCTGATCCTTGCCCTGATGGCCCACGCCGCCGCCAATGTACTCAACGATTTCCATGATGCCGATAACGATGACGGCAACCATGAACGCCTGTTCCCCTACACCGGGGGCAGCCGCTTCATTCAGAACGGGGTACTCAGCCGGGCCACCACCGGCCGCTTCGGCCACGGCCTGCTGGCAGCGGTGGTGCCCGCCGGCCTGGGGCTAGTCTGGCAGTCCGGGCCGGGGCTGTTGATCATCGGCCTGACCGGCCTCGTCGTGGGCTGGGCCTATTCGGCGCCGCCCCTGAAACTGGCCAGCCGGGGCCTGGGGGAACTGGCGGTGACCGCCGGCTGGCTGTTGGTGGTGGTCGGCACGGATTACGTGCAACGGAGTGGGTTCGCATCCCTCCCCCTGGTGGCCGGGCTGGGCTATGCCCTGCTGGTAGCCAACCTGCTCTACATCAACCAGTTTCCCGACCGCCTGGCCGACGCACGGGCCGGCAAGCGCACCCTGGTGGTTCGCCTCGGCCCGACTCGAGCCCGTTGGGGCTACGTCGCCCTGGCCTTGCTGGCCAACCTGTCCCTGCTGCTGGGTTTTATCCTGGGCATGCTGCCGGCGATGGCCCTGTTGGCGCTGCTGGCCGTGCCCCTGTCCTGGCGCGCCGGGTGCCGCCTGTGGTCCAATGGAGAGCATCCCGAACCCCTGGCACCCGCCATCAAACTGACCATCGCCGCCGCCCATGTCCATGGCCTGCTGCTGGCACTCTCCTTGTTGTTCATGAAAGGATTCTCCCTGTGATCGGTCGCCTTACCGGACTCCTGCTGGAAAAAAATCCGCCCCAGGTCATCGTCGATGTCGGCGGCCTGGGCTACGAGGTGGATGTACCCATGAGCACCTTCTACAACCTGCCCAACGTAGGGGAACGGGTATCCCTCCACACCCACCTGGCGATCCGGGAGGACGGTCACTTTCTCTACGGGTTCCTTAACGAAGAAGAGCGGGCCGCCTTCCGCCAGTTGCTGAAGATCTCCGGCATCGGCGCCCGCACCGCCCTGTCCGTGCTCTCGGGTCTTTCGGTCCAGGAACTGGCCCAGGCCGTGGTTCTCCAGGAGGCCGGCCGGTTAGTGAAGATACCTGGCATAGGCAAAAAAACCGCCGAGCGCCTGCTCCTGGAACTAAGGGACAAGCTGCCCAAGACCCTCGGCACAGGCGGTATCGCCAGTACCGCCACGGCTGTACCCGATGCCGGCAGCGATATCCTCAACGCCCTGCTGGCCCTGGGCTACAACGAGCGGGAAGCCATGGGTGCCATGAAGCAATTACCGCCGGGGACCGATGTTTCCGACGGCATACGCCAGGCCCTGAAGCTCCTGTCCAAAGCATGAGGCCCCTCCCCATGACCATCGCCCCCCTGCCCCACTTCATCGAAACCGAAGCTCTCATCGACATGCCCATCGCCCAGGCCTGGGAAAAACTGCGGGACCTGTCCATCCCCCAGTACTACGTACCCAGCCTGATCCGCACCACCTTCAACACCGAACAAAAGGAGGGAGTCGGCGCCAGCCGCAAGGTTCATATGAAGGACGACATGGTTCTGGACGAGACTGTCATCGACTGGAACGAAAACCACGGCTTCACCATCCGGCTGCACCGGGGGGACAAGCCCCTGATGCCCTTGTGCAAGGAAGCCCATTTCCTCTATCGACTGGAAGATGCCGGGGGCGGCAAGACCCGCTTCCGTCCTGCCATGGCCTTCGCCATGGGCGCCGCTCCCATCGGCGATTTGTTCTTCACGCTGCTGGTGAAAAAGGCCATGATCCGCAATCTGCAAGCCGTCGCCATCGGGATGAAGCAGTTCTATGAAACCGGCAAATCGGCCAATCCGGACTTTGTAGGCGAGTAAACTGCGCGGATGAGCATCCAGACCGACAATTTCGAAGAACGCCTGATCTCCGGCAGCCGGGAATCGCCCCAGGAGGACGCCCTGGAGCGGGCCCTGCGGCCCAAGCGCCTGGCCGACTACGTGGGCCAGCAGAAAATTCGCGACCAGTTCGAAATTTTCATCGAGGCGGCCCGGAAGCGGAACGAAGCCCTGGACCATGTGCTGCTGTTCGGCCCCCCGGGCCTGGGCAAGACCACCCTGGCCCATATCGTCGCCCACGAGATGGGGGTCAACCTGCGCCAGACCTCCGGGCCGGTGCTGGAGCGGGCTGGCGACCTGGCGGCGATCCTGACCAACCTGGAACCCAACGACGTCCTGTTCATCGACGAGATTCACCGCCTCTCCCCTGTAGTGGAGGAAATCCTCTACCCGGCCCTGGAGGATTTTCAGATCGACATCATGATCGGTGAAGGCCCCTCGGCCCGCTCGGTGAAGCTGGACCTGCCACCCTTCACCCTGGTGGGCGCCACTACCCGGGCCGGCATGCTGACCAACCCCCTGCGGGACCGCTTCGGCATCGTCGCCCGGCTGGAGTTCTATACGCCGGAGGAGTTGGCCCTGATCGTGCGACGATCCTCCCAACTGCTCAACTGCCAGATCGCCGATGACGGCTCGGTGGAAATCGCCAAACGCTCCCGGGGCACCCCCCGCATCGCCAACCGTCTGCTGCGACGGGTACGGGACTTCGCCGAAGTGAAAGCCGACGGCCACATCACCCGGGAAGTGGCCGATGCCGCCCTGACCATGCTGGACGTGGACCACCTGGGCCTGGACATCATGGACCGCAAGCTGCTCTCGGCCATGCTGGAGAAATTCGGCGGCGGACCTGTGGGCGTGGACAACCTGGCCGCCGCCATCGGCGAGGCCCGGGACACCATCGAGGACGTGCTGGAGCCCTACCTGATCCAGCAGGGTTATTTGCAACGAACCCCAAGGGGACGGGTGGCGACGGCGAGCATCTGGCGGCATTTCGGGCTGGATGCACCAGGACAACCCAATCGTGATCTATGGACTACCCCCTGACCCTCGGGGTTTGTCGATAGGGCGCCTCGGATGAGAATACACAAAATCCGACGAGCCAACGCAACCGATCTGGACGATGTTCATCGTTGGCGCAACGACCCGATGGCAAGGCCAATGTATCTGAACACGGCCGAAATTCCACGGGAAATACATCGCCAATGGTTTAGCGATTCTCTCCACAATCCGTTACGCCAAATGTATATCGGCATTGCCGATGATGGCCGAAAGATCGGTATCTGTCGCTTCGATTACCTGCCCGCCGAAACGACGGCCGAAGTGTTTCTTACCCTCAACCCAGAAATGCGGGGAATGGGTCTTTCGAGTGAATTGCTGAGGATGTCCATCGATACCCTGAGCGAACCCTTGGGGCCTGATACACGACTTTGGGCAAAAATAAGAAAACAAAACGTACCCAGTGTGCGCTGCTTCCTGGCAGCCGGTTTCCAGCAGTGCTCCCATAAGGAGGACTGGGTTTTTTTCACAAGAAGCCTTTAACGTAATGAAAAAGCATCAACGGAGCCGAGTGTGACCGTCGAGCGCAATAAGCCGATGGGTAGCCCCATGCCTCCTGTCCTGCCATTTCATGTGCTGTTTCCTCTCCCTGGCGTCATGGAATGTTCTCCATTTGCCCGCGTCATGGAAACCCTGGTATGGGGGCTGGAACAACTTGGATACGAAGCGTCCTCGTCGTTCGGCACATGGAGAAAGAATGCAACGCATATTGTGCTCTGCCCCCATTTATTGGGTTCCCAGGTGCTGGAACGTATTCCGCCAGAAACGATTCTTTACAACCTGGACCAGATCACACCGTCTTCGCCCATTCCACCCAGCAGCCTTTGGAGCTTTCGTCATTGGCGCATCTGGGATTTCAGTCCCAAAAATCAGGCGAGATGGAATTCCCTCGGTATCAATGCCACCATCGTTCCCATTGCCTGGCACCCCGGACTGGAAAGGGTTCCCAACAACCAGGAGAAGGACATCGATGTCCTGTTCTACGGCGCGCTCAATCATCACCGGGAAGCGGCACTCAACAGGATCGCGGGAACCGGTGTGCGCCTGGGTATATACAATCAGGTATTCGGCAGGGAACTGGACACGCTAATCGCCAGATCAAGGCTCGTCCTCAATATTCACTACTACCCGACAGGCCTACTTGAGACGATGCGAATTTCCTATCTGCTTGCCAACGGGAAAGCGGTCCTCTCGGAACGCTCCATTCGCTCGGAAATCCCAGATATTTATGAGAGCGCCGTGTGTTGGACGCCCTACGAAAAGCTGGCGGAAACCTGCCTGGAGCTTGTTTCCAATAGCGATTGCCTGAAAAAACTGGAAACGGCGGGAAAAAGTTCGATACGGAGTATTCCGATCGCGCCATTTATCAAACAGGCCCTGCTGACATGATTCCCAGACTCTTTCACTTCGTCTGGGTTGGCGACGAATCAAAACGTCCGGACCACTACATAGGCACATGGAACAAGCAACATCCCGGCATCCCCATAAAGATATGGGGCAATGATGCACTGCATGGGCGTCCCTGGATCAATACCGAGCACATGAGGGATTTCGCAACACGGGAACTGGCAGGCGTGGCGGACTTGATGCGATGGGAAATCCTGTTGCAGGAAGGCGGGATTGCCCTGGACGCCGACAGCATCTGCCTGGAAAGATTGCCGGACTGGTTGTTCGATTGCGAAATGTTTGCCGCATGGGAGAACGAACTTGCCCGCCCCGGACTGATAGCCACCGGCGCCATCGGCTCAATCCCGAACAACCCTTTCATCGCCCGAATCATTGAGGACCTGCGCCAGGAACCCAGCCTGGCGGGCCGCATGGCATGGCAGGCAACAGGACCTGGACGACTGTCCGAGGCCCATCGCCGATACAGTTACGGAAACCTCACGATACTCCCCAGTCATTTTTTTCTGCCCCGCCACTACACCGGCCTGGCCTACTCGGGCGGTGGTCCGGTCTATGCGGATCAGTGCTGGGACTCCACCCGTCAATTGCTCGCCACCCAGGGGAATCCAGCTCCACAATAGGCTTGGGAGAATGTCTCACAAGCCATACCGGCGCCAACCGCTAAAATCCCCGACATGCACACCCTGGCACTCCCTAAGTTCGATCATCCTGGCCTGCCAATCCGCGTCTACTACGAAGACACCGACGCCGGCGGCGTGGTCTATTACGCCAACTACCTGCGCTTCATAGAACGGGGGCGCACCGAATGGCTGCGCGCCCTGGGGTATGATCAGGGCCGGCTCGCCGCCGATCTGGGCGTGGTCTTCGCCGTGCGTTCCCTCTCGGCCGAATACCTGAAGCCGACCCGGCTCGATGACCAGTTGACCGTTTTTACCGCCATCGAGTCCCACAGCCGCGCCGCCATCGTGTTCGTCCAGCATGTGGAGCGGGATGGCGAGCGCCTGTTCGAAGCTACCGTGAAAGTGGCCTGCCTCGACAGGGAAAGCTTCAAGCCGGTGGCCATTCCACCGGCGATTCTCGAACGCATCAGGAACCCCTCATGAACATCACCCAGGACTTGTCCATCATCGAACTGATTTCCCATGCCAGCCTGGTCGTCAAGCTGGTGATGGCCTTGCTGACCTGGGTCTCCCTGATGTCCTGGTACTGGATTTTCCGCAAGTGGTTTGCCCTGCGCGACGCCCGGGCCAAGACCGAAACCTTCGAGCGGGATTTCTGGAGCGGCGGCGACCTCAACAGCCTGTTTCAGAGCGCGGTCAATGATCGCCACCATTCGGGGGGGCTGGAGCGCATCTTCGAAGCCGGCTATCGGGAATTCACCAAGCTGCGGGGGCAGAAGACCCTGGACCCCTCCGCCGTGATAGATGGCATCCGCCGCGCCATGCGGGCCACCTATCAGCGGGAACTGGACGATCTGGACGCCCACCTGTCCTTCCTTGCTTCGGTGGGCTCGGTTTCTCCCTATGTGGGCCTGTTCGGCACCGTCTGGGGCATCATGCACGCCTTCCGGGGCCTGTCCAATGTGAGTTCGGCCACCCTAGCCGCCGTCGCCCCGGGCATTGCCGAGGCCCTGGTGGCCACGGCCATCGGCCTCTTCGCCGCAATCCCCGCCGTGGTGGCCTACAACCGCTTCGCCCACGACGTGGATCGCCTGTCGGTACGCTTCGAGAGCTTCATGGAGGAGTTCTCCAACATCCTCCAGCGCCAGTTGAGGTAAACCCATGGCTCGCCGTGCCCGCAGACAGATGAACAGCATCAACGTCGTGCCCTACATCGACGTGATGCTGGTGCTGCTGGTGATCTTCATGGTCACCGCACCCATGATCCAGACCGGCAGTGTGGACCTGCCCAGCGTGGGCAAGAGCGCCCAGCCGCCGGTGGCGCCCCTGGAGGTGATCGTCCGGGCCGACCAGAGCCTGGCCCTGAAGAACCGGGCCAAGGGCGATGCCGAACTGGCCGTGAGCAGGGAGGAGCTGGCCGGACACATCCGCGCGGCCCAAGAAGCCAATCCCCAACAATCGGTGCTGATCGCCGGGGACCGCAATGTCAAATACGAGGCCGTGCTGAACGTGATGGACCAATTGCAAAAACAGCAGGTGACCAGGATCGGCCTGCTGGTGCAGCCGGGAAAATGAGCGCCCCGCTCGACCGCCCGAAGGGGCGCAAGCAACACCCCGGAGCCGCACAGCGGCGAACCGCCGTCACCCCCTCCCTCGGGGAGGGGGCTGGGGGGAGAGGCACCCAATGAGCATCCCAGCCGTCCTCGATCGCCCCGAGGAACCTGGCAAGCTGGCCTCCGGCCTGCTGGCAGCGGCCGTGCACATCCTGCTGGCAATTTTCCTGTTCTATGGGGTGCGCTGGCAGACCACGGCCCCCGACGCGGTGGAAGTGGAACTGGTGATGGCCCAGCCTCAGGTCGCGGTGGTCGAACCGGATCCCGCGCCGCAACCCGAACCTAAGGCGGAGCCCGAACCCAAGCCCATCGCCAAACCCGACATTGCCCTCAAAGACAAGGAGAAGCCCAAGCCGCCTCCACCGAAGGAAATCCCACCGCCAAACAAGATGGATGCCCTCAAGGATGTCCTGAAGCGCGAATTCGCCCAACTTACCAACCGCAAGGCCGCCGCCTCCGCCGAGCAGGATCTGGCCCAGCACAAGGCCGGATTGGCCGCAGCGGCCCGGGACAAGGGCATGCGGGACTATTTCGCACGGGTTCGCGGCAAGATCCGCGGCAACATCGTGCTGCCCCCAGGCGTCCAGGGCAATCCGGAAGCCCTGTTTCTGGTAACCCAGTTGCCCAGCGGTGAAGTGCTCTCGGTCAGACTGAAAAACTCTTCCGGCAACCCTGCTCTGGATGCCGCCATCGAACGGGCAATCCTCAAGTCCAGCCCCCTGCCCAGGCCGGACAGCAATGAACTATTTTCCCGGGACCTGGAACTCCGCTTCCGGCCCCTGGAAGACCAGCCGCTATAATTCCCCGCCATGAAACTCCTACGCTTTTTCGTCGCCGCCCTGGCCGGGCTGGCATTCCAGGCCCAGGCCCAGCTTTCCATCGAGATCACCGGTGCCGGTGCCAACCGCATTCCCCTGGCCATTGCCGCCTTCGACGGCGAACGCATCGTTTCCCAGGCCCTGGTTTCCGTGGTGCGCGCCGACCTGGAGCGCAGCGGCCTGTTCCGCCTGATTGATCCGGGCGCCGCGCCCCTGGGTAGCAACACCCCGGTGCGTTATGGCGACTGGCGCGGCCTGGGCGCCGATGCCCTGGTGGTGGGCACCGTTGCCGCCACAGACGAGGGACGCTACGAAACCCGCTTCCGCCTCCACGACATTCCCAAGCAGGCCGCCCTGGCCGATGAGGCTTACAGCCACACGGCCACGCCCTACCAGCTCCGTGCCACCGCCCATCGCATCGCCGATGCCATTTACGAAAAGCTGACCGGCGAACGGGGCGTCTTCGCTACCCGGGTCGCCTATGTGGTCAAGACCACCGGGCGCTACGCCTTGCAGATCGCCGACGCCGACGGCGCCAATCCCCAGGCGGCCCTGGCCTCCCGGGAGCCCATCATTTCGCCCAGTTGGTCGCCCGACGGCAGCAAGCTGGCCTATGTATCCTTCGAATCCAAGAAGCCCGTGGTCTATGTCCACGATCTGGCCACCGGCCGCCGCCACGTGGCGGCCAATTTCAAGGGCTCCAACTCGGCACCGGCCTGGTCACCGGACGGCAAGCGCCTGGCCGTGGTGCTGACCAAGGACGGCAATTCCCAGCTTTACGCTGTGAATAGTGACGGCAGCGGCGTCGCCCGACTTGCCACCTCTTCTGGCATCGACACCGAACCCCAGTACTCCCCTGATGGAGACTGGATCTATTTCACCTCCGACAGGGGCGGCAGCCCTCAGATCTATCGCATCCCCGCCAATGGCGGTCAGGCTGAGCGGGTGACCTTCGAAGGCAGCTACAACGTTACGCCGCGCCTCTCGCCCAATGGCAAGAGCATGGCCTACATTTCCCGGGAATCGGGACGATTCCAGGTCACCCTGATGGATCTGGCCACCCGCCAGACCCAGATCCTCACCGACTCCACCAAGGATGAGTCACCCAGCTTCGCCCCCAATGGACGCATGATCATCTATGCTACCGAGGTCGGGGGGCGGGGCGTCCTGGCGGCGGTATCCGCCGACGGGCGGGTGAAGCAGAAACTTTCCGTCCAGGCCGCCGATATCCGGGAACCGTCCTGGGGCCCCCTCGCAAAATAACCACCACCGTTCATTAAGGAGACCGTAATGCGTAACGCCCTTGTCCTCGCCGCCCTCGCCGCCAGCCTGCTGGCTGCCTGCAGCAGCCAGCCCCCCGCCCCCGAACAGAAGCCCGCTCCTGTAGCAGCCCCCCAGCCAGCAGCCCAGCCCATGCCGGTCACTCAGGACGACCCCAACGCCCTCACCATCGCCAACCTGAAGAATCCCAAGAGCATTCTGTCCAAGCGGGAAGTGTTCTTTGACTATGACCAGTACGTGGTGAAACCGGAATTCAAGGCCCTGATCGAAGCCCATGCCCGCTTCCTTGCCGCCAATCCGACGATGAAAATGTTGATCCAGGGCAACGCCGACGAGCGTGGCAGCCGCGAGTACAACCTGGCCCTGGGCCAGAAGCGGGCGGAAGCCGTGAAGAAGGCACTGCTGCTGCTGGGCGGTCGCGAGGACCAGGTGGAAGCGGTGAGCCTGGGCGAAGAGAAGCCCCGTTGCACCAGCCATGATGAAGACTGCTGGTATCAGAACCGCCGCGACGACATCCTCTATTCCGGGGAGTACTGATGCGGCGCGCAGGACTTGCCCTCCTGCTCCTGGCCTGCGCCCTGCCGGCGCGGGCCGGGCTGTTTGACGACGACGAGGCGCGCGCCCGCATCGGCAAGCTCCAGGGCGAGGTGTCCGAGCTGACACAACGGCAGGAGACCACCGGCAAAAACCAGGTGGACTTCGCCAATCAGGTGGAAACCCTGAACGCCGAACTGGCCAGGCTACGGGGACAGATCGAGGTATTGACCTACGAACTGGACGCAGCCCAGAAACGGCAGAAGGATTTTTACGTCGACCTGGACAACCGCCTGCGGGCCCTGGAAACCAGCGCCGCGGCTTCTGCGGCTGCCACCGAGGGCACTACTACGCCAGTGGCGGCAGACCCGGCAGCGGAAACTGACAACTACGAAAGCGCCCTGAAAGCCCTGAAGGCATCCCGCTTCAAGGAAGCCCTGGCCGCCTTCAGCGCCTTCATCAAGGCCTACCCGGAGAGCAACCTCCAGCCCAGCGCCCATTTCTGGGCCGGCTACTGTCTCAACCAACTGCGGGAACCCGCCAAGGCCGCCGACATGTTTGGTCGCCTGGCCGCCCAATGGCCGGATGATCCCAAGGCGCCGGAGGCCTTGCTGGCGCAGGCCAACAGCCTGGAAGACGCCGGCCAGCGAGCCGCCGCCCGCAAGGTGCTGACCACCCTGGCGGCGAAATACCCGGCCAGCGAGTCCGGCAAAAAAGCCAAGCAGCAATTGAAGAAAAAGTAGTGGCAGCAGATCTTTCCGCCAAGCTGCGGATCACCGAGATATTCCATTCGATCCAGGGCGAGTCCACCCGCGTGGGCCTGCCCAGCATCTTCGTCCGGCTCACCGGCTGCCCCCTGCGATGCGACTGGTGCGATACCGACTATGCCTTCAGCGGCGGCGAAACCATGACCGTCGGCACGGTACTGGAAAAGGTGGCAGCCCTGGGCTGCCCCACGGTCTGCGTCACCGGCGGCGAGCCCCTGGCCCAGAAGGGCTGTCTGGAACTGCTGAAGGCCCTCTGCGACGCGGGCTATTCGGTTTCCCTGGAAACCAGCGGCGCCCTGGACATCACCCCGGTGGATGACCGGGTTTCCCGTGTCATGGACCTCAAGGCGCCGGGCTCCGGCGAGGAGGCCAGCAACCGTTGGGACAACCTGGCTCGCCTGACCCCCCGGGACGAACTGAAACTGGTGCTGTCCTCCCGGGAGGATTACGACTGGGCCGTTCGTCAATTGCGCGAGCATCGCCTGGCAGAGCGCTGCCCGATACTGTTCTCGCCGGTCCAGGGCCAACTGGCGCCTGAGCAGCTGGCCCAGTGGATACTGGAAGACCGGCTGCCGGTGCGCTTCCAGTTGCAGTTGCACAAGATACTCTGGCAAGACTCCAAGGGCCGCTGACACATGAAGGCTCGCCCCCCTTCGCCCCCCTCCGGGGGATTCGATACGGCTCGCTACGCTCGAAGTTACAGGGAACGCTGTAGCAGCATCGATAGGTTGCGGCTGGCGCCGCGTGCCGCTTTTCCTTGGGGCAGCCCGGCGGAAAAGCTTCATTTTCACGTCAAGGCATCCCCATGAAACCTGCCGTCATACTGCTGTCAGGAGGTCTCGATTCCGCCACGGTGCTGGCCATGGCGCGAGAGCAAGGCTTCGCCTGTCATTGCCTGTCGGTGGATTACGGCCAGCGCCACAGCACCGAACTGGCGGCCGCCCGGCGCGTGGCCGCCGCCCAGGGCGCCCGGGAGTTCCGGGTGCTGCATCTGGACATGAACCAGTTCGGCGGCTCGGCCCTGACGGACATGGGTCTCACGGTGCCCACGGGCGGCGTCGCGACCTCGGGCATCCCGATCACCTATGTGCCGGCCCGCAATACCATCATGCTGGCCCTGGCCATGGGCTGGGCCGAAGTGCTGGGGGCCGACGACCTGTTCGTCGGCGTCAATGCGGTGGATTACTCGGGCTATCCGGACTGCCGGCCAGAATTCATCCGGGCCTTCGAGACCATGGCCAACCTGGCCACCCGGGCCGGCGTGGAAGGCCATCGCCTGCACATTCATGCCCCCCTGATCGACATGACCAAGGCCCAGATCATCGAGACCGGCCATCGCCTGGGGGTGGACTATGGCCTCACCATCTCCTGCTATCAGGCCGACGACCAAGGCCGGGCCTGCGGACTGTGCGATTCCTGCCGGCTGCGCCGGGCCGGGTTCGAAGCCGCCGGTGTGGCTGACCCGACCCCCTATCGCTGAATCAGCGGCGCCGGAATACCACGTCCCAAACGCCGTGCCCCAGGCGCAGGCCCCGCTGCTCGAACTTGGTCAGGGGCCGGTATTCGGGACGGGGCGCAAAACCCGGCGCGGTGTTTTCCAGCAGCGCCTCGCCGGACAGCACTTCCAGCATCTGCTGGGCATACTCTTCCCAATCGGTGGCGCAGTGGAAATAGCCTCCCGGTGCCAGGCGCTGGCTCAATAAATGGACGAAGGCCGGCTGGATCAGGCGCCGCTTGTGATGGCGCTTTTTGGGCCAGGGATCGGGAAAGAACACATGAATGCCGGCCAGGGCGCCGGGAGCGATCATGTGGCTGACCACCTCCACCGCATCGTGCTGGATCAGGCGCACGTTGCCCAGTTCTCCCTGGGCAATCTGCTTCAATAGCGCACCCACGCCAGGGGTATGGACCTCGATCCCCAGATAGTCGTTTTCCGGATGGGCGGCGGCGATGGTGGCCGTGGTCTCCCCCATGCCGAAACCGATCTCCAGTATTTTCGGTGCTTCCCGGCCGAAGGTCGCCGCCAGGTCAATTGGGTGAGGTGCGTAGGGAATGCTCCAGCGGGGCATGCCCTCATCGTAGTGACGCTGCTGGGCGACGGAAACCCGTCCCTGGCGCAGCACGAAGCTGCGAATGTGCCCCGCGGGGGGGGAATCCTGTGTACTCATGGTAGGGCCTTGAACGCTTGATCGGGATGGGCTTCGGGTGTTGCCAGCCAGGCTTCCAGGCCGGCACACTCCTTGGCCAGGGTGGAACGCTCCACCGCCTTGCGGACCCCCTGCAACCAGTCCTCCAGGGGACGGTCCAGCCCGGCCTCCCGCCAGCGGGGTTCCACGGCGGTCCGGGCTTCGGTCAGGCCGGCCAGATGCTCGGCCTGCCACTGTTGCAGAGCCTGATCCAGGGACCGGGCGGCAGCGCCATCCAGCCTGCGGCGGCAATAGGCGACCCGGCCCTCGGTGCCGGCGGCAGTGCTGAGGCGGGTCAGCAGGACTTGCAGACGGAACTGGCCGGCCAGGTCATAACGGGGCTTGGCGAGGGCCTCGGGCAGGGTGGCGCAGGCAGCCCCCAGCTCCGGTTTTCCCAGGGTTGCATCCAGGGTTTGCTTCAGACCCAGGGCCTGGGCCAGTTGGCTGTCCGTAGCCTCGGCGGCGAAACGGCCGAAATAATAGCGGCCCAGGTCATTGCGGGCGGCAGCGATGGCCTCGCCCTGGGCGTCGCGCCAGCGCCGATAGGCGGCACCCACCGCCTCGTCCCGGTCACAGGCCCCTGCCAGCAGACTCACTCCATGGTAGAGGCCGAACAGGCGCTGTTGCAGCAGGATGCGGGGCTTGTCGAAGGCGTAGCCGCCGCGCCCCGGGAACTTGGGCAGGACCGTAATGCCCTCCGCCGCCGCCAGGGAAGTCGCCAGCAACAGGGCCAGCGCCAGGAATTTACGCACGGGGGCTGATCAGCCCTTCGGTCGGGGAACTGGGAGAAGCCGAATAATGCTTGCGCGGCATGCGGCCCGCCAGGAAGGCCTCGCGCCCCGCCTCCACCGCCTTTTTCATAGCGCAGGCCATCAGCACCGGGTTCCGGGCATGGGCGATGGCGGTATTCATCAGCACGCCGTCACAACCCAGTTCCATGGCTACAGCGGCATCCGAAGCCGTGCCCACGCCGGCATCCACCAGCACCGGCACCCGGCTCTGATCAATGATCAGGCGAAGATTCCAGGGATTGAGGATACCCATGCCGGAACCGATCAGGGAAGCCAGGGGCATGATGGCGACGCAGCCGATATCTTCCAGCAACTTGGCCTGGATGGGATCGTCGGAGCAATAGACCATCACCTTGAAGCCATCCTTGACCAGGGTTTCCGCCGCCTTCAGGGTCTCAGGCATGTGGGGGAAAAGGGTATTGGGATCTCCCAACACTTCCAGTTTGACCAGATCGTGTCCATCCATGAGTTCCCGGGCCAGGCGCAGGGTGCGTACCGCGTCGTCGGCCGTATAGCAGCCGGCGGTATTGGGCAGGTAGGTGAATTCACGGGGCGGCAGGGCATCCAGCAGGGAAGGCTGGCCCGGCTCCTGGCCGATGTTGGTGCGGCGGATGGCCACGGTGACGATCTGGGCGCCGGAAGCCACCACCGCCTCCCGGGTCTGGGCGAAATCCTGGTACTTGCCGGTCCCCACCAGCAAACGGGAACGATAGGCCTGGCCTGCGATAACAAGGGAGTCAGTCATGATTCTCTCAGCCGCCGCCAACGGCGGTCACAATTTCAACAACATCCCCGGATGCCAGCCGGGTCTCGCCATGGAGGCTCTTGGGCACAATCTCACCGTTCCGTTCGACAGCGACGCGCTTGCCCACCAGATTCATGCTGGCCAGCAGATCGGAGAGGGTAGCGACGGTGGCCAGCTCGCGAGCTTCGCCGTTCAGGGTGATGGTCATCATCGGGCCGGATTTTATCACGGGGGGAATTGCCAGCCCGTCCCCGCCGGCCTACAATCCCGACCTCTCGCGGGCGTCGTATAACGGCATTACCCCAGCTTCCCAAGCTGATGACGAGGGTTCGACTCCCTTCGCCCGCTCCAAACAAGGAAAAGCCCAACGACTATCGTTGGGCTTTTTTGCTTTGTTGCGGCGACGAGCGCGTTTAGCGCACCCGTATCTTCGGAATCGGCGCACCCCGGCGCATGGTTTCCAGGAATTTGTCCAGGGGAGCGGGCTCGGCGACTTCAGGCAAGCCTTCGGGCCGGTTGGCCCAGAAGTCCTTCCAGGAGGGCCACAACTCGGTCCAGGCGCCACTGTAGGGCTCACGACCTGGCCAGCGCATCTTCATGTCACCGATGGGCGGCTTGTTGAGGTCGGTGGCGTACCAGTAGCAGGGCAGGCGGCGGCGGAAATACCAGCGGCCGTCGATGCGCTCGTAGTCGTCCCAGTAGAGCATCTGCATGATCACCCACTCCGGGCCAGTCTCGTGCTCGTTCTTGGAATAGACGACGCCAAAGGCATGGTCCGGGTCCTTGAACTCGATGATGTGGCCGCCGATGTGGTGGGAGGTGCCGGTGAACTGCAGACGCAGGGTATCGTCCAGCCAGGCCCTCATGTGCTGGCGTCCGGTCTTGTCCTTGCTGACGCGAA
Source organism: Denitratisoma oestradiolicum (assembly GCF_902813185.1). Classification (GTDB taxonomy): domain Bacteria; phylum Pseudomonadota; class Gammaproteobacteria; order Burkholderiales; family Rhodocyclaceae; genus Denitratisoma; species Denitratisoma oestradiolicum. The sequence goes on from NZ_LR778301.1 coordinate 3,582,442, forward strand.
TGTCGGGTGCGAACAGGCCCACGTGGGCATCCAGGTCCCGCATATCCAGGGACAAGGCGTATTTCGCTGGCAGTTGCCGTATCTGATCAAGGGACTCGAGGCGGTCGATTCGTGCGGCCAGGTTGGCCAGGTCGAGATTTTGCTCAGTCATGGAGATGTTTTCCTGTAGCGATGAATCCGGGATCGAAGAAGGGCTGTCCAGGCCGGTCACGCCACTGTTCAAGCCCCAGGAGCACCTGCTCTGAAGCCAGGATCAGATATCGGCGGTTATAGATGCGCGGCGACAACACGGCATTGATGCTGACACCGGCGGCGAAATGGACCAGCATCTGGCCGGCCCGGGTGACGTCCAGTTCCGGCGCCACCTGCCCCAGGGCGACAGCTTCCTGGAGATCATGGGCAAATCGCTTGTAGGTCGCCAGGGAGCGCTGCTCCAGCAGGGCTTGCCAGTCGGGGCGGGTGATTGCCAGCCCCCAGTAGTTCAGCCGCACCTTCCAGTGCAGCGTCGCAGCGGGACTCAGAGGCAGGGTGCAGGTCAGGCGGGCACAGACGGCGTCCAGCCCCTCCTTGCCCCGGGTCAAACGCTGCTCATGCTTCAGGTAGCGTTCATCCACCCAGTCCAGTGCCTTACCAACGATGTGCTCCTTGTCATCGAAATAATGCTCGATGACTCCTTTGGAGAAACCAGTGCGCGCGGCAATTTCCCGAAAGGTAGCGGCCGCCAGGCCCTGCTCGGCGATCAGTTCCGCCGCAGCGCGGGCAATCAATTCACGGCGTTCGTCATGGTCAACTATTTTGGGCATGGCTAAAGATAAGTACGGTTCAGATCAGATTGAGTTTCACCCGGGGGGCAATCCGATCAAAGAATACTCGAAGCCCCTCCCAGCTCAGGTCCTTTTCCAGTCCTGACATCAGGGGATGCAGGACGAAGGCATCATTCGCTGCCATCGTCGGCGCCACTTCCAACACCTGTTCGGGAGTGGCCACCTGGTAGATCCCCATGGCGCGCAGAGCATCGGCATCGGTGACCTCCTGGAACATGGCGTCCAGGGAGGCGCCCGCCTGCCAGCGGGCATAGGTGTTGGTCTCGTAGAGGCAGTAGGGCGCAAGCCCTTGCCAGGTAAGGTCCGGATTCTCGCTGGCAAAGAGATAGGAGAAGGGCATGCGCCCCTGGTAGCGGGGAGTCTTGCCCAGGGCTTGGCATTCGGCCACGTAGATGTCATTGAGTTCGGGTAGCCCGCCGATGAAGGCATCCCCCAGGCGTGCCGCCCGGCGGGCGGCGGGAGCGCTCGTGCCTCCCATGAAGATCGGCGGCTGGGGCTGTTGTACGGGGCGCGGTCGGATGCGGCAGGGGCGGCCCCGATACTGGAACACGTCCCCAGTCCAGGCCTGCTTGAGCGTAGTGACGCCTTCCTCCATCAATGGGCCTCGCTGCTTCGGATCCACCCCGAACATGGCCATCTCTTCCGGGACATAACCGCCCAGCAACAACACCTCGGCGCGACCGTTACTCAACCGGTCCAGCACCGCCACGTCTTCAGCAATACGCAAGGGATCATGGAAGGGGAGGATTACATTGACCTGAAGTCGGACATTGCGGGTTATCCGGGCCGCAGCCGTCGCCAGCGCGATGGGGCTGGGGAGATAGTCATCCACCGAACCATGGTGCTCGCAGAAATTGATGGTGAGGGGAAAACCCAGGGTGTCCATCCAGGCCACCTGCTCCAAGGCGGTGTCATAGACATCTCCCAGAGACATGGGGGAAACGCCAGCCGGCGCACGACAGTCATATTTGATTGCGATGTAGGCCATGAAACTTCACGCTGCCCCTTGGTTGGCTGCCTCCACTATACCGGACAAACGTCCCATTTCAATCTCCCGGTATACGCGTTATCCATCCAGAGGCAACCCGGCCCCTTGAAATTCCGTATACCCATGCCTATATACGGGTCATGATGAACATGCGGCCCGATATTCACCCCCCACTCAAGGAGAAGAACATGGCAAATGTAACCCGTTACGACCCGCTAGATGACTTCTTCCGCGGCTTCCTGGTGCGTCCGGTAGAAATAGGCCAGGGCGACATGCCCTCGGTCAAGATTGATGTCAAGGAACAAGAAAAGGCCTACGTGGTCCATGCCGAACTGCCCGGCATCAACAAGGAAGACATCCACGTCAATATCGACGGCTCGATGGTGTCCATCTCGGCGGAACGCAAGCAGGAAAAGGAAGTCAAGGAAGGCGAGCGAGTACTGCGTACCGAGCGCTATTTCGGCAAGGTGTCCCGCAGCTTCCAGTTGGGCCAGGAAATCGACGACAACAAGGCCCGCGCCAAATTCAATGATGGCGTGCTGGAGCTGACCCTGCCCAAGAAGGCCACCACCCAGGCCAGACGGCTGGCAATCGACTGAACAAGGCCCTTCCAACTGAACCAGAGACGGGCGTGACTATTCCAGTCGCGCCCGTTTTCATATCTATTCGTCGGTTCTTTTACTCTTCGAACAAGCGGCTGACGGAAACCTCCAAGGCCAAGGCAATCCGCTCGATATTGGTCAGCGAAATATTGCGGGCACCCCGTTCCACATGGGCCACGAATGTTCTGTGCAGGCCCGCCTCAAAAGCCAATACCTCCTGAGACCACCCCCGCTGCCCCCTCAGTAACTTGATATTGCGGGCAAGAATCTCCTTTGCACCTGAAGCCCTCATTCCCTGCATTGTCCTTTCGATTTCATCAAGTAATTCGTGAAAGCATGGTGTTCTTATGCTGCTTTTAAGTCAGCAGTTTTTAAGTCACAATAGAAATATCCAGAACAACTAATGTCCAGGCGCAGACACATCGGAATAGGGGAATCAGATGAACACCTTGGGGACAGCCTGTAACACCGAGAAGCTGAAAGCAGTGATTGATGTACTTAATAATTCCCCTAATGGCGTAATGGTAACTGATGCAAGTGGCACTATTCTCTATGTCAATCCCACATTCACCACGGTCACCGGCTATACGCACGACGAGATCATCGGACGTACACCCAATGTGCTTCATTCCGGCTTGCAAGAGTCCGGTTTTTATGAGTCCATGTGGCGCGTCCTGAACGAGCAGGGCGCATGGCAGGGAGAGATTTCCAACCGTCGCAAGAATGGGGAAATCGTCGTGGAGCTTCTGTCGATCAATGCCATTCGCGACGAATCCGGCCAGCGAACCCATTACGTCGGCACCTTCTCAGATATCACCCACCTCAAGCAGTATCAGCACCAACTAGAGTACATGGCGCACTTCGATGCGCTTACCCAATTACCCAACCGAATATTGCTGACTGACCGCATACGCCAGGCAATTGCCTGGGTACAACGGCAGGGGACCTTGATTGCCATTTGCTATCTCGACCTGGATTCCTTCAAACCCATCAATGACACCTGCGGACATCACATTGGAGACTTGGTTCTGAAGGAAATTGCCGGCCGGCTCCAGATCGCCATACGAGAAGGAGATACTGTCGCCCGCGTGGGCGGAGATGAATTTGTTCTGTTGTTGAATGATCTGGATTCCATTCTTGAGGTACATCTGATCCTCAGCCGCTTGTTGGCGCATATTGCCCAGCCGCTGGATTGCCTGTCAGGACATTGCGTTTCGGCCAGCATAGGCGTAACGCTCTTTCCCATCGACGACAGCGACCCGGAAACCCTGATGCACCATGCGGATCAGGCCATGTACCGGGCAAAGGGATCTGAACCCACCTCCTATCATATCTACGACCCCAGCCAGGACCACAAGCTCCAAAACTTCCGGCAAAGGCTGAACCTCTGGAATCCCAACGACTGCTAGGGCAACAGGTGACCAGCGCTGATCGTCGAGTCCGGCGGAGACTTGACGCCAACGCATCCGTTCCCTGCCGTTAGAATGGCGCATTGTTATCCATTCCCGCCAACGCCCCATGAGCGAAAAATCCTCCCCCCACCTCAAGGCCGGCATCCTGGCCGAGGCCCTGCCCTACATCAAGCGTTTCCATGGCAGGACCATCGTCGTCAAGTACGGCGGCAACGCCATGACCGACGAACACCTGAAACAGTGTTTTGCCCGGGACGTAGTGCTATTGAAGCTGGTGGGTATGAACGTGGTGGTGGTCCATGGCGGTGGTCCCCAGATCGAGAATCTGCTGGCCCGGGTGGGCAAGAAGGGGGAGTTCATCCAGGGCATGCGTGTCACCGATGCCGAAACCATGGAAGTGGTGGAAATGGTACTGGGCGGCCAGGTGAACAAGGAAGTGGTGAACCTGATCAATCAGGCCGGTGGCAAGGCGGTGGGCCTGACCGGCAAGGACGGCAACTTCATCCGGGCCAAGAAGCTGCTGATGGCCCACAAGGACAATCCGGAGGACCTGATCGACATCGGCCAGGTGGGGGACATCGTCTCCATTGACCCCTCCCTGATTGCCCTGCTGGACACCGGCGCTTTCATCCCGGTGATCGCTCCCATCGGCGTCGGTCAGGAAGGGGAGACCTACAATATCAACGCCGACGTGGTGGCGGGCAAGATCGCCGAGGTGCTGAAGGCTGAAAAGCTGGTGCTGCTCACCAACACGCCCGGGGTGCTGGACAAGGACGGCAAGCTGCTGACCGGCATCACCCCCCGGGACATCGACGACATGGTGGCCGACGGCACCCTTTCCGGCGGCATGCTGCCCAAGATCGGCTCCGCCCTGGACGCCGCCCGCAGCGGGGTGAAGAGTGTCCATATCATCGATGGCCGGGTCGAGCATGCCCTGCTGCTGGAGATCCTGACCGACGAGGGCGTCGGCACCTTGATCAAGTCCAAGTGAGCATGCTGGGGGGCGGGCGCGTCTGGTTGTTCGATCTGGACAACACCCTCCACGACGCCACGCCCCACATCTTTCCCCACATCAACCGGGCCATGACCGAGTATCTTGCTCGGACCCTGAATCTGCCGGAAGCCGAAGCCAGTCGGGTGCGGGTGGACTACTGGCAGCGCTACGGCGCCACCCTGACCGGCATGATGCGTCACCATGGTACCGACCCGAACCACTTCCTCTGGCACACTCACCAGTTCCCCGACCTGAAGTCCATGGTGGTGTTCCGGCGGGCGCTGGGCGCCACGCTGAAAAAGCTGCCGGGCCGCAAGGTGGTGTTTTCCAACGCCCCCGCCCACTATGCGGAAGCGGTGCTGGAAATCATGGGCGTACGCCGGCACTTCGACGCCCTCTGGTCCATCGAGCAATTACGCTTCTGCCCCAAGCCGTTGCGCCAGGGTTTTCAGCGTCTGCTGCACCGGGAAGGGTTGCGCCCTGCCCAGTGCATCATGGTGGAGGACAGTGCCGAGAACCTGCGCACCGCCAAGCGTCTGGGCATGAAAACGGTCCTGATCTCCCGACGGCTGCGCACCCCGGCCTACGTGGACCAGCGCCTGGACTCCGTGCTGCATCTGCCCCGGCTTTTCGGGCGACTCTGAGCCTCCTGCTGCAACCCTGCCCTGACTTATGCCTTCCGCAGCAGTTCCGCCGCTTCCAGGGCGAAGTAGGTCAGGATGCCGTCCGCGCCGGCCCGCTTGAAGGCCAGCAAGGCCTCCAGGGTGCAGGCGTCCCGATCCAGCCAGCCATTGGCGAAGGCTGCCTGCATCATGGCGTACTCGCCGCTGACCTGATAGGCATAAGTCGGCACACCGAACTCGTCCTTCACCCGGCGCACGATGTCCAGATAGGGCATGCCGGGCTTCACCATCACCATGTCGGCGCCCTCCTCCAGGTCCAGGGCCACTTCCCGCAGGGCCTCGTCGCTGTTGGCTGGATCCATCTGGTAGGTGTATTTGTTGCCCTTGCCCAGATTGCCGGCAGAACCAACAGCATCCCGAAAGGGCCCGTAGAAGCTGGAAGCGTATTTGGCGGAATAGGCCAGGATGCGGGTATGGATCAGTTTCTCTCCGTCCAGGATGGAGCGTACGCGCCCGATGCGGCCGTCCATCATATCGGAAGGCGCCACCACGTCGGCGCCGGCCCTGGCGTGGCAAAGGGCCTGCTTGGCCAGAGCTTCCAGGGTCTCGTCGTTCATCACGTAGCCGCGGGGATCGGCCGGATCGATCAGGCCGTCCTGACCGTGACTGGTGTAGGGGTCCAGGGCCACATCGGTGATCACACCAAGTTCCGGGAACTCCCGCTTCAACCTTGCCACCACAGTGGGCACCAAACCCTCTGGATTCCAGGCCTCCTCGGCGGACTCCGACTTCTTGTCGGCACCGATCACGGGAAACAGGGCCAGGGCCGGCACACCCAGGGAGAGGGCACGCTCCGCCACGGGCAACAGGCGGTCCAGGGAAACCCGTTCCACGCCCGGCATGGAAGTCACCTGCTCGGTACGCCCCAGGCCTTCCAGCACAAAGACCGGATAGATCAGGTCGTCGGCGGAAAGTAGCGACTCCCGCATCAGGCGCCGGGAAAAATCGTCCCGGCGCATGCGCCGCATCCGGGCTGAGGGAAATTGATCTTTCAAGTTCATGATCTCACTCGCAAAAATATTTTCTGGAACTTTCTTGCTACTTATCTATCCTAAAGTTCAGGTGGCGTTCTGCCGCCTCCCGCTTTACCTCCCTGAGCGGGTGCCTTAATCCCCCTTAAGGCGTTTTGCCCTCGGCTTCCTCCCCTTTGGCCGAGGGCTTTTTCTTTCGGGGCTGTAAGCACCAAAAGAAAAAGCCCTTAGGACACGATGAGCCTACCCCTCCCCCCGGCCCCCTTCCCAAGGAAGGGGGTGACGAAGTCAGGAGGCCTCACCCCTGATCTCCGGATTCAACCAGCCGCCCACGATCTTTTCCACTTCTTCGATACCCTTTTTCTTCAGGCTGGAAAACAGTTGCAGGGTGATGTTGCCGACCAGGGACGCCGCTTCAGCCTTGGCATCCCGCAATACCTTGATCTGTTCTTGATTCGTCAGCTTGTCGGCCTTGGTCAGCAGACAGTGGATAGGCTTGCCGGTGGTGCCAAACCAGGCCACCATCTTCCGGTCCAGATCGGTGAAGGGGCGCCGGGCATCCATGATCAGCACCAGGCCCACCAGGTTCTCCCGCCGGGTCAGGTAGTGCTCCAGCAGTCCCTGCCACTGGCGGCGCACCGCTGCAGGCACTTCCGCATAGCCGTAGCCCGGAAGATCCACCAGGGCAGCCCCGTTCTTGAGACGGAACAGGTTGATCAACTGGGTTCGTCCCGGGGTCTTGGAAACGTAAGCCAGCCGGGTGTGGCCCGCCAGGGTATTGATGGCCGACGACTTGCCCGCATTGGAGCGTCCGGCAAAAGCCACTTCAGGCGCAGGGGAAAAGGGGAGTCCATCCGGACTGGCAACGGATATTTCAAAGGCCGCGTGACGGAATAGATTCATGATTTAAAAGGGTAATTCCCCAAGCCGGGCCGGCATGGGCGGGAGCTGACTAGCTGTTATAGAATATCAGGCTTTTGCGACCTCTCGCTCCAAGGAGTTCCCCGATGAAGCGTCACCTGCTGTCCTTGCTCTTCCTGCTCGCCGCCACCGCGACGCAGGCCGCCGACCATGCTGCCCCCAAGGCCGATGCCGCCAAGGGCCAACAGACCGCTGCCGGCGTCTGCGCTGCCTGCCACAATCCGGACGGCAACAGCATGATTCCGGTCAACCCCAAGCTGGCCGGCCAGCATGCCGACTATCTGGTCAAGCAGCTGCGCGAATTCAAGAACGGCACCCGTGCCAATCCGGTGATGCTGGGCATGTCGGCCATGCTGTCCGAGGATGATGCGCGCAACGTTGCTGCCTGGTTCGCATCCCAGACTCAGAAAGGCGGGGAAACCAAGAACCGGGAAACCCTGGAACTGGGGCAGAAGCTCTACCGGGGCGGTGACCAGGCCAAGGGTCTGCCCGCCTGCGCCGGTTGCCATGGCCCCTCGGGCGCTGGCATCCCGGCCCAATACCCTCGCCTGGGCGGCCAGCATGCCGAATACATCGAGGCCCAGTTGAAGTCCTTCCGCACCGCCGGTGCCGACCCCAAGGACACCAGCGGCCGTGCCAACGACCCCAACAAGATGATGCGCATGGTGGCGGTCAAGATGACCGACCCCGAGATCAAGGCCGTCGCCGACTATATCGCCGGCTTGCACTGATCCCACTGCCAGCAATACTCAAGGGCGGCCATCAGCCGCCCTTTTTTTGGTTCATCGCGCCTTGCCGGGGAAGGCCGCCCTGATCTTCAGGAAGCAACAGGCTGAGACGAAGATACCCGGGCGGTGCAAGAAGCGGGTGTGCGTATCCAGCCGCGATGGATCACTGCGGAGGACTACCGACAACAGATGACCGGCTAAAGCCCACTCACCAACCCCATTCCGGGTAGGTGGTGCTCCTCCAGATGTCCGTCCGGAGGGCTACAGATGTTAGCCTCCTTGAGCTGAAAATAATTCAGCTGCCCAAGGAGCCCCCCACATGCCCTCATCATCCCCAACAGCCTACTTAACCGGCCGTGTCGCTCTAGTTACCGGCGGAACATCAGGTATCGGTGCCGCCACGGTACGTGAACTCATTGGCCATGGCGCCCGGGTGATGATCGCCGGCATCGAAGATGAAGCCGGCGCGGCGATGGTCACGGAACTGTGCGCCACCCATGGCGCCGATACCGCCCGCTATGTCCATGCCGACGTTTCGGTGCTGGCCGAGGTTGAAACCATGGTGGCGGCTGTCGAACAGGCCTATGGCCGCCTCGATATCCTGGTGAACAACGCCGGCGTCGGCAATTACGGCGAGACACCGGACCTGGCGCCGGAACAATGGGAGCGGGTGCTGGGCATCAACCTGAATTCCATTTTCTACGGCTGCAAGTTCGCCATCCCCCTGATGCGGCGCCAAGGTGGCGGCGCCATCGTTAATATCGCCTCCATTTCCGGCATGGCGGCCGATTACGGCTTCACCGCCTACGCCGCTTCCAAGGGCGCTGCCATCAACTACACCCGGGCTCTGGCCCTGGACCATGCCCGGGACCACATCCGAGTCAATGCCGTATGCCCCGGCCTGATCGAAACGCCGCTGACGGCGGCCACGCTCGCGGCCCCGGCCGTCCGGGAAACCTGGTCAGCCAATGTGCCCCTGAACCGTCCCGGCAGGCCCGAGGAAATCGCCAAACTGGTGCGCTTCCTGGCCTCCGACGACGCCAGCTACATGACGGGGGCCATCATCCCAGTGGATGGCGGCCTGACGGCCTGGACCGGCCAGCCCAACATGCCCAAGGTGCTGGGTCTGGTTTGAATGTGGCAGTCGGCACCATGGAAAAGGAATCCCCATGACATGGCAAAAGATCCTGATTGACCAATTCGGCGGACCGGAGGTGCTTCGGATCGTGACACTGGATTCGCTGCCCGAACCCGGGCCTGGCCAGGTCCGCATCCGGGTCAGGACGGCGGGCACCGGCACCACCGACACCCTGGTACGACGGGGAGACTATCCCGGCGTCAAGGGCAAGCTCCCCCTGACCCCTGGCTATGACTGGGTCGGCGTGGTGGACGCCCTGGGGCCAGGCGTGACGGCGTTCCGGGTCGGAGATACGGTGGCCGATCTTTCGGTGACCGGGGCCTATACCCAGTACCTGTGCGTCGAGGCCGACCGCCTGGTCGCCGCCCCCCCCGGACTGGATCCGGCAGCGGCCGTGTGCATGCTGCTGCCCTACACCACCGCTTATCAGATGTTGACCCGCCTGGGTTCCTTGCGGCCCGGGGCCATCTGCCTGGTCCATGCCGGCGGCGGCGCAGTCGGGACCGCCCTCTTGGACCTGGGCCGTCACCTGGGGCTGCGCATGATTGCCACCGGCTCCGCCTCGAAGCGAGGGCTGATCGAAAGTTTTGGCGCCCGGGCCATCGATTACCGGCGTGAAGATTTCATCGCCCGGACCCTGGAAATGGCGCCATCGGGCGTCGATGCCGTGTTCGATACCCTGGGGGGACGGAGCTGGGCAAGGTCCCGCCGCTGCCTGGGCCCTGGCGGCATGCTGGTGGGTTACGGGGCACTGGAACTGGCCCAGGGACGGGAATCCCTGGCCAGCCTGATGTGGGGATTCGCCCGACTGCTGGCCCTCTGGAAGCTGTTGCCGGACGGCCGCCATTACCACTTCTACAACATCGCCAATCGCCGGCAAGCCTGCCCGGAGGAATTCCGCCAGGACGTGGCGACGCTGTTCTCCCTGCTTGCCCAGGGCCGACTCCAGCCGATCATCGCCGACACCCTGCCCCTCGCGTCGGCCGCCGAAGCCCACCGGCGTATCGAGGCCGCTACGGTCCTCGGCCGTATCGTGCTGGACTGCGACCAGCCTTTGACTTAACGCAGCACGCGAATGCCGAATTAAAAACAGGACCGCCCCCAGCCAGATCGTGACACTTCCCGGGGCGCCAATCAAAAAGGAGAGAGCATGACCTCAAACATCCACCGTCCCGATGGCGGCGAATTGCTGGCCCGTACCCTGAAGGCCGCCGGCGTCGAAGAAATTTTCGCCCTCCACGGCGGCCACCTGGAATCCTTCTGGCAGGGCTGCGTGCGCCACGGCCTGCGCCTCACGGACTTCCGCCACGAATCCTCCGCCGGCCACGCGGCCGACGCCTATGCTCGCACCACGGGCCGGCTCGGCGTCTGCGTGGTGACCTCCGGCCCCGGTTTCACCAACGTCATCACCGCCATCACCAACGCCTATCTGGACGGGGTGCCGGTGCTGTTCATCGTCGGCTCACCGCCCCTGCGGGACGTGGAGACCAATCCGCTGCAGGGCGGCATCGACCAGGTGGCCATCGCCACGCCCACCACCAAGTGGGCCCACCGTGTCACCCATACCGAACGCATTCCCGAACTCGCCGCCCAGGCCATCCGCACCTGCCTGAACGGCCGCCCCGGGCCGGTGCTGCTGGACGTGCCCATCGACGTGCTGCACATCCCCGTGGATGAGGCGCGGGTGCGCCCGGCCACAGGCCTGAACGTGCGTACCGCCCCTGCTCCGTCGCCCGTCGATGTGTCCGCTATTATCGACATGCTGAAGGCGGCCCAGCGCCCGGCGATCTTCGTCGGCAACGGCATCCGTTTCGCCAAGGCCGAGGGCGAGTTGCAGCGTTTCGCCGAAGCCGCCGGCATCCCCGTGTTCTGCGGCGGCCACGGCTATGGCGCGCTGCCCTACGACCACCCGCTCTGGGGCAAGGATCTGGCGCTGCTGGGCGCTCTGGGCATGATGGGCCAGCCGGGCCTCGATGCGCTGTTGGTCGTGGGCGCCCGCCTCGGCCTATTCACCGGTGGCCGCAGCGAGGCCATCGTGCCCAGCGGAACACCCATTGCCCAAGTGGATCTGCATCCCGCCGAACTGGGACGCTTGCGGGAGGTGAAGATTCCGGTGCTGGCAGATGCCCGCGAAACCTTCCGCGCGCTGGCCGACACAGCCCAGTCGGTGGATTGGCCGGACTGGTCGACCTGGGCCGCCACCTCCACCGCCATCAAGTCCATGACCGGGGCGATGTTCGGCCCGGCCCAGGCGGAACAGTCGCCGCTCCATCCTTACCACGCCATGGAGACCGTGGCGGCCGCGATGCCCCGGGACGCGATCTACGTCCTCGACGGCGGCGAGACCTCCGCCTGGAGCCACATGGCGCTGAAAGCGGACGCCAGCTGCCAGATCATCGGCGCCGGCTACCATGGCTGCCTCGGCGTCGGTCCGGGGATGGCCATCGGCGCCCAGATCGCCCACCCCGACAAGCGGGTAGTGCAGATCACTGGCGACGGCGCCATGGGCTTCCACATCCAGGAATTCGACACCCAGGTACGCAAGCAGCTGCCCGTGGTGACGATCATTTTCAACAACCAGCTATGGGGCATGTCGGCCCACGGCCAGGATCTGATCTACGGCCGCGCCCAGCGCGTCATCGCCGATCTCCCCGGCACCCGCTACGCCGACATCGCACTGGCCTTCGGCTGCCACGCCGAGCGGGTGGAGCGGCTGGCCGATCTGGCGCCGGCCCTGGCCCGCGCCCTGGCCGCCGGCAAGCCGGCCTGCGTCGAGGTGATGATCGATCCCGAGGTGATGCATCCCACCATGCCCGCCATGGTGGGCGCCGACAATCCGGGGCCGAACGAGATCATGATCCCCTATTACGACAACATCGTGATGGACTGAGACGATGAAACAAGTTCAAGTCTTCAACTGCGACGACGTGCGCCTCGCCGAGGTGCCCGAGCCCGAGTGCGGCCCCGACGACGTGCTGGTCGAAGTGGCCGCCTGCGGCATCTGCGGCAGCGACTTCGGCTACATCCACAGCGGCGGCCCGATGGGACCCACCGGCCAGCCGATGCCCCTGGGCCACGAGTTCGCCGGACGCATCGCCGCCGTCGGCGCCCAGGTGAAAACCTGGCGCCTGGGCCAGGCGGTGGTGGTGAATCCGCTCTCCGCCGCCAACATGATCGGCAACGGCGGCCCCGAGGGCGCCTTCGCGCCCCAGGTGCGGGTGCGGGCGGCGGAAGCGCCAGGCACCCTGTTCGCCCTGCCGGACACGGTGCCCCTGGAACGGGGTGCCCTGGCCGAGCCCCTGGCCGTGGCCTTCCACGCCGTCAGCCAGGGCGCGGCCGGGCCCCAGACGCGAGCCGTGGTGCTGGGCGCCGGCCCCATCGGCCTGGGCTGCGTGATCGGCCTGAAGCGGGCCGGCGTCAAGGATGTGGTGGTGCTGGACCGCGCCGCCCATCGGCGCGAGATTGCCCGTCAACTGGGCGCCGACGCCACCTTCGCCGACATGGACGAAACCTTCTGGGCGGGTCTTAGCGAACGCCACGGCAGCACGCCCTTCTACGGCATGCCCCTGCCGGCCACCGACCTCTTCATCGATTGCTCCGGCGCGCCGGCACTGGTGGAGGCCGCGATACAGCGCGCCGCCCCCGGCACGCGGCTGGTGCTGGTGGCGGTCTACAAGCAGCCGGCAGCCCTGGATCTGACCCTGGTGATGGCCAAGGAAATCCAGGTTTGCGGCGCCTTTTCCTACGGCGACAGCTTCCCCGACGCCATCGACCACCTGGCCCGGCACGGCGACGCGGTGGCGCCTTACGCCAGCCACCGCCTGCCCCTGTCCCAGTTCCAGGAGGCCCTGGCCCTGGCGAGCGATCCGGAACGGGCGGCCAAGGTGCTGGTGATTCCCGACTGAGCCGGGCAGTCCGGCAAACCCAGCACGAAACTGACGACAAATGCAAAAACCATTCAACCTATCCAACCTGGCGCGCCTGCTGGCGGTCGCTGCAGCCCTGCCGATCCTGGCCGGCTGCGGCGCCCTGCCGGCGACCCCTTCCGCCGAGCGGGATTTCGTTCTGGCAGTGATCCCCGATACCCAGAACATGCTGGACTACCGCCACCAGCAGGCCGAGGGTTTCAAGTTCGACGCCAACGACCTGTTCGTCGGCCAGATGCGCTACCTCGCCGACAACGCGCGCTCGGCCGGCGGCAAAGTGGCCTTCGTCGCCGCCGTTGGCGACGTCTGGCAGCATCAGACCGCCACCATGGAGACGGACCATGCCGCCCGCGGCCATCGGGCCGTGCCCAATCCTTATTTCTCGGTGGAGCTGGAGGTCACACCCAAGGCCAAGACCGTGGAGATGCCCGCCGCCCTGGCTGGCTACCGCCTGCTCGACGGCCGCGTGCCCTTCGGCGTGGCACCCGGCAACCACGACTACGACGCCATGTGGGCCGACGCCCGCTTCCCGCCGGTGCCACCCCAGGAACTGGGCAAGCTCATGGCGGCCCATCCGCAGACGCCGGTGGAATCCCGCCCTGACTTGATCGGCATGCTGCATATCGGCGGCCTGGACAACTTCCGCAGCATCTTTGGTGCCGACAGCGGCTTCTTCAAGGGCAAGGACTGGTACGTGGCCAGCTACCACGGCGGCGCCGACAGCGCCCAGATCTTCAGTGCCGGCGGCTACAGCTTCCTCCATCTCGCGCTGGAAATGCAGCCTGGCGACGATGTGCTGGCCTGGGCCGCCGACGTGATGGCGGCCCATCCGGGCCTGCCTACCATCGTCACCACCCACGACTACCTGAACGGCGCGGGCGAGCGGCACGGCAACCCGATCGTGGACCTGAAACGCCTCGACGATCGCCACAACGACGCCGAGGATCTGTGGCAGAAGCTGATCCGCCGCCACGACCAGATTTTCCTGGTGCTCTGCGGCCATCAGCGGGGCCAGGCGATGCGCGTCGACGCCAATGGGGCAGGCCATCAGGTGGTGCAGATCCTGGCCGACTACCAGGACCGGGGCCAGTCCGCCATCGAGGCCGGCGTGCCGCCCGGCCTGCGCGGCCGGCCGGTGCCCATCGGCGACGGCTGGCTGCGCCTGATGCACTTCGATTTCGCCGCCGCGGTGCCCAGCGTCCAGGTCAAGACCTATTCTCCCCATTACCGGCGCTATTCGGGGGAAACCTCCGACTACGCCAAGTGGTACAAAGCGCTCGAACAACCGGCGCTGAGCGATGGGGAATTCTTCGCCGCGGACGACTATCGCTTCACGCTGCCGGACTTCCGGGAGCGCTTCGGCCCGCCGCGCTGAACCCGGACGCGCCACAGGAGGACGCGGCCATGCGGAACTTGGCCGGGAAATGCCGGCCGCCGTGCAGTGGGCGCGGGGCATGATCGCTTGAGCGGTCGCCGGGGCAGGCAGCAGCGTTTCCCCGCTCCGGACAAAGACTGTCCCCGGTCCCCGGCGATGTTTACCCCTGCGCGTTGCCCGCTGCCCACTATGCGAACAAAAATAACGATCGTTCTATATATAATATGCAATGTAATCGAACGTAGATGGCGCTCGCCGCGTCAGTAGCCGGACATCACCGGCTCGCGTCGCCAGGGCGGTGCTCAAACTGAAACCGAGGAGAAATGACTGATGGCCGGACATGGTCGGATCAAGCCCCCGATGGGGCGTGACAACGGATGGTGGTGGGAGCAGGCGGCGCAAGGTGTGGTGGCGATCCAGCGGTGCTCCGGTTGCGGAACCCTGCGGCATCCGCCGCGGCCCATGTGCAGCGAATGCCGCTCACTGGAGTGGGATTTCATTCCCGCCGGCGGCCAGGGCACGGTGCTCAGCTACACCGTGCTCTACCACCCCCAGTTCCCGGGGTATGAATATCCCCTGATCACCGTCCTGGTGGATCTCGAGGAGGGCGTCCGGATGACGGCCACCCTGAAGGATTGCGACCCCGCCGACGTCGAGTTCGGCATGAAGGTCAGCGCATTTATTCACGAAGACCCGGACGGCTTCAAGATTCCGATGTTCCGTCCGGCCCAGCAGGGGAGGGTTTGACCATGCCGATCAGCATGAAGAACGAAGCCGCGATCGCCGGCATCGGCGCCACGAAATTCAGCAAGAACTCCGGCGTATCGGAGTATTCCCTGGCCTGCGAGGCCGTGCGCAACTGTCTGGATGACGCGGGGCTAGACCCCAGGGAAGTGGATGGCCTGGTGACCTACACCATGGACTCCAACGACGAGGTCGAGGTAGCCAATGCCGTGGGCCTGGGCGATCTCACCATGTACGCCAAAATCAACTACGGTGGCGGCGCCGCCGTGGGTCTGATCCATCAGGCTGCCATGGCCGTGGCTACCGGCGCGGCCAAGAACGTGGTGGTCTGGCGCGCAATGAACGGCCGCTCCGGCCAGCGCATGGGCCAGGGCGTTTCCGGCAACATCATCACTGCCGACCTGATCCACTGGTCCTGGTACATGGCCCACGGCATGGTGACACCGGCCTCCTGGGTGACGATGATCTCCAACAAGTACATGCACGAATTCGGCGTGACCTCGGCGCATCTGGCGGAAGTAGCCATGGCCCAGCGCGAATTTGCCCAGAAAAATCCAGTGGCGGCGGGCTATGGCAAGCCCCTGACGCTGGAGGAATACATGAACGCCAAGAAAATCACCGACCGCCTCAATATCTACGACTGTTGTCAGGAAACCGACGGCGCCATCGCGCTCTTGATCACCAGCACCGAGCGGGCGAAAGATCTGAAGCACAAGCCGGCGGTGATCCGTGCGGTGACCCAGGCCGCCAGCCGGGGCCAGGAACAGATGACCAGCTTCTACCGGGCGGAAATGGACAGCCTGCCGGAGATGGAACTGGCGGCGCGCCGCGTCTACGCCATGTCCGGCCTTGGCCCCGACGACATCGACGCTGCCTGCTTCTACGACGCCTTCACGCCGGAAGTGCTGATGCAACTGGAGTCCTTCGGCTTCTGCAAGCGTGGCGAAGCCAAGGATTTCGTCGCCGCCGGCAATCTGCGCCTGAACGGACGCCTGCCCAACAACACCCACGGCGGGCTCCTGTCCGAGTGCTACATCCACGGCATGAACAACGTTGCCGAGGGCGCACGGCTGATCCGCGGCACCTCCTGCAACCAGCCCAAGAAGGCCGACCATGTGCTGGTGTCCAGCGGCGTCGGCGTGCCGACCGGTGCCCTGATCCTCGGCCAGCCGTAACTCGGCCAAGCCGTACCCCAACAGGGGAGGCTTCGCTGAACCCCGCCCCCGTAGCCACGGGGGCGTTTTTTTTAATCCGTCAAGAAACGCTGCAGCAGGGTATTCAGGTAGCGCCGCCCCAACGGAGTAGGGCGAATGCAGTCGCCGGCCAGCTGCAATAGCCCGTCGGTTTGAGCCGCCCGCAGCGGCGCTTCGATCACGGCCAAGGGCAGGCCGGTGCGCTCGGCGAACAGCGACGGCGCAAAGCCATCGCTAAGGCGCAGCGCATTCATCAGGAACTCGAAGGGCAGTTCCGTCGACGACACTTCCCGCCGCTCCTGGGCAAACTCGCCGCGCCGCGCCGACTCCAGGTATTCCCGGGGGTGGCGGCGCCGGGTTTCCCGCACAATGTTGAACGCCGAACTGAGCTTGCCATGGGCGCCGGCGCCGATGCCCAGATAATCGCCGAAGTTCCAGTAGTTGAGGTTGTGGGCGCAGCGCTGGCCGGGGCGAGCATAGGCCGAGGTTTCGTAATGCTCGAAGCCGGCGCCGGCAAGGGTCTCCTCCACCATGTCCTGCATGTCGGCGGCCAGATCCTCGTCGGGCAGCGGCGGCGGGCGGTGATGGAAGGCCGTGTTCGGCTCCAGGGTCAGATGGTAGGCCGACAGATGGCCCGTGCCGAAGGCGAGCGCCGTTTCCAAGTCACGCCGGGCCTGGGCCAGGGTCTGCTCGGGCAGGGCGTACATCAGGTCGATGTTCACCCGCTCGAAATGCGCCAGGGCCAGGTCAATGGCGCGCTTCGCCTCGTCGGCACTATGGATGCGTCCCAGGGCAGTAAGCTTGCTGTCGTCGAAGCTCTGGATGCCCAGGGACACCCGAGTCACGCCGGCGTCACGGAAACCGGCGAACTTCTCCGCTTCCACCGTGCCGGGGTTGGCCTCCAGGGTGATCTCGGCGCCCGGCAACAGCGGCAGGCGGGCGCGCACCGCTGCCAGCAGAGTATCGATCGCCGCCACCGACAGCAGGCTGGGCGTGCCGCCGCCGATGAACACGCTATGCACCGGCCGGTTCCAGACCTGGGGCAAAGCCGACTCCAGATCGGCAATCAGCGCAGCGATGTAGTCGTCCTCAGGAATGCTTCCCTTCGCCTCATGGGAGTTGAAGTCGCAGTACGGGCACTTGCGCACACACCAGGGCACGTGGATGTAGAGCGACAAAGGAGGTGGAGCCGAAAGACCGGAGGGCACGCCCCCATGATTGACGGCCGGCGCGGCTGTGATGGGGATGATGCGTTTCATGGGCTCTTTGAAGATGGCAATGTGGTGATCCCTCCGCAGAGAGGGTGCTCTATCTATGGTCGGTCAGAAAATCAGGCCACAGCGTTTCAATGATCATGCTGGAATCGGTGGCGATAGTCGCTTGGACTGTAGCCGGCCCATTTGCCGAATGCCCTGCGAAATGCTCTATCGTCGCCAAATCCCATTCGTATTGCAACCTCCTGAATGGAGAGGTCGGTACGCTTGAGCAAATATTCGGCATAGTCTCGTTGGCAGTCGCTACGCAGCTTCCCATAGCTGCTTCCTTCTTCCCGGAGCCGCCGGCACAAAGTGGCGCTGCTCATGTAAAAAAGCTGTGCTGCAGCAGGGAGCTTGGGCAGTGGCTGGCCCCGCTGCATCACTCCCATCAACAGTACCCGCAGTTGATCGGAAATCGATGTTGCTTCATAGGGACAAGAAGTCGCCCATGAGTCGAAGGGAAAATAGTCGATGACCTGGAGCAATTCCGCGTAGGACCTGACGACGGGCATATCCATGTAGGAAGATGCGAGAATGAGCCGATTGGCTGATTGGCCGTAGTCCAGTGGAACGCCGAGAAAATCCAGCATCAGCAGCGGATCGTCAGGCGCCGAATACATGACCGTTGCCTTGGTCAGCTGAATCTGTTTGCCAATCAGCCAGGAGAACAATTTGCTGTAGAGATTCATGCTGGCGAGATCCACCATCAGCCCCGCGAAATCGTGACGGCGTCGGTGGGAATCGACGACGATCTCCGCCCACCCCCCATGCCGCTCGGCTTTGATGGTCCCTCCCCTGGGACCAAGAGCCCGGTTGAATGCCGCGGCACGTTCCACAACCTCCCAAAGATTGGTGCAATTGATGACGCAGAAGCACATCAAATCCACCACTTCCTTGGTAAAGGGCTGGCGGTCGGAGCGGTGACTGGTTTCACCCTCCAACATCCTGAGCACAAAACCATAAAAATGAATGAATTCCCCGACCGGCAAGGTGATGATTTCGCTTGCGGGTAAGGGAATGCCGGCCTGCTGGAACAACTGGGAACGGGAATGCCCCAAACGTTCCAGTTCATCCAGCGCCGGCTTCAGATGGGCAATGGGAACAGCTTTTTGCATCTGTGGGCGGAGGTCATCAATGTTAATGGTTGTCGCAGCCAAGGCTTGTTCTGTTCGGTGCCATGATATTCATCACGTTTCATGTCGGTTTGTCATACAAGGCAGCATCCGTAGCAGATTGACTGGAAATGTCCGTTGCTTGACTCGGAATTATCCTTCCGTAAGCCAAGGTCGTGTACCTATCATGGTTTCTCCAACAATCCCCAAATGGAGGATGCGAAGATGGGAAAGTGGTCTAGAGCAGAATTGAAAGAATCCTTCGATAAGTTGATGGATGTAACTGACCGGTGTTTCATATCGGACCCCTTTGATCTGACGGACTGGCTCCACTGCTACACGGACGATGTGGTCTGGCACGATCTTGGCAGCGGCTTCAACAATGGCTGGGATCAGGAACTCAATGGGCGGGTAGCGGTGAATCAATGGCTGACGGCATCGCTGTCGGCAGCAAAGGCTTCGCCTCTCAATGCCGGCCCTCCCGATACGGAAATGAAGTATTGGCCCGTGCCATGGTACATCCTGGATGAGGAACGAGGCTGGGCGCTATGCGAATGGCAGAATCGGATGCGGGACCCGGGAACCGGAGCGGTATTCGAGGAAAAGTGCTATTCCCAGCTGATTTACGGCGGCAATGGCCAATGGCGCTTTGAAGCAGATATTTACAACCCGACGCGACTCCGCATGATGAAAGTCCGCTGGCTGAATGCACGCAGGCAGGCCGAAGCGGCGAACATCCCCATGCCACCGTTGGATCTCGACTGGGGACTGCGTCTGGTGGACCAAGAGAAAGAACTGGGACAAAGTTGGTCACGAGAAGAAATTCAACGTGCTTTCGACAAATACATTGCATGTGCGCAAGGCAAGCCGGAAGACCATGCAAATTGCTTTACCGATGATGCCGCTTATCGGGAACTCGGCTTTGGCTTCCAGAATGGCTGGCAAGAAGAAATACGCGGACGCAAGACAATCCTGAATTGGTTCACGCAACGATCAAATACCTTTCCCGATAACCAAAGACAGCTTGTGCCCGTCAGTTGGCACGTAATCGACGAAACCCGCGGCTGGGTGGTGTTCGAGTGCCTGAATCAAATGCAAGATCCAGGCAACGGCACAGTTTTCCAAATGCGCAGCTTCAGCCGGATGAAATATGCCGGCAACGATCAATGGCACTTCAAGGAGGACATTTACGATCCGGTGAAAATGCGCGGGATGTTCGAGCGTTGGCGCGAGGTGCATGACAGCCTGAAGTGAAGCAGCCCCTTGCACCTCAAGAACTTTCATGAGGTGCAAGGTTTCGTCTAAGTAATCGCCGTAACCCCAGCTTCACCTCGATAAAAACTGCAATCCGCGGGTCACAGGCGCCGCACTTCGACGCGGGTATCCCGGTCGCTCATGCCTGGTTGCCGCATGTGCCCCGGTGTTTGCAGGTAAGGAGAGCCTCCCGCCAGTTCCACCGGATTGATGGGGCTGGCCATGACCACCCGGCTGCCGACGCCGCCTTCGTACTGGTAATCCTCGAACGCGTGGTAATGCATCAACATCCCGGGGGCAATCGCCGGAGAAATCTTCACCCGGACCCGGAACCGTCCGACATCATTGAACACCTCGACCCGATCCCAGTCCTTGATCCCACGCCGCTTTGCATCCTCCACACCCATATACAAACAGGGTTCTCCCCGCTGCAGACGCAACATCAGGGAATCGGACTGCTGCAAGGCATGGATGCTCCAACGGGCATGGCCGCTATTCAGCATCAGCGGATAGTCGCCGCCGGCCTTGAGGGGCGCCTTGAAGGCCGGCAACTCCTCCCCGAGTTCGAGGTACCAGGGATGATCGATGTAGAACTGGATGCGGCCACTCAGGGTGTTCCAGGGCAGTTTGTCCCGGGTGTGCCAGATAAAGGGGGTGATCGTTTCATCAGCCTTCCAGTCCGTTGCCGAATCGTTGCTGCTTTTTCCGAGGCTTGTAATTGGCGCATAGCCACGCTGGCTGATCTCTTCCCATTTCACGCCCCCCAGGTTGGATGATTTTTCGATCAACTGCCGGCACAACTTCTCCACGTCATTCCGCCCCAGAGCACCATTCATCGTATAGACACCGAGAAACTCGTCGAAGCGGCGCTTCTCCTGATGCCGGTCGATGAAACCCTCCAGTCCCCGTGCGATGGCCCGCTTCTGAATCTCGTTGGCAAGCATCCAGTAGATTTCCCACTCATCCCTAGACTCTCCCAGGGCGGGAACCACTGGCTGGGCCGCATAGGCGTTGATCATGGAGCCGGAATAGAAGCCGGCGTTGGGCTTTTCATAAAACCCGGAAACGGGCAGGAAATAATCGGCGTGATGAACGGTGCTGCTCATCCTCATGTCGGTGACCACCACCAACTCCAGCTTGGGCCAGAGCACCTCCAGAAGCTTGTGGGAGGAGCGGACCCTGCGCAGTACGTTGCCCCCCACCTGGAAAAAGACCTTGGGCGTATGGTCCCTGGGGGGTTCGAGCCCCTGCCAACCCTTAGCCAGCGCCTCCTCCAGATAGGCCTCGGGAGCTCGGGGCAGGGTTTTGTCCCAGGGCTGGTTGCTGACTTGGGAAACACCCCCATGCACGTTCCAGAAAAGCGTTGCGCAGGCCGATACCTTGGCGTCAACCCAACTATCCTCCAGGCCGCGCTTGGCATAACGCGACATGGGTTTCTCCTGGAAGTTGTTGCGAATCAGCTCATACCACTGACGCATATTGAGCTTCTTGGTCAGTTTGCGCGTCCGGCGACGAGCAACGTCCCTCCCCAGCGCATCGGGATAGACGATGGCTGCACCTGTCGTCCAGCCTGCCCCTTTGCGGCCGAGATGGCCGCAAAGCACGAAGACCAGGATCTGGGCACGCATCATGAGGTCGCCGTGATGGTATTTCCCCAGGGCGAAGCTTTCCACGTTGCACGCGGCGCGGGCTTTCCCGATCATATGGGCAAGCTTCCGGATGATGGCCGGCGGCGTGCCGCACAGTTCACTTGCCGCTTCCGGGGTATAGGCAGCAACAAGGGCCTTCAGCCGTTCGAATACCGGCTGCACCTTGACCAGTCCGTCCAAGGTTTCGACCTCGAAAACACCCTCCAGCGCGGGCCGGTGGCCATTCAGGCGCAAAGAGGTCGTGTCCAGTTCCTGAAGGCGGTTCCTGCCTTCATCCCAGAAATACAGCTGCTCTTCGGAACCGTCTCGTTTCAAATCAGATTCGCGCAAATAACGCTTATTGTCCAGGCGCACCAGCACCGGCATGTCGGTCTGCTCGCGCAGCAGATCCTGGTCATGGAGGCCCTCGTCGATGACGATCTTGCATATCGCCAAGGCCAGGGCGGTATCGGTGCCCGAACGCACGGGCACCCAGTGATCCGCATGCATCGCCGTGGCGTTGTAATCCGGCGAGATGACGACGAACTGGGTTCCCCGATAGCGGGCCTCGGTGAGATAGTGGAAATTGGGAATCTGGGTGAAAGCCGGATTGCCGCTCCAGCAAAGCACCAGATCGGAATGAAACACATCGTCCGAAGTCCGGGCGCCGATGATCGTCCCATAAGTGATGGCCGCCCCCTGCATGTCGTCCCCGACTTCCGTGTTGAGGTCGAGGAGCACGCAATCCGTGGCATCGGCAAATTGCATGGCGGCACCAAAGGTCGTCACGCCGATTTCAGCGGTCGTCCCCATATCCATCACCAGTGAATTCGAGCCTTCCCGGGCAAGGATATCCACGGTTTTCTCGGCGATCTCGCCGATCGCCTGCTCCCAACTGATCTCCTCCCACTCACCGCCACCCCGCTCGCCTTTGCGCTTGAGAGGGCGGGTGAGTCGCGCCTCGCCCTGCATCAGGTGGCTGTAACCACAGCCTTTCTGGCAACCCCGTGGATTGGCATCGGGCAGGCCCTTGCGTAGCGTGGTGTAGGTGGCGGCCTGCTCTTCCCGGATCACCTTGCCGTCGCGAACATAGACCTCGAACGCACAGTGCGCTTGGTAGGCGCAGTTATTGAAATGGGTGCTGCGCTTGGTGTAGTCCCAGGTCCAACGCTTACGATAGTGGTTGAGAAAATCGTCGCCCGTGGGCATTGGCTCAGGCTGGGCGGGGCCCTTATAGGCGAAGGGCTGGTGAGTCGGGGGCGCACCTTCCGACGCCGGTGCTGTCGTGGCGGCAGCACCATTGAAGGCCGCGGAACCCGCCACAAGACCGGAGAGCTTGAGTACATCCCGGCGGGACAAACCGTTCTTGTTCTGGCTCATGACAATCGCTCCTCAAACGCTTTTGATCCAGTGGATGGTCGATGGATCTCGGGTGAAGCCGCCGAACATGTCGTTCCAGTTGATGGAAACCAGCGTGTCGATCAGTTCCGAATGGCCGCCCTGGCGGGTCTTCTGCATTTCAGCAGCAAGAATCGCCAAGGCGTCGATGCCGGCCTGGCCGAACAAGGAGCGCAGGTAATCCTCGGGAATGCGGCTCTTCTTCAGGTCGAAATCACCGTCGGCGCTGATGGCCGAGGGCGCCAGGGGTGGCACATAGAACACGTTGGGATCAGTGCCGTATTCCGGGTGCAAAGGCACGGCCACTTTCCACTGGTCCACCAGTTTGTAAACCGCCGCTGCCTTGTCGTCGCGGAAACCGAAAAACCTCACTCGACCCGGGCACTGGCGCGCACAGGCAGTGGCAACGCCTTTCTCGACCCGAGGCAGGCAGAGGATGCACTTGTTGGCTACGCCGCGCTCATGATTGAAATAGATCTTCTTGTAGGGACAGGCCTCCATGCAGAAGCGGTAGCCGCGGCAGTGATCCTCGTCGATCAGGACGATGCCGTCCTCCTCGCGCTTCTTGATCGCGCCCCTCGGGCAGGCGGCTTTGCAGGCCGGTGTCGTGCAATGGTTGCAGATGCGCGGCAGGTAAAAGTAAAAGGAGTTCGGATATTCGCCGCCGCCCTGGTCCTCGTCCCAATTGGGGCCCCACTCGGGCGTTCCGCCCTGGGGCTGGAAGTGAACCTGGGAACCCTTGCCGCCAAAGAACACTTCTTCGTGGTTGAACTGCCAGGCTTCGCCGAATTCCTTCACGGTCGGCATTTCGCCCGCCTGGGCCTGGCCGTCGCGGAAGCCGCCGCCCATCTGTTCCCAGTTCTTTGGTGTGCCCTTGCCGGGCAGCGTATTGACGGTGTTCCACCACATGGATTCGCGCCCTTCGTCGCCGGTCCACAACTGTTTGCAGGCGATGCTGCACGAGTGGCAGCCGACGCACTTGTTGAGGTCCATGACCATGGCGAGTTGTCGTTGTGTCATTCCTCAAGCTCCCCGTTGCAGTTCCAGATCGACCCAGTCACCGGAGAAGGATTTCAAGCCAGCCCTTTCGGCCCGGCCGCCTTCCCAGACCACGACGCCGAAGCGGGTCGGCTGTCCGCCATCCAACTGGGCTACAGCCTGTGAGGTCTCTACCTTCATGGCCCGGGCAATCACGACCTGCCAGCGGCCGTTGCGCCAGATCCCCCGGCTTTTCACTTGCACCATGTCCAGCGTCTTGGAGGTGCCATAGCCCTCGGCAACCATATGCCGGCCGCGATCCTTCTCGTTGGCGCGCCAGTACCAGATATTGATACCGCTTCCCGGCACGCCCATGGTAATCAGGGCCGGTGGATTGACCTGGTCGATGGGCAAGGCTATCGCCGCACCGTCAGGAAACACGCTGTTGTCCCCGTGATCCCGATTCTCCGTGGCATCGGCCCATTCCAGGTGGAAGTACAGATGCCGACCATCATGCAGCGCCTTGACCTCCACCCGATCCACGGCACCGATCGCCCGGCTGCTCCATTTCGCCCGGATCGCCTCGGTGGGCTGCAGGGCAGCCGGCGTGCCCATCAGGCTGACTGTCTGCCCCAGTTGGGATGCCCACGCGCCCGCATCGGGAGAAAGCAATGGGGCAAGATCGTTTGTCGGTACATACGTGGCATTCATGGTCCGCCCCACAACTCCTCCTGATTTGAATCGCCTCTAGTTTCGGTTCGTGGAAGTCTAAAACCAGGCGAAATGGATGCCAGGGTGGAATCCATGCAAGGAGCGGACACTTTGAATCAACCCAGCCGCCTCTGTCTGCGAGCGGTATGTGCAGTTGATTGAGACACTATTGATCCGGCCCGAATATATCTTCAGTCGTCACCCCGGCAAAGGCCGGGGTCCAGGGGTTCAATCCGCCACTGCTCTAGATTCCGGCCTTCGCCGGAATGACATGGTCTATTGACTTTATTGGGCCGGATCAATAGGGATATCGATGATCTTCGCTGGCGCCGTCGATAACCCGGGCAAAGTTTTCCCTCCCGGGATCGGGGCAAGCGATTCAGAAGAACAGCGGAGCAGGGCTCATGCCCTTTCCGGTGCTATCGCCGCAGACATTCGAGCAGTTTCGCCACCGCCTGGCCGCGATGGGAGCGGGCGTTCTTTTCCTCTTGACCGAGTTCCGCCGCGGTCAGGTCCAGTTCAGGCACGAGGAACAGGGGATCGTAGCCGAAGCCCTCCGCACCACGGGGTGCGGCGAGGATTTCCCCCTGCCATTCACCCTCGGCGATCAGCGGCTGGGGATCCTCGGCGTGGCGCACCAGGGCCAGCACACAAGTGAAATGGGCACGGCGATTGGTCTGGCCGGCCAGAGTCTCCAGCAGCTTCTGATTGTTGCGGGCATCGGATTTCGGCTCGCCGGCGTAACGCGCCGACTTCACTCCGGGCGCGCCGCCCAGGGCCTCCACGCAAAGGCCCGAATCGTCGGCCAGCGCCGGCAGGCCGGTGGCGCGGGCGCAGTGACGCGCCTTGGCGATCGCATTTTCGACGAAACTGGGATGGGGCTCCTCCGCTTCGCTGACATTGAAGGCGGACTGGGGCAGCACCTCGATACCCAGGGGCGCCAGCAGACGGGCGAACTCCTTCAGCTTGCCGGCGTTGTTGGAAGCGAGGACGAGCTTGTCCATCACGCCGCCAATGCGGATTTTTGCGCCGCGACGATCTCGGCAATGCCCTTTGATGCCAAGTCCACCAGGGCGTCCAGCTCGGCCCGGGTGAAGGGCGTGCCCTCCGCCGTGCCCTGAATCTCGACAATGCCGCCACTGCCGGTGATCACCACGTTCATGTCGGTGTCACAGGATGAGTCTTCGTCGTAATCCAGGTCCAGCACTGGCTGGCCGTCCACGATGCCGACTGACACGGCGGCGACGAAATCCTGCAAGGGGCTGACTTTCAACTTGCCGGCTGCCACCAGGCTGTTCACCGCGTCGTGCAGCGCCACGCAGGCGCCGGTAATGGAAGCGCAGCGAGTGCCGCCATCGGCCTGGAGCACGTCGCAGTCGAGGGTGATCTGACGCTCGCCCAGGGCCTTCAGGTTGGTGACGGCGCGCAGGCTGCGGCCGATCAGGCGCTGGATCTCCTGGGTGCGGCCGGACTGCTTGCCCCGGGCCGCCTCCCGATCGCCCCGGGTATGGGTGGCGCGGGGCAGCATGCCGTACTCGGCGGTGACCCAACCTTCACCCTTGCCCTTCATGAAACCCGGCACTTTTTCCTCCACGCTGGCGGTGCAAAGCACCTTGGTGTTGCCGAACTCCACCAGCACGCTGCCTTCGGCATGGATGGTGTATTGACGGGTGATGCGCAGCTCGCGCAACTGGTCGGGGCTACGCCCACTGGGTCGGGTCATGGGATTTCCTCGGCTGGATAATTTTCAGGGGGCGAATGATGCCCGGAATTTCATGGTCTGAGGAAGTGCTGCCAACGGGCATCCGGCCAATATCCAAGCGTAATACTCAACATTTCAATAATTTGATACTCATCAATTGCGCAAAATTCCCTCAGGCCTAGCATGGGTACGAGTAAGTGCAGCGCACCATTTTCACTCTCCCAGAAAGGCAGATCGTGAATATTTCAAGCGCCATCCTCCATGCCCTCCCCGGCGATCTGGCATCGCTGCAACAGCAGTTGCGGGAACTGCCAGGCGTCGAGATTCATGCCACTGCCGACAAAGGCAAGTTGATCATCTCCATCGAGACTCCGGGCGATCTCGAAACCACCAGCATCTTCGAAGCCATCGGCAAGCTGCCCCAAGTGTTGTCGGCTTCCCTGGTCTACCACCAAACCGAATCCGATCCAGACAAGGAGCTCTGCTATGAAACTGACGCGGCGTGACTTCATCAAGACCCAGGCAGTAATGGCGGCCGCCGGCGTGGCCGGTATTTCCCTGCCCGGTGCCCAGGCTCTGGCCAAGGCACCGGCCAACGACGGCATCCGCTGGGACAAGGGCGTCTGTCGCTACTGCGGCACCGGCTGCGGTGTCCTGGTGGGCGTCAAGGACGGACGGGTGGTGGCCACCCAGGGAGACCCGGAAGCCCCGGTCAACAAGGGCCTGAACTGCATCAAGGGCTACTTCCTGTCGAAGATCATGTATGGAAAGGACAGGCTCACCAAGCCACTATTGCGCAAGAAGGACGGCAAGTTCGACAAGAACGGCGAATTCACCCCGGTGTCCTGGAAGGAAGCCTTCGACATCATGGAGGAGAAATGCAAGGCGGCCCTGAAGGCGGGCGGCCCGCGCAATATCGCCATGTTCGGTTCCGGCCAATGGACCATCTGGGAAGGCTACGCCGCCGCCAAGCTGATGAAGGCCGGCTTCCGTTCCAACAACCTGGACCCCAACGCCCGCCACTGCATGGCTTCCGCCGTGGCCGGCTTCATGCGCAGCTTCGGTATCGACGAGCCCATGGGCTGCTATGACGATGCCGAGCATGCCGACGCCTTCGTGCTGTGGGGCTCCAACATGGCGGAGATGCATCCCATCCTCTGGTCCCGCATCACCGACCGGCGCCTCACCGCCCAGCACGTCAGGATTCATGTGCTGTCCACCTTCAGCCACCGCACCTGTGAGCTGGCCGACAACGAGCTGGTGTTCAAGCCCCAGTCGGACCTGGCCATCCTCAACTACCTCTGCAATCACATCATCCAGTCGGGGGCGGTGAATGAGGAATTCGTCAGGAAGCATGTGAAGTTCAAGAAGGGCGTGACCGACATCGGCTATGGCCTGCGCCCCAACCATCCCCTGGAGCAGGCGGCCGGCAACAACGGCTACCCCGGCGCTGACGGCAAACCCAAGGGTGATCCGGGCAAGGCCGCCGACATCAGCTTCGACGAGTTCAAGACCTTCGTCGCCGAATACACATTGGATCGCGCCCACGAGATTTCCGGCGTGCCCAAGGACAAGCTCGAGGCCCTGGCCAAGGCCTATGCTGACCCGAAGACCAAGGTGGTGTCCTACTGGACCATGGGTTTCAATCAACATACCCGGGGCACCTGGGTTAACAACATGATCTACAACGTCCATCTATTGCTGGGCAAGATCTCCGAACCGGGCAACGGTCCCTTCTCCCTCACGGGCCAGCCCTCGGCCTGCGGCACGGCCAGGGAAGTGGGCACCTTCGCCCACCGCCTGCCTGCCGACATGGTGGTGGGCAACCCCAAGCACCGAGAGCTCAGCGAGAAACTGTGGAAACTGCCGGCTGGCACCCTTCCCGACTGGGTGGGGCTGCACGCTGTGGCCCAGTCCCGGGCACTGAAGGACGGCAAGCTGGGCTTTTTCTGGTCCACCACGACCAACAACATGCAGGCCGGCCCCAACATCAACGGCGAGATCTATCCGGGCTGGCGCAACCCGGCCGCCTTCGTGGTCCATTCTGATGTCTATCCCACCGTCTCCGCCCTGGCGGCGGACCTGATCCTGCCCTCCGCCATGTGGATGGAAAAGGAGGGGGCCTACGGCAACGCCGAGCGCCGGGGCCAGTTCTGGCGCCAACAGGTAAAGCCCCAGGGTGAGTGCAAGTCCGACGTCTGGCAGTACGTGGAGTTCTCCAGGCGTTTCAAGACCGACGAGGTCTGGCCCGCCGAACTGCTGGACAAGAATCCCGAGTACAAGGGCAAGACCCTCTATGAGGTCCTCTACGCCAACGGCCAGGTCAACAAGTTCACACCCGAGGACGCGAAGCAGACCAATGCCCACGCCTGGAAGAACTACAGCAACGAGGAAATCCAGGCCTTCGGTTTCTATCTGCAAAAGGGTCTGTTCGAGGAATACGCCAGCTTCGGACGGGGCAAGGCCCACGACCTGGCCCCCTTCGACACTTACCACAAGGCCCGGGGGCTGCGCTGGCCCGTGGTGGACGGCAAGGAGACCCTGTGGCGCTTCCGGGAAGGCTACGACTCCTATGTGCCCAAGGGGGAGGGGGTGCGCTTCTACGGCCACCCCGACGGCAAGGCCGTGGTCTTCGCCCTGCCCTACCAGCCCGCTGCCGAGCAACCGGACCAGGACTATGACCTCTGGCTGTGCACCGGTCGGGTGCTGGAGCACTGGCATACCGGCTCCATGACCCGGCGCGTCCCGGAGCTGTACCGGGCCATGCCCGACGCCTGGATCTACATGAACCCGGCGGACGCGGAAAAGCGCGGCCTGAAGCGAGGCGACACTGTCAAGGTCGCCACCCGGCGCGGCGAGATCACCACCCGGGTCGAGACCAAGGGCCGCAACAAACCTCCGGTGGGTCTGGTCTTCGTGCCTTTCTTCGACGAGATGCGACTGGTGAACAAGCTGACCCTGGATGCCACCTGCCCGATCTCGAAGGAGACGGACTTCAAGAAGTGCGCCTGCAAGGTGGTCAAGGTTTGAGGAACCAGGGGTGAGGACGACCATCGGGAAAGCCTCGCCCCGCCATCATGACCCATCCGGACCGTCGCCAGTTCCTGCTCGATGCCGCCCGCTCAGCCTGTGGCGTGGGCGCCCTCGGCCTGATGCTGGGACTCTACGCCCGGCGCAGCGAGGCCCTGCCGCCGACGGCGCTGCGCCCCCCCGGCGCCCTGCCGGAATCGGATTTCCTCGGCGCCTGCATTCGTTGCGGCCTGTGCCTGCGCGACTGCCCCTACGGCATCCTCGATCTGGCCCGGCCGGAACAGCCCATCGCCACCGGTACTCCCCACTTCAATGCCCGGGCCAGGCCCTGCGAAATGTGCGAGGACATACCCTGCGTCAAGGCCTGTCCCACCGGCGCCCTGAACCACGACCTGACGGATATCGCCAAGGCGAAGATGGGCCTGGCGGTGCTGGTGGACAAGGAGACCTGCCTCAATTTCCTCGGCCTGCGCTGCGATGTCTGCTACCGGGTCTGCCCCCTGATCGACAAGGCCATCACCCTGGAGCCCCGTCACAATGCCCGCACCGGTCGCCATGCCATCTTCGAACCGGTGGTGCATTCGGATCTCTGCACCGGCTGCGGCAAGTGCGAGCACGCCTGTGTGCTGGAGGCCGCCGCCATCAAGGTATTCCCCGTCGCCCTGGCCAAGGGGGCTCTGGGCACCCATTACCGGGTCGGTTGGGAAGAGCAGAAGAAGGCCGGCGGCTCCCTGGTGGACGAAAAACAGATGATCGACCTGCCCGACCGGCTACCGGAGGGCACGTCCCTGCCCGGCCACTGGGACCCGGGCAGCGCCCCACCGACCCTGCCCTCGGCTTCGCCTGTCGGCAAAACGCCGGCCACCAGCCCCGGTCTGCCAGGCGGCGGGCTGGTGGATCGTCTGTCGGACAACGCCCCCCGATAAACGATCATGGATACCCAGCCATCAAACTCAACGACCACCCGGCCCCTGTGGCGAACCCAGCGCTGGCTGATGCTGCGCCGCCTGAGCCAGGCGACCGTGCTGACCCTGTTCCTGGCGGGACCCTGGCTGGGACTCTGGCTGGTCAAGGGCAATCTGAACTTCAGCCTGACCCTGGGCATCCTGCCCCTGGCTGATCCCTTCATACTCCTGCAATCCCTGCTGAGCAGGCACGGCCCGGAGCGCCAGGCACTGATCGGCGCGGCCCTGGTGCTGATCTTCTATCTGCTGGCAGGGGGGCGGGTTTACTGTTCCTGGGTCTGCCCGATGAATCCGGTGACCGACGCCGCCCACTGGTTGCGTCGCCGCCTGGGCATCAGGACCAGCGCCCATCTGAGCCGTCAGACCCGCTACTGGCTGCTGGGGCTGGCCCTGCTGCTGGCCGTCCTGAGCGGCACCCTGGCCTGGGAACTGGTCAATCCCGTCTCGATGCTGCACCGGGGCCTGGTCTTCGGCATGGGCGCCACCTGGGCGGTAGTGGTGGCGATATTCCTGTTCGATCTTTTCGTCACGGATCGGGGATGGTGTGGCCATCTCTGCCCCACCGGGGCCTGCTACAGCCTACTGGGCCGATTCAGCCTGATCCGGGTCCAGACCGCCGGACGCAATGCCTGCGACGACTGCATGGACTGCTTTGCCGTCTGCCCGGAGCCCCTGGTGATCAGGGCGCCCCTGAAGGGTGTCGACAGCCCGCCCCTGATACTTTCTTCCAATTGCACCAACTGCGGTCGCTGCATCGATGTCTGTGCCAGGAATGTCTTCAGCTTCGGCAGCCGTTTCCATTCACCACCCAAGCCTGGCCGGCCTTCCGCCGTGCCCGATGACCAACACCTATCCTGAAGGGGAGTTCATCATGAAAAGGACCATCACCATCACACTGGCCGCGCTCCTGACCACCATCTCGGGCTGGACTGCCGCACAGCAACTGGCATCCCTGCGGGGCGAGGAGGTCGTCAGCGAGGACAAGGCGCCCATCGAAATGAGTTACCAGGGCAAGAAACCCGGCCTGCAAAAGCCCATCGCCCGCACCTTCAAGGAGCAGCCGCCCCTGATCCCCCACATGATCACCAATTTCGACGAGATCACCCTGGAGGAAAATCAGTGCCTGAGCTGCCACAGCGTCGAAAAGTACAAGGAAAAACGGGCGCCGAAAATTGGCGACAGCCACCTGGTTAACAACGTGGTGAGCATGGCCCGCTATCAGTGCAACAGTTGCCACGTGCCCCAGGTGGACGCCAAGCCCCTGGTGGATAACGGCTTCGTCGGCAACGTTCGTCAAGCCAAACGTTGATCCCTGATTCAACAGGGTTTCGTCATAACGGAGAACCGACGCGGCGCAGCTCCTCGATGGCCCGTTCGATTTCCCCGTCGCTGGGAAAATCGCCCCCCCCGTTGCCGTCGGAGCCGCCGTCCCAGCGCACGGCCAGGGCTGTCAGGTTGTCGGCCCGGGGACCGGCGGCTTCCTCGGCGCGGTCGATCATCCGGGGCAGGGCCTTGATCAGGTCCATGGCAGTGATCTGCCGGGCCAGTTCCTCATCTCCCAGGGGACCCCAGGCACCGTCGGAACAGAGCAGCAGGATGTCGCCGCAACGCAGCTGCAATTTGCGGGAAAACTCCACCTGGGGCAGCGACTCCCCCCCCAGACAACTGAAAATGCGGTTGCGTTCGGGGTGACGCCGGGCCTCCTCGGCACTGATCCTCCCCTCATCCAACAGTAACTGCACCCGGCTGTGGTCCCGGGTACGGCAAAGAATACCGCCGCCCCGCAGGGCATAGAGCCGGGAGTCACCGGCATGGGCCCAGCAGGCAATGCCATCCTGAACCACACAGACCACACAGGTGGTCATCGGCGTCTGCTCAAGGGCCGGCCCCCGGGCCATTTCCCGGATGGCCCGATGGGCATCCAGCAACACCTGGGAGAGGAACAGATAGGGATCCGGCAAGCGCGGTGCGGCGATGCGCATGAATGTATCGGCCACACAATCCACCGCCACCTGGGCCGCCAGTTCACCCCGGTCATGCCCGCCCATGCCATCCGCCACCACCAGCAGCAAGGCATCGCTGGTGTAGCGGCAGGCCAGCCTATCCTCGTTACCGCGGCGGCCACCGATGCGGCTTTCCTGGCAGAGCGTGAACTTCATTTCCCGATCAATCCTTTAAGGCGGGACAGCACACCCCGCACCGGGGTCAGGTAATCGTCCCGGCTCAACTCCCGTTGCAGGGAGAAAACGCTCTGGGGCCGGGCCAGGGGGTCCAGGCTCAGGCACAGGTCGATGATCTCCAGCAGATGCCGGGAATATTTTTCGGCCCAGGGTCCGGCAGCGGCTGACAGCGCCTCGCCTTCCAGACGACGGTCAGCGGCCGGCGGCGGCCGGGTGGCGAGGCAGGCATAGAGTGTGGCGCCCACAGCGTAGATATCGGTCCAGGGGCCGCACTGGTCGATCCCCTCATACTGTTCCGGCGCGGCAAAGCCCGGTGTATGCATGGTCTTGAGCCGTGGCACCTCGCTGCCGATGGCCTGCCGCGCCGCGCCGAAATCCAGCAGCAGGGGCGTGGCGTCGCTGCGCAGGTAAATGTTGGCGGGCTTGATGTCCAGATGCAGCAGCTTGCGGCCATGGACCTCCCGCAGGCCGTTGAGCAGGCGGGCGAAGACCGTGCGCAGGAACTCCTCGGGGATCTGGCCGGAATGTTTCTGGATGTGTTCCTGGAGGGTGCGCCCCCGTTCGTAACGCATCACCAGATACGCCGTGCCGTTGGCGCGAAAAAAGTTGAGCACGCCCACCACGTTGGGATGATTGAGCTGGGCCAGTATCCGGCCCTCCTCGAAAAAGCACTTCAGGCCATGATTGAAGGCAGGACGATGGATATCCGCCACCAGGGGCTCCGGGCTTTCCCCGGCGCGCAGCGCCAGGGAGCTGGGCAGGTACTCCTTGATGGCCACCGGTGTCTCCTGGGCATCATAGGCCAGATAGACAATGGAAAACCCGCCCAGGGAAATCTGCCGCTCGATGCGGTATTGCTCAAGCTGGAATCCGGAGGGTAGCGGCTGGTTGGCCTGGGCGGGAGACATGGGCGGGACAGGATAGAATCCGTGTCATTCTCCGTTGCCCGGCAAGCGGTGTAAAGCCGCCCAATCATCCATGATCTTCAGCATGACCGGTTATGCCGCCGGTGCCCGCGACCTGGGCCAGGCGATCCTCAACCTCGAACTCAAGAGCGTCAATTCCCGCTACCTGGACATCGGTTTCCGTGTCAGCGAGGATCTGCGTTCCCTGGAGATGCCGATCCGGGAACAGATCAGCGCCCGCATGCAGCGGGGCAAGGTGGAATGCCGCGCCTACCTGCAGTCCCAGGAAAACGGCGTACGGAACACGACACCCAATGACGCGGCCCTGGCCCGGCTGGCGGCCATGCAGGACATCGTGCGCCAGGCCCTGCCCCAGGCCCAACCGCTTTCCGTGGCGGAAATCCTGGGTTGGCCCGGCATCCTGAGCCGCCAGGAACTTTCCGCCGACCAATTGCAGACCGAATGTCTGGCCCTGCTGGCCCAATTGCTTGAAGAATTTCTCGCCACCCGTGCCCGTGAAGGTGAAAAGCTGGCCGCCATCCTGCGGGAGCGCACGGCCCGCATGCGGGAACTGGTGACCCGGGTCGGCCCCCTGCTGCCCCAGGTTCTGGGGGACTACCAGGAGCGTCTATCAGCCAAGCTGCGGGAAGCCGTGGCGAACCTGGACGAGGACCGCATCCGTCAGGAAGTGGGCGTGTTCGCAGCCCGGGTGGATGTGGCCGAGGAACTGGCTCGACTGTCCACCCATCTGGATGAGGTGGAGCGAGTACTGAAGAAGGGGGGCGTCGTCGGCAAGCGACTGGACTTCCTGATGCAGGAGCTGAACCGGGAAGCCAACACCCTGGCCTCCAAATCTGTGTCCGCAGAGATCACCGGCATCGCCCTGGAACTCAAGCTGTTGATCGAGCAGATGCGGGAGCAGGTCCAGAATCTGGAGTGAGCGAACCATGAGCGCCGGTAACCTTTTCGTCATCGCGGCCCCCTCCGGGGCCGGCAAGACCACCCTGGTCGGCATGCTGCTGGGGCAGGATCCCCTCGTGCGCCTGTCCGTGTCCTACACCACCCGACCGCCGCGTCCCGGGGAAAAGGAAGGGGTGCAATATCATTTCATCGATATCCAGACCTTTCTGTCCATGCGTTCCCGGGGCGAATTCGTCGAATGGGCCGAGGTCCATGGCAACTTCTATGGCACCTCCCGCGCCTGGCTAGCCCAGCACATGGCGGCCGGGGAGGACGTGTTGCTGGAAATCGACTGGCAGGGCGCCCAACAGGTCCGGGAGCAATTCCCCGGCACTATCGGCATTTTCATCCTGCCCCCCTCCATCGAAGAACTCGAGCATCGCCTGCGGGGACGGGGCCAGGACAGTGACGATGTCATCCAACGCCGAGTGGCCGGCGCCCTGGGGGAAATCCGTCATGTGGATGAGTTCGATTTTGTTATAATCAACAAAGACTTGCAGACCGCCCTCGGGGATCTGCTGGCGGCAGTACGCAGTACCCGTCTGCGTCTGCCCCGCCAACGGGAGCGTCATCCGGACGTTTTCCGTTTTCTTGAATCCCACTGACCAGGAAATCCACCATGGCCCGCGTTACCGTCGATGATTGTCTCAAGCGCATCCCCAACCGCTTTCAACTGACCCTGGCCGCCACCTACCGCGCCCGCCAGATCGCCATGGGCAGCACCCCCCAGGTGGAAGCCGGCCGCGACAAGCCCACGGTGCTGGCCCTGCGCGAAATGGCTGCCGGCCTGGTAGGCCTGGAAATTCTCAACAAGGGTCAGGCCTGACGTTGTGAACCGGGGGAGGAACCGCTGCCATGGCCGCCAGGCATTCCGGTGCATCCGCCCCCGCTGCCAGATCCCCACGCTCACCGGACCAATCGCTGGCAAGCCAGCTAGAGCGCTTCAACGCCCGTCTCGCCACCTACCTCAAGCCTGAGGAAATCGCCCGCGTCGGCGCCGCTTATGTGTTCGGCGACGCCGCCCACCGGGGCCAGTTCCGCGTCAGCGGCGCCCCTTATATCTCCCACCCCCTGGCCGTCGCCACCACGCTGGTGGGCTGGCACCTGGACGCCCAGGCCGTCATCGCCGCCCTGCTCCATGATGTGATGGAGGACACCTCCATCACCAAGACGCAGATTGCCGAGCAGTTCGGCAAGACCGCGGCGGAACTGGTGGATGGGGTCTCCAAGCTGGACCGTCTGGAAAACCAGACGGTGGAGCAGGCTCAGGCGGAGAATTTCCGCAAGATGCTGCTGGCCATGGCGCGGGATGTCCGGGTCATTCTGATCAAGCTGGCCGACCGTCTCCACAACATGCAGACCCTGGACGCCATCCGCCCCGACAAGCGACGCCGGATCGCCCGGGAAACCCTGGAGATCTACGCCCCCATCGCCAATCGCTTGGGGCTCAATTCCCTCTACCGGGAATTGCAGGAACTGTCCTTCAGGCACCTGCATCCCCTACGCCACCGGGTGCTGGAAAAAGCCGTCAAGGCGGCCCGGGGCAATCGCCGCGAGGTGGTAAGCAAGATCCTGGATGCCGTCCGCAGCCACCTGCCGACCTGGAACATCGAGGCCGAAATCATGGGCCGCGAGAAGCACCTGTACAGCATCTACCGCAAGATGCGGGAAAAGCATCTGACCTTTTCCCAGGTGCTGGACATCTACGGCCTGCGCATCGTGGTCAAGGACGTGCCCACCTGCTACCTGGCCCTGGGTGCCCTGCATGCCCTCTACAACCCGGTGCCCGGCAAGTTCAAGGACTATCTTGCCATTCCCAAGACCAATGGCTACCAGTCCCTGCACACCACCTTGATCGGTCCTTACGGAATGCCGATGGAGATCCAGATCCGTACCCGGGAAATGCACAACGTGGCCGAATCCGGCGTGGCCTCCCACTGGCTCTACAAGGACGACCCGACCATCTCGGCCCTGCAGCGCAAGACCCACATGTGGCTCCAGTCCCTGCTGGAACTCCAGTCCACCGCCGGCGACTCCTCGGAGTTCCTGGAGCACGTCAAGGTGGATCTGTTCATCGGCGAGGTCTATGTATTCACCCCCATGGGCAAGATCATCGGTTTGCCCAAGGGGGCCACGGCGGTGGATTTTGCCTATGCCGTGCATACGGACATCGGCAACCGCTGCGTGGCCTGCCGCATCAACCTGGAGCCCATGTCCCTGCGTACCGAACTGCGCAATGGCGACCGGGTCGAGATCATCACCGCACCCCATGCCAGCCCCAACCCGGCCTGGCTCAGTTACGTCAAGAGCGCCCGGGCCCGCTCCAAGATTCGCCACTTTCTCAAGACCCAGCAGACCGAGGCCGCCGCGCAACTGGGCGAACGCCTGCTGGCCCGCGGCCTGGACGAGATCGGCCAGGCCCTGTCGAAAGTGGATAAGGCTACCTGGGACAAGTTCCTCAAGGCCGATGGCGCCCGCTCCCGAAAGGCGGTATTCACCGATATCGGCATTGGCAAGCGTCTCGCCGCCGTGGTGGCCCGGCGCCTGCTGGCCCGGGAAGCCACGCCCCAGGAACAAAAGGTTGCCGGTTCCATCACCATCCGTGGCAGCGAAGGCATGGCAGTTCAGATCGCCAGTTGTTGCTGCCCCATTCCCGGGGATCCCATCGTCGGCCTGATACAAAAGGGCCAGGGCCTGGTGATCCATACTCACGACTGCCCCAGCCTGGCCAAACTGCGGGGCGGGGTGGAGTGGGTCAACGTGGAATGGGAGGCCGACATCGATCGCCTGTTCGAGGTCAGCATCCGTGTGCTGGTGCAAAACCAGCGGGGGGTGCTGGCCAAGCTGGCGGCTGCTATTGCCGAGGCCCAATCCAACATCATCAATGTGCGGGTGGACGAGGACCGTGATGCCACCACGGCGGTCTTTTTCACCCTCGAAGTCTCCCATCGTGTACACCTGGCCAAGGTGCTGCGCAATCTGCGACTGATTCCTGAGGTCGTGCGCATCGCACGGCTCAAGGACAAGAAGTTCAATCCCTGACAAGAAAGGAAAAACCATGTCCGGCTACGAATCCGAACACGCCAAGTTCATGCGCCAATGGCTAGAGCAGCACCCGGAAGAACTTCGGGTGATAAAGGAAGGCCGCGCCCTGTGGTGGGACAAAACGCCGGCGGAACTGGAAGATGGTCAGGAAAGGAAAGTCGGAGAAGTCCCGCGCAAGGCCTACTATTACGACGCCAACTAGCTCCGCCAGGGGGGCGACGGCACCAGCGCACGAATCAACAAGTCGCCCATCCCTCTAGGTCAAGTACGCTTCCCGGCTCCTGGGGAGAATGCTTGCCATGATTCGCCCCGTGCCCAGAACTTGCCACCTCCTGTCAGCTGCTACGCCGCTGGCGCCAGACCCGGGGCGACTCGCCGTAGCGGCTGCGAAACACCCGGCTGAAGTGGGACATGTCATTGAAGCCCCATTGCATGGCAATCTCGGTGATGGTCAGGTGAGCCAACAGGGGATTGCCCAGGGCCTTCATGCTTCGTTCCAGACGCTGCTCCAGGATGTAGCGGGCCAGGGTCTTGCCCGTGGCCTCCATCAGCGTATGAACATGACGCGACGACAGGCCCAGGGCGGCAGCAATCGAGGCAACGCCCATCTGGGGATCGGGTAGATGGGCGCTGATGTGATCCAGCAGGCGGGTACGGTTGCGCTCCAGGGCCCCCTGGCCCTCCGCGTCGTCGGGATGGAACAGTACCCCCATCAGGTCCAGCAGGGCCGTCGAAAGGGGAGCCGCCTCCCTCACGGTGATCTCGTGCCGGCGCTGCCAGACATTGATCAGGAAATTCCACAGCACGCTGCCACTACCGAAATGGGCACTGCGGGACATGATGCAGGCCGGCCGCAGGTCACCATGGCGCGCCTGGAGAACGGCGGTGGGCACATTGACCACCAGGCTGTGAAAATTCGCCGACTGCCAGGCCGCGTAGGGCGCACAGCCATTCACCAGGGACAACACCCGGGTGCTGGAATCCGCCATGCGTCCGTACTGGCGATGGCGCAGCATTCCACTTTGCACCAGGAACAGGCTATGGACCGGCGGCGCCCCGGGTGTCCGGCCCTCCACATGGCGATCCATGGTGATGGGCGCCGAGACGAAGAACTCGTAGAAGCCGATCTCTCCCATGGACCAGGCCGACCAGGCCCCATGGAAATCCTCCGGCTCCGCTTCAGCAATGCGGGTGCCAGGGAAAAGCCGCGCAGAAAGCGTGCGCCATTCGGAAAAATCCTTACAGACTTCCATATATCTTGCGGATTGACGGAGCGGATCAGTATCGCCGCAACCGGGTCCGCCGTCCATATCCACGACCCACACTGATCAAACGGGGGAGCATCCATGACCACACCCATCGAACAAAGAATCATCACGGGCCAACTCTGGGAGGAGTACTGCGACACCCTGAAGCGGGCCGGGCAACAGTTGCTACGGCCGGAGACGCCTCATACCACCTTCGATCAGGCCGAGGGCATGCGTTACCTGTCGCGCCTGGTGCGAGCCGGTCTGGAAATGATGGTGGAGGGGGCCGACGCGGATTTCCCGACCTTCGTGATTCCCTCCCACGAGACCATCAAGATCGGTGCCGACAATCCGGACAACCTCTACCAGACGGCCCGCATCAACGGCAGGAACGAGTACCGCATCCGCGGCAGCCGCGGCACGGTGCCGACGCTGAACTTCGCCACCAAGAAAGGCGGCTATGAAAAGGCCGGCAGCAAGCTGGAAGGCACAGGGCTGCTGAGCACCCAGGAGATGCAGGTGAATGCCGACGGCAGCTTCGAAATCCTGGTCTCGGCGCAACGTCCCGCCAGCGGCAACTGGCTGCCGATGGAAGAGACCTCCCACATGTTGCTGGTACGCCAGACCTTCCATGACCGCCGCAAGGAAAAGGCCGCCGAATTCTCCATAGAGCGGGTCGGCCATGGTGGCGCGCCGGCACCGCTCGACCCGGCGCGCTTCGCGGCCAGCCTGATGGCCGCGGGACATTACACCGAGAATACCGCACGGCTCTTCTGCGACTGGGCAGCCCTGTTCAAGCAGGAACACCACAACACCATCCCTCTGGGCAACCAGGCCATGTTCCAGGCCGCCGGCGGTGACCCCAACATCGCCTACCACCACGGCTACTGGGAATTCGGCGAGGACGAGGCGATGGTGATCGACGCCGTGGTGCCGCCCTGCGAATTCTGGAATTTCCAGGTGGACAACTACTGGATGGAATCCCTGGACTACCGCCACCACCGCATCCACGTAAATTCCCACGGCGCCCGCTACAACCCGGATGGCAGCGTCACCATCGTCATCGCCCACCGCGACCCGGGCCACCCCAATTGGCTCACCACCGCCGGCCACGCCCTGGGCACCAGCCTGTTCCGCGTGATCGGCGCCGGCAGCGCCACGGCGAAGATCGCGACCCGATTGGTGAAGCTCTCTGACATTCCCCACATGCCCAAGGAGCAATGCGCATGACCCTCGACATGAACACCCTGCTGGCCGAGGCCAGCCGCCGCGCCGGCGGCCTCACCGATTTCGGCGACGAGCGTTTCCGTCCCGCGCTGACCGCGCTGCTCAAGGCATTGAACGAGGAAGGGGCCTTGTCCGAACTCGGCGTCCAATTGATGGGTGAGCACATCAGCCGACTGCTGCACAATCGCCTGTTGATGGAGGACTACTACGCCCGCCATCCGGAGATCGAAGCGGAAGAGATCGGCGGCCCCATTGTCATCATCGGCCTGCCCCGCACCGGCACCACCCTGCTGCAACGCATCCTCAGCTGCGATCCGCGCTTCTATCCGATGCTGTGGTGGGAGACCCGCTTCCCCGTGCCGCTGGCGGCACCGGGCAGCGGCGCAGCCGACCCCCGCATCGAACTGGCCAAAGCCGAAGTGAAGATGATGGTGGACGCCAATCCCACCCTGCTCTCCATCCACCCCTTCGACGCCATGGCTGCCGACGAGGAAGGCATCCTACTGGAGCATTCCTTCCAGAGCTTCTTCGACGCCTATGCCGACATTCCCAGCTACACGCAATGGCTGTGGGACCACGACCAAACGCCGGCCTACGAATACCTGAAACGGATGCTGAAGTTCGTCCAGTGGCAAAAACGCCAGCGCGGCGAAGCGGCCGGCGACTGGGTGCTGAAGGCGCCCCACCACCTGCGCCAGATCGACGTGCTGTTCAAGGTCTTTCCCGGCACCCGGGTGATCCAGACCCATCGCGATCCATTGCAAACCATCCCCTCCATCGCCAGCTTCACCGATAACCTGTGGAAGCTCTACATGGCGAACCCCGATCCGGCCCGGGCCGGCCGCCAGTGGTCCGCCATCTGGGCCCGTGGCACCCGGGAGACCATGTGCTATCGCGACCAATGCGAGCCGGGACGCTTCCTCGACATCTGGTTTGCCGACACCCTGACCCGCCCCCTGGACGTGGTCCGCACCATCTACGATTTCCTCGGCGTCAGCTTCCCCACGGATACCAAGGACAAGATGCAGGCCTTCCTTGACGCCAACAGCCGCGAGAAGCGGCCGCTGCACGAATACGCCATTGAGCATTTCGGGCTTTCCGAAGCGCAGATCAAGCAGGACTTCGCCGAATATCGGGAACGCTACATCCTGTCCCACACGAGTTGAACCCATAAAACCACGAGAGGAGAAAAGCATCATGCTGCTGAAGAACAAGGTCATCATCGTTTCGGGCATCGGCCCCGGCCTGGGCGTCAAGCTGGCGATCGAGGCTGCCCGGGAGGGCGCCAAGGTCGCCATTTCCGCCCGCACCGCCGCCAACCTGGACGATGCCGAGCAACGGATGCGGGCGATCGCGCCGGACTGCGAAGTGCTCAAGCAGACCAACGACATCACCGATCGGGAACAGTGCAAGCGCCTGGTGGAAGCCACCGTGGCCCGCTTCGGCCGCATCGACGGCCTGATCAACAGCGCCGTCTTCCATGGCAACTTCGAGGGGGTGGAAAACGCCGACCTGGAAGACTGGCGCCGGGTGTTCGACACCAACGTGATCGGTACCATGAACCTGACCCAGGAGACCATCCAGGCCATGAAGAAGAGCGGCGGCGGCGCCATCGCCATGGTCAACACCATGGCCACCCGCAAGCCCTTCCCCAGCGAGGCCGGCTACGCCGCCTCCAAGGGCGCCCTGACTGTGGCCGCCAAGTACCTGGCGAAGGAAGTGGGCCGCTACAACATCCGGGTCAACAGCGTCTATCCCGGCTGGATGTGGGGCCTGCCGGTACAGGGCTACGCCAAGAACGCCGCCGCCGCCAACAACATCACGGAAGAGCAGGCCATGGCGCCCATCGTCGCCAACATCCCCCTGGGCCGCATCGTCACCGACGACGAAGTGGCGAGGGTCGCCCTGTTCCTGGTTTCCGACTACTCCACGGCGATGACCGGGGCGATTCTCGACGCCAACGGCGGCGAGTTCATCGCGGTCTGACAACACGCCGGGCGCCTGAAACGCGAAGGGCCGGGACATGCCCGGCCCTTCGTTCCCATCCCGAAGAGATCAGCGCGGTTCCCGCGGCAGGCCCAGTGCCCGCTCGGAAATGATGTTGAGCTGGATCTCGTTG
Source organism: Denitratisoma oestradiolicum (assembly GCF_902813185.1). Lineage (GTDB taxonomy): Bacteria > Pseudomonadota > Gammaproteobacteria > Burkholderiales > Rhodocyclaceae > Denitratisoma > Denitratisoma oestradiolicum. The sequence continues at coordinate 3,624,658 of NZ_LR778301.1, forward strand.
GTGCCGGCGTAGATGGTGTCAGAACGGGTGAACATGAACAGGCCCTGGAGCTTCTGGCGGGTCAGGTCGTTCCCGTCCGCCACCATCGACTCATTGCCCAAGATGTCCATGGCCAGCTTGCCCAGGTCCCGGTGCCAGTTGGACCAGAAGTACTTGTACATCATGCCTTCCCGGGGCAGGGTGCCACTCTCGGTACCCGAGAGCATACGCAGCGCGTTGTAGCGCATGGCACGCAGACCGGCCCAGGCCAGGGCGATGCGCTGGCGGATGGCGGGGTCGGCGTAGGCACCGTTCTTCTTGGCCTCGGCCACGATCAGTTCCAGCTCGTGGATGAAGTGCATCTGCTGGCCCAGGGTGGACGTGCCACGCTCGAAGGCGAGCAGCGCCATCGCCACCTTCCAGCCGTCGCCGGGTTCGCCGATCACGTTCTCGGGCAGGGCCACGGCGCCGTCGAAGAACACTTCGTTGAACTCGGCGGTACCGGTGAGTTGCTTGATCGGGCGCACTTCGACGCCGGGCTGGTCCAGGGGCATCAACAGGAAGATCAGCCCTTTGTGGCCCTTGGAGCCGGCCTCGCAGCGGGCCAGAACGAAGATCCAGTTGCACTCGTGGGCGAGCGAGGTCCATACCTTCTGGCCGGTCACCTTCCACTGGCCGTTCTCCAGCACGGCCTTGGTCTGCACGTTGGCCAGGTCGGAGCCGGCGCCGGGCTCGGAATAGCCCTGGCACCAGTAGTCACGGCCTTCGCGGATGCCGGGCAAGAAACGCTGCTTCTGGTCCTCGCTGCCCAGGGCCAGGATGGTGGGACCGATCAGGCCCTCGCCCAGATGGGAGAGACGGCCGGGACCACCGGCGCGGGCGTATTCCTCGTGGAAAATCACTTGATGGGCCAGGGACAGGCCGCGCCCGCCGTGTTCCTGGGGCCAATTCACGCAGGCCCAGCCGCCTTCGGCCAGCTTGCGCTCCCACTTCTTGCGCAGCGCGGGATAGGCCTCTTCGTCACCGGGGCCGCCGCGGAAACGCAGCACCTCGAACTCGCCCACCAGATTGGCTTGCATCCACTCCGCCACTTCGCGGCGGAAGGCTTCGTCTTCAGCGGAAAATTCCAGTTTCATGTCCGTGCAACCTCGTGATTACCGTGAAAAGCCGCGCCGGAGCCGAGTGTGATCATCGAGCACAGCGAGCCGATGGATAGCCCCGCCCTGGGGCGGGGATGGGGGTGGGGGGCGTTCAATTTGCCTTTGCGCATTTCATCCCCGGAGGTGGTGCGAGTGGCCATGCGCGTCAGCGGCCGAAGACGCGGGACGCGATGTCCTCGCGCAGGGCGGTGCTGCTGCCGAACCAGGCGGCGGTGGCCTGGGCGCGCTTGAAATAGAGCTGGGGATCGTATTCCCAGGTGAAGCCTACGCCGCCGTGAAGCTGGATCGCCTCCTGGGCGCAGAAGAACAGCGCGTCGGTGGCGTAGCACTTGGCGGCCTCAGCCTCGGCGAAATCCTCATCGCTGGCGGGGCCGGCCACGGCCAGGCGGCAGGAGGCGCCCAAGGCCAGGGAACGGGCAGCCTCGATTTTCACCATCATTTCGGCGCAGCGGTGCTTGACGGCTTGGAAGGAGCCGATCACGCGGCCGAACTGCTTGCGCTCGGCGACGTAGGCAACGGTCAGATCGAGGCAGGTCTGGGCCGCACCCACCTGCTCGGCGGCCAGGGCGATCATGGCCTGGGCGGTGGCCTTCATCATGCCGGCGGTGGCGTCGGCAACACCGGACAGGCAACATGCATCATCCAGATTCACGCCCTTGAGCGTGAGGATGGCATAGGGCCGGGTCTCGTCGATGGTCTTGCGCCGGGTCAGCGTCACGCCGGCGTCATTCGGCTCGACACGGAACAGGCGCAGCGCGCCGGCCTCATCCCGGGCGGCCACCACGAAGACCAGGGCGGCGGAGCCGTGCAGCACGCAGCGGGCCTCGCCATCCAGGAGCCAGCCGGAGCCGGCGCGGCGAGCCGTCGTGGCAGCGGCACCGGGGCGCCAGCCGATGTCGTCGGCGGAAAAGGCCGCGGCGGCAATCAGCTCGCCCCCGGCGATGCGGCCCAGCAGCTCACCGCAACGGTCGGCGTCGCCCGCCTCGCGCAGGGCGCCTGCCGCCAGCACCGAAGTGGCAAAGAAGGGAAGGCAGGCCAGGCGCTGGCCCATCTGTTCCATCAGCAAGGCCACTTCCACCAGGGAGAGCCCCAGGCCGCCCAGTTCCTCGGGCACGTCGGTGGCGCACCAGCCCAGTTCGGCGGCGGCCTGTTGCCAAAGGGCGGTGTCGATGCCGTCGGGCGTGGCCATGGCGGCGCGCACGGCGGCGGAATCGCTGTGATCGGTCAGGAAGGATTGCGCGGAAGCGCGGATGATTTCCTGGTCATCGTTGAGCACGAAGTCCATGGGTTTGGTTCCAGTTTGTTTTCGGTTCGGTCCCGCCCGGAAGCGGAACAGGTTGCCGGGGCCGCAGCGATGTTGTTTTTCTCATCAGGGTTTTGCGCCCCCGCTGCCCGCGCGCGTAGCGGGGTCAATCATACCGTACACGGCCCGCCGCCCAGCTCAGGCCCGCGCGCGCTCGATCTGCACGCCGACCCGGCGCACGCCCTTCATGATGCCGATCTTGGCGATGGATATCTTGACCCAGGGAGCGCCGAACTCCTCCAGCATCAGGCCAATCACATATTCGCCCAGGGTTTCCAGCAGATTGAAATGGCGCTCCCCCAGCTCCTTGCGGATGCGGGCGATCACCACGTCGTAACGGATGGTGTCCTCGATGGCGTCGTTCCTGGCGGCGGCATCGGGTACCCCGAAGGTGAGGCTCAGTTCCAGGGTCTGGGGCGCAGCCTTCTCCCGCTCGAAGATGCCCACATGGGCCTCGACCCGCATGTCGTCGATGAAAATGAAGTCCATAAGTCCGGCCAGCCCCCTTGGTTAACGTGAAAAAGCTGCGCCGGAGCCGAGTGTAATCATCGAGCGCAGTGAGCCGATCAGTAGCCCCGCCCTGGGGCGGGGATGGGCGGCGTTACTTTGGCGCATTTTCATCCTCGGGGTGGCGGCAGCGACCATGAGCGTTAGAATCCGCCCGATTCTAGGTCATCCGTCCCCGCCATGAAGCTTCTCCTGTTCGTTCTGCTCGGTTATCTGCTGGGCTCCCTGCCCTTCGCGGTCATTGTCTCCCGACTCTTCGGCCTGGCCGATCCCCGCAGCTTCGGCTCCGGCAATCCGGGGGCCACCAATGTGCTGCGCACCGGCAACAAACCGGCGGCCGTGCTGACCCTGCTGGGAGATGCCCTCAAGGGCTGGGCCGCCATGATCATCGCCGGCGCCCTCGGCGGGGACGGCACGGGCATCGCGGCGGCCGGCCTGGCCGCCTTCGTCGGCCATCTGTTCCCCCTGTTCCTGGGCTTCAAGGGCGGCAAGGGCGTGGCCACGGCCCTGGGCGTGCTGACGGGCTTTTCCGGCTGGCTGGCCCTGATCTGCGCCGGCACCTGGCTGGCGGCGGCCCTGATCAGCCGTTATTCCTCCCTGGCCGCCCTGGTGGCCGCGGTGACGGCCCCCGCCGCCGGGTGGGCCCTGGGGCTGTCCCAGGAAGCCCTGAGCGTGCTGGTGGTCATGGGCGGTCTCTTGATCCTGCGCCACAAGGACAATATCAAGCGCCTGCTGGCCGGTACCGAGAGCCGCTTGGGCGGCAAGAAGAAGGGCGCCGGCTCGGCGCCCTGATCAGGGGCAGGCCAGTTCGGCCAGGGGCCAGCGGGGCCGCACGGCAAAGGCGCCTCCGCCCTCGGGCCGCTGCCCCAGTTGCAGACGGCGGGCGCCGCAGAAGGCGATCATGGCGCCATTGTCGGTGCACAGTTCCAGTTCCGGGTAGTGCACGCGAATGCGGGCCTTCTGCGCCCCCGCGTCGAGGCGCTGGCGCAGGCGCTGGTTGGCTCCCACGCCACCAGCTACCACCAGAGTATCCAGGCCCTGCTGACGCACCGCGGCCAGGGCCTTGGTCACCAGCACCTCGGTCACTGCCTCCTGGAATTCCGCCGCCAGATCGGCCCGCTCCGATGGACTGAGTTCCCGCGCCCGCACCGCCGTCAGCACGGCGGTCTTGAGACCGGAAAAACTGAAATCCAGGTCCCCCGAGTGCAACATGGGCCGGGGCAGCTTGCAGCGCCCCGGTGTGCCTTCCCGGGCCAGGACCGAGAGGGCCGGGCCGCCGGGATAACCCAGGCCCAGCAGCTTGGCGGTCTTGTCGAAGGCCTCCCCGGCGGCGTCGTCCAGGGATTCCCCCAGCAGCTCATAGGCCCCCACACCGGCAACCCGCATCAACTGGGTGTGGCCGCCGGAAACCAGCAGGGCGATGAAGGGGAAGCGCGGTGGGTCGGCGGAAAGCAGGGGCGAGAGCATGTGCCCTTCCAGGTGATGCACCGGTAGCGCCGGCACCGTCAGGGCAAAGGCCAGGGCCTCGGCGAAACCCGAACCCACCAGCAGGGCTCCGGCCAGGCCGGGGCCGGCGGTGTAGGCAATGGCATCGATGTCGCTACGGCCAGCGCCGGCCTCTGCCAGCACCCGTTCCAGCAGGGGAATCAGGCGCCGAATGTGATCCCGGGAAGCCAGCTCCGGCACCACGCCGCCGTATTCCTCATGCATCGCGATCTGGGAATGGACGGCGTGAGCCAGCAGGCCCCGCGACGTATCGTAGAGGGCCAGGCCGGTTTCGTCGCAGGAGGATTCGATGCCAAGGACAAGCATGGGCTGGATTCTACCGGGCGCCAGGCCGGATTCAGTCCAGATAGCCCCATTCCTTGCGCCGGAAAGAATAGACCGGACGACCGAAGGGCGGCAGCTCCACGTAAAGCAGCTCTGGGTCCTGCTCCCCGGGGATATACCGGAACTCGTTGAACATCAGGGTGTATTTGGCCAACGGTAGTCGGGACAAATAGCGGGGCACCAATTCGTCCAGGCGATGAGGATAGCGCTGCTGATCGCGGTGAAAGGTTTCCACCGCCGCCACCAAATTCTCCGCCCGACTGCGGGCCAACTGGTTGTTGGCGTAATTCATGGCCAACACCAGCAAGGCCGCCGCGCAACAGATGCCCTGGCCACTCAGCCGCCGACGCCGCTGAACCGCATACTTGCGGGCCAGCAGGGTACGGGGCATGCCCACCAACAGGAGCCAGAGCATCACCAGCAGGGCGATGCCGCCCTGATTCAGCACCAGGCCATCAACGACGATCAACAGCATGCCCAGGACCAGGGCATGACTCAGGGATCGTGCGGTCACCGGCTTGGATATCTCGCTCATGTCTGCGTCTTGGTCGGTGCCGAGCGCAAGGGGTCCAGCAAATGGGAGAGGCCGTTGTGATCGATCTCATGCATCAATTCCAGCAGGCGGCCGATTTCCCCGTCGGGAAAGCCCTTGCGGGCGAACCAGTTGAGATAATTGCCGGGCAGGTCGGCGATCAGGCGGCCCTTGTACTTGCCGTAAGGCATGGTGCGGGTGACCAGAAGTTGCAGGTGTTCGGGACTCATCGTCCGCTATTCTGCCCCAGTCCGGCGCTGCTCCGATCCCGATCATCAGCCACAGGCCCCACGAACCCGCGGCAAGGAAGACAGAAACAATTGACATCGGAAGGAAAGCGGTTAGAATGCGCGCCTTTTCCGCCTTCCACACAGGGAAACTGCAATGCCCGGTATCCGCGTCAAGGAAAACGAGCCGTTTGAAGTCGCCATTCGCCGCTTCAAGCGCACCATTGAGAAGACTGGTCTGCTGACCGAGCTGCGCTCCCGTGAGTTCTACGAGAAGCCCACCTCCGAGCGCAAGCGCAAGTTGGCTGCCGCCGTGAAGCGTCACCACAAGCGCATCCGTAGTCAGACCCTGCCGCCGAAGCTTTACTAAGCAGTTCGGCCGTCGCCCCGTCAGCGGGGGCGAGAAGCACTTGTATTACTGTTGAAACCGCCTCCGGGCGGTTTTGGCGTTTCAGAAGACCATATCGAGGAGCCTGTCATGTCGCTGAAAGTACGCGTCACCGAGGATATGAAAACAGCCATGCGGGCCAAGGAAACTGCCCGACTGGGTGCCCTGCGCCTGTTGCTGGCCGCCATCAAGCAAAAAGAAGTGGATGAGCGGATCGAACTGGACGACGCCAGCGTGATTGCCGTGATCGAAAAAATGCTCAAGCAGCGCCGGGATTCCATCAATCAGTTCGAGGCCGCCGCCCGCCAGGACCTGGCCGATGCGGAAAAACTCGAGGTGGAGGTGCTCTCGGCCTATATGCCGGCCGGGCTGTCCGAGGAGGAACTGGCCACCATCGTTGCTGCCGCAGTGACCGAATCCGGCGCCGCTTCTGCCGCCGACATGGGCAAGGTGATGGCTCTGGTCAAGCCCCGGGTGGCCGGGCGAGCGGACATGGGACTGGTTTCCAAACTGGTCAAGGGCCGGCTCGGCGCCTAACTTGAGAAGCCGGGAAACATCTACCGGCAACCCATGATCCCTGAATCCTTCATCCAGGACTTGCTGGCCCGCGTCGATATCGTCGGCGTGGTGGAGAGCTACGTGCCCCTGCGCAAGGCAGGAGCCAACTACTCGGCCTGTTGCCCCTTCCACAGCGAGAAGACGCCCTCCTTCACCGTCAGCCCCAGCAAACAGTTCTATCACTGCTTCGGCTGCGGCGCCCACGGCAGCGCCATCGGTTTTGTCATGCAGTACTCGGGCCTGGGTTTCATCGATGCGGTGGAGGAACTTGCCGGCCGCGCCGGCATGCAGGTACCGAGAGAAGCCTCATCCATTCGACGTGTCGAAGAGGTCGCCCGCAAGGCCCCCCTGACCGAACTGATGGCCCGTGCCATGAAGTTTTACCGGGACCAGCTCAAGGACTCCCCCAAGGCCATCGACTATCTCAAGGTGCGGGGCCTCACCGGCGAAATCGCCGCCCGCTTCGGTCTGGGCTATGCCCCGGACAACTGGCAAGGGCTGGAAAAGATATTCCCCAACTACAACGACGATGCCTTGGTCGAATGCGGCCTCATCATCGTCAACGAACAAGGCCGTCGCTACGACCGTTTCCGCGACCGCATCATGTTCCCCATCATCGACCCAAAGGGCAACGTCATCGGTTTTGGTGGGAGAGTCATCGGGGCCGGCGAACCCAAATACCTCAACTCCCCGGAAACACCACTATTTCAGAAGGGCTATGAAGTTTACGGCCTACCTCAGGCGCGCAAGGCCATCCACGGCGAAGACCGGGTGATCGTCGTGGAGGGCTATATGGACGTGGTGGGCCTGGCCCAGAGCGGCGTGGAGAACACTGTCGCCACCCTGGGCACCGCCGCCACCGGCACCAACGTGCAGAAGCTGCTACGCCAGGCCAGCCGCGTGGTGTTCTGTTTCGACCGGGATGCCGCCGGCGACAAGGCCGCCTGGCGGGCCATGGAGGTCAGCCTGGAATTCCTGGTGGACAACAAGAGCGTGGAAATTCTGCAAATGTCCGGCAACCAGGACCCGGACGAATTCGTTCGCGAACACGGCCGCGAAGCCTTCATGGTCCAGCTCAACAACGCCACCAAGCTCAGCGAATTTCTCGTTCGCGGACTCAAGGAACGAACCAGGCCGTACACTGCCGAGGGCCGTGCCCAGTTGATTCACGAGGCCAAGCCCCTGTTACAGCGTATCGCCGCCCCCGTACTTCGGGTACAACTGACCAAGGCCATCGCCGAGCTGGCCCAGCTTTCCCAGGCCGAAGTGGAGGCCCAATGCGAACTCAAGCCCCTGGCCCGGAGCCGCTCTGCCCCCCTCCCCAGCCGCAGCCGAACCAGCCCCCGCTCCATCGAGCACGCACTATTGGAGATCGTGCTGCAAAAACCTGAATGGTCCCTGCGCCTCCCTCTGGAGCTGATTTCCTCTGATCAGCCCGAAGGCGCCGCGATTCATGCCGTGGCCGACGCCATGGATCACGGGGAACTGGCAGCTGGCGGCGTGGGTCTCCTGTTGGAGTTATTTCGCGGCCACCCCCAGGAAGCTATCGTATCGACCCTGGCAGCCCAGTTAGCCGTGGAAGAACCCGACGTGACGGCCCTGGAATCCGTTCTCAATGACGCCCTTGCAAAACTGCGCCAGGTCGCCCTACGACGAGAAATCGATGCCCTCACCACCCAGGCGCGCCAGGGCACCCTGGGGCCTGACGCAAGACAGCAACTAGCCGAGTTGCTGGCCCGCAAGGGTGGCGAGACCACTAAATAATGTATAATTTCGCGCTTTTCCTGCGCTTTACCCTGAGTCTGCTCAGGGTATCCAGCGTAGCGTCGGGTGCCTGAACCGAGGATCGTCATGCCCAAGGAAACAGCTAAGCAAACCCAGTCCAAGTCTGCCGCTACGAAGACTGTTGCAACCAAGAAAAGCGCCACCCCTGCCGCCAAGGCACAGCCCGAGAAAAAGTCCGTGGCCGCCAAGAGTGTGGCGGCCACGACCAAGGTTGCAGCCAAAGTAGAAGCACCCACGCCTGTAGCGGTACCGACCAAGGCTCCAGCCAAGGCATCCACCAAGCCTGAAGGCAAGGGCAAGAAGGGCCGGGTCGCCCAGGTGGCGCCAGCCGCCCCTCAGCCCCTGGACGTGGAGGCCAAGCGGACCCGGCTCAAAAACCTGATTGCCCTGGGCAAGGAACGGGGCTACCTGACCTACGCCGAGATCAACGACCATCTGCCCGACGACATGGTGGACGCGGAGCAGATCGAGTCGATCATTTCAACCTTCAACGACATGAACATCAAGGTTTTCGACGAGGCCCCGGCCAGCGAAGACCTGCTGCTCAACGAAGGTGCCCCCGCCCCGGTGGATGCCGAGGAAGTGGAAGAGGAGGCCGAGCAGGCCCTGGCCACGGTGGACTCCGAATTCGGCCGCACTACCGACCCGGTGCGCATGTACATGCGCGAAATGGGCTCGGTGGAACTGCTCACCCGGGAAGGCGAAATCGAGATTGCCAAGCGCATTGAGGATGGCCTCAAGCACATGGTGATGGCCATTTCCGCCTGCCCCACCACCGTAGCCGAGATTCTGGAACTGGCCGACAAGGTGGCTCGGGACGAACTGCGCATTGACGAAGTGGTGGACGGCCTGATCGATCCCCACGCCCAGCCGGAAGAAGAACTCGCCGCTGCTGATGACGAAGAAGGTCTGGATGACGAGGAAGTGGACGACGACGACGACGGCAGCGCCGCCGCCGCCGCTTCCCTGCTGAAACTCAAACAGGAAGCCCTGGAACGATTCACCATCATCCACCAGCACTACGGCAAGCTGATGGCCGCCCTGACCAAAAAGGGCTCCCAGGACAAGGGCTACCTCAAGGTCCAGAAGGCCATTTCCGACGAGTTGATGAATATCCGCTTCACCGCCCGCACCATCGAGCGCCTCTGCGACTCGGTGCGGGGCACGGTGGAAGCCGCCCGTAATCACGAGCGCAAGATCCTGCACCTGTGCGTGGACAAGGCCCACATGCCGCGCACCCATTTCATCAAGGTCTTCCCCGGCAACGAGACCAACATGGAGTGGCTCAAGAACGAGGTACAGTCCAACAAGCCCTATGGGGCCCAGCTGATGCGCGCCGCACCGAACATTCTGGAGCAGCAGCAAAAACTGATCGATCTCCAGGATCGCATCGGCATTCCCCTCAAGGAATTGAAGGACATCAACAAGCAGATGTCCACCGGCGAAGCCAAGGCGCGCCGCGCCAAGCGCGAAATGACCGAGGCCAACCTGCGCCTGGTGATCTCCATCGCCAAGAAATACACCAACCGGGGCCTGCAGTTCCTCGACCTGATCCAGGAAGGCAACATCGGCCTGATGAAGGCGGTGGACAAGTTCGAATATCGGCGCGGCTACAAGTTCTCCACCTATGCCACCTGGTGGATTCGCCAGGCCATCACCCGCTCCATCGCCGATCAGGCCCGCACCATCCGCATCCCGGTGCACATGATCGAGACCATCAACAAGATGAACCGGATCAGCCGCCAGATCCTCCAGGAGACCGGTCTCGAGCCCGATCCCGCAACCCTGGCGGTGAAGATGGAAATGCCCGAGGACAAGATCCGCAAGATCCTCAAGATATCCAAGGAGCCCATCTCCATGGAGACGCCCATCGGTGACGATGACGACTCCCATCTGGGCGACTTCATCGAGGATTCGTCCACACTGGCTCCGGCCGATGCGGCCCTGTTCGCCAGTCTGCGGGAAGTCACCAAGGAAGTCCTGGACAGCCTCACCCCCAGGGAAGCCAAGGTGCTGCGGATGCGTTTCGGTATCGAGATGAACACCGACCACACCCTGGAAGAAGTGGGCAAGCAGTTCGACGTCACCCGGGAACGCATCCGCCAGATCGAAGCCAAGGCCCTGCGCAAGCTGCGGCATCCGACTCGTTCCGAGAAGCTGCGCAGCTTCCTGGATTCGGAAACCTGAGTTTTTCGCCGCCTCCTCCTTGGAGGCGTCGGGCCTGTAGCTCAGTCGGTTAGAGCAGAGGACTCATAATCCTTTGGTCCTGGGTTCGAGTCCCAGCGGGCCCACCAAACAATCCCCCCAACCGTTCGGCTGGGGGGCATTCGCCGACTGCCATTAGGACACGATTCCAGTCCCTAAGGCTCACTAAGCCATCAGCCTCGGTAGGTCGGGGCCTTGTGATAAAAGGCGAAGATATCGGCGATGCAATTGCGTTGTGCTGGTGTCGGGTTCTGGAACTCCAGACCACACATTGGTTGCCCCGCTTCCTCCCGCTGCCAGCGGACATTTGCTTGCACCTCGAGTGGCGGTTGGCCTATGAAACTGTCAAGAGAGTCGGCCGGCATCTGTATTTCCAGCTTGACTGGAAGGTCGACGCGCAAGGGCCGCGGCACGACCAGACGTACACCCGACAGGCTAAGGTCGGAAGCCAGCGCCTCTGTTCTTAGCGTTGGATTGTCGCCCTGGGTCACCATGACCAGCATACCGCGATCAATGCGTGGATCGCGGCGTTTCTCGCCGGAGGGCTTGTTGAGAGGAATCTCGGTCGAGCGCTGGAAGGTGAATCCTGCCATGATCGTACCCATCTGTTCGGTGACGCGATGCAAGTCGTTGCCGATGGCCGCCGTCGTTTCGACCTTGGTGGAGCTCTCGTTAAGGGTAGCGAACAAGCGCTCCAGGGTTGCCTGGAGGTGGGCCAACTGCTCCATCTGGCGCCGGCTCGCTTCAACGATAGCGTCATTGCCCTGGGCCGCCTCGGAAACCCCCGCTGCCATGGCCGACATGACGGTTGCCGTTTCGCCGGCTACGGTCTGACTGCCATTCACACGCGCTACGACGGTGCTCATGGTTTCGCGCAACTGGGACACCCGGCCGTTGATGGTCGAGACGATGCCGGTGACCTCGGCAGCCGACTGGGTGGTGCGCTCGGCCAGCTTGCGCACCTCGTCGGCAACGACAGCAAAACCACGCCCCTGCTCGCCAGCCCGCGCCGCCTCGATGGCGGCATTGAGGGCCAGGAGATTGGTCTGGTTGGCGATCTCCTTGATGGTGTCGATGATGCGCGTAATCTCCACAGCGGCAGTCGACAGGTCGGTCACCTCCTCGGAAACGCGGTGGACTTCGCCAACCGTGGCCTCCATTTCGACGATATTGCGTTTCACTGTACCGATACCCTCGTTGCCCTTGTCCCTCACTTCCCGGGTCAGCGCCGCTGCGGCACCTGCCTGTTCCTCGACGCTGCGGGCCACTTGTGTCAGCGCCTGGGCTTCGGCCACTACGGCGGCCGAACGCGTCTCCTCCTGACGGCTCACCTCGGCGGTCTCCTTGGCAATACTGGCAATCTGGAAGGCAGACTGGCCCATCTGTCTACCGCTATCCTCCACATCGCCGAGAATGTGGGAAAGTTTGCCGATGACATCGTTGAAGATGCGTTGCAGGACGCCCACCTCATCATGGGCGGTAACGTGCACACCGCGGGTGAGGTCGCCCTGCTCCACCGCCTTCAGCGCCGTGCACAGATCAAGGATGGGTTTGAGGAACAGCTTCGCCACCAAGCCGATCAACATGAATTGCAGCGCAAACTCGATGCCGGACTCCCACACCGAATTGAAATGATAGGCCTCCCGGTTTTCTATCATCGCCTGCAATGCAGCCGCCGGCGCGCCGTCCTGCCGCGCAAGGTCAATCATCTTCTGTAGTTCGTGGGAGGCGAGAATGCGGTTGTAGATGGTTGTCACCATTGTGACAACGAAAAAACCGATCTGAAATTTCCATCGGATGCTCAGATTCATGAACCAATTCATGGCGACCTTTCAGCGGATGACTCACGGATATGCAAACCGTCGAGTCGTTGTGCGAGTGCACATTCTACATGGCTGAAACGGCCGTTCGCGGCACAGCGCTGGCGCCGATGAGCGAGCGAATCTCCCGCGCTAGTGCCTCTGGCGCCAAAGGTTGAGGAAAACGGCTCCGCAGTCGTCCGGCCGGATCAATCAAGTACAGATCCGTTGAGTGATCGACGCTGTAATGCCTGGGGTCCTGACCGTCGTAACGGCGGTAAGCGGCGCCCAGGCCCCGAGCCAGTTGCTGCAATTGCGCCTCATCGCCGGTGATGCCCAAAAAGGCAGGATCGAAGGCGGCAACATAACGGGCCAGCATTGACGGCGGGTCCCGGCCCGGGTCCACGGACACGAGGACTACTTGCGGGAACTCGATACCGTCCCGCTCCCATTGCTCGCGCAAGGATTTCAGCAGGCTCAGGGTGGTTGGACAGATATCGGGACACTGGGTGTAACCAAAAGTCATCAGGGTCCAGTGCCCTTGTAGCTCCCCATTGCCGAACACTCCACCCTGGTGCCGCAAGGAAAAAGTCGGTAGCCCCCCTGGCGGCAATGCTGAAGGCATAGGGGACGGAGCGGACCGATCCAGACTCCGCACCAGGATAAGAACGCCGACCAGGCCCAGAGCCAGGCCGACGAGCATCAACCAGAACCCCGGGTTCCGCTTCACTCCCCGGCACCCCCGGGCTCAGTCCCGCCGATAGGCGTAAGGATTCCAGTCCTCGCTCACCGAGGGTGGCGACGGCCAGTTGCCATGGGGCGGCGGCGAGACCGTGCTCCATTCCAGGGACGGAGAGCCCCAGGGATTGTCAGGGGCCTTCCGCCCCCGGGCGGCGCCGATGATCCAGTTAAGCACCGCGATCACGAAGCCCACGCCCAGGACCGCCGCACCCGCCGTCATCAGTTGATGAGCACCCTCGAACTGAGGAAAGTGGGAATAATCATAGTAGCGACGGGGCATGCCGGAAACGCCGATGTCCATCATGGTCCAGAACACCACATTGACGCCGATGAAGGTCAGCCAGAAGCCCAGCTTGCCCCAGAACTCGTTGTACATGCGACCGGTGATCTTGGGGAACCAGTAATAGACACCGCCGAAGATGGCGAAGGTGCCGGCCACCGCCATCACGTAATGGAAATGCCCCACCACGTAGTAGGTGTCGGACAGGTGCAAGGTCAGGGAGGTCACCGCCAGGGGAATACCCGTGAGCCCTCCGATCAGGAACAGGAACACCACCCCCAGGGCGTAGAGCATGGGGGTTTCGAAGCTGATGGCCCCTTTGTAAAGGGTGCCCACCAGGCCGATGACCAGCAGGCCCACCGGCACCGAGATCATCAGGGTGGTGATCATCTGGCCGATGCGCAGCCAGTCGGCCATGCCTGACACATAGAGGTGATGCACCCACACCTCCCCGGAGAGCAGCACGATACCGCCGATGCCGCCATAGACCACCATCTTGTAGTTGAACACCTGGTTGCGGGCAAAGGTGGCGACGATCTCGTAGACCACGCCGATGAAGGGCAGGAAAATCACATAGACCGCCGGGTGGGAATAGAACCAGAACAGGTTCTGATAGGTCAGCACGTCGCCTCCCCGGCTGGGGTCGAAGAAGTGGGTGCCCAGATATTTGTCGAAGCTGATCAGAGTCACGGCAGTGCCCAGCACCGGCACGAAGATCAGTTGCAGCACGAAGGCGCCCAGGGTGCACCAGACGAAGATGTTGAGCTTGCCCCAGGTCAGGCCTGGCGCCCGCATGTAGGCCACGGTGGTGAGGAAATTCACGCCGCCAATGATGGAGGCGAAGCCCAGGATCAGCACGGTGAAGGTATAGAGCGCCGTGTTGCCGGTGGTGAGGGTGGAATAGGGCGGATAGCCGGTCCACATGATGTCGGGCGGATCGGGCACGAAGAAGGTCAGCAGCGCCAGGATGATGCCCACATAGAACAGCCACACCGACAGGGCATTGACCCGGGGGAAGGCCACATCCTTGGCGCCGATCATCAGGGGAATGCAGTAGTTGGCGAAGAATCCAGTCAGGGCCGGGATCTGGAAGCCCAGGATCATCATCGCGCCATGGCCATAGAGCCAGACGTTGTACTGGGTCGGGTTGCTGGTGATGGTGGGGCCAATGGTGGACAACTCTATCCGCATCAGCATTGCCAGAATGCCGGCCACGGCAAAGGCGGCCAGGGAGCCAATCAGGTAGAGCACGCCGACCCGCTTGTGATCGGTGGTGAAGATCCATTCCTTCAGATTCATTGCCGTTCTCTCCTTAACCCGCCGCGGCGGTATCGGCAGCACTGGCGGCTGCCTTGCTGGCGCCCATGCGGGCGGCTTCCTGCTCGTACCAGGTCTGGAATTCCGCTGGCGGCATCACGATCACCTGACCCACCATGTAGGAATGCATCACCCCGCAATACTCGGCGCAGGTGATCAGATGCTTGCCCGGCTCCCGGGGATAGAACCAGAGATAGGTGACCCGGCCAGGCATGGAGTCCTCCTTCACCCGAAAATCCGGAATGAAGTGGCTATGCAGGGTATCCCGGCTGTGCATGCGCAGCATCACCGGTTTGCCTGCGGGTACCCGCAGGTCGTTCTGGGCCTTGACACCGTTGGGATAGGTGTAGTCCCAACTGTACATGCCGGATTCCATTTCCACTTCCAGGCGATCCGCTGGCACTTGGCGGTAGGCATTCCATAGTTGCCAGCCATTGGCGGCAACGAACAGGTCATCCGAGAGAAAGACAAAAGTGGGAATCACCACCCAGGCCACCGCCGCCGCAGTGGACAACCGGGGTGAATGGCCGGTCTCGTTACCAGGGCGACGCCGGTACTTCCAGATGAAATAGGCGGTGAGCAGGGCGAAAGCGACGCCGATCACCGTGATGTCGATGATCACCTCACGCCAGAGATGATCCCAGCCTCGGGCCGGATCGATCAGGGTGCTCCCCCCCCCGCTTTCCTTGCTCCCATAGCCGGCCCATGCCGCGCCGGAAAACAGCAAGGCCGCCGACAGTACCGAGAGCTGTGTGAATTGCCTACCCATGGGATGCTCCCCCCACTCTTCTGCGATAAACCCAGGCCCCCAGGCCCAGCATCAGCACCCCGGAAATCAGGGAGCCGACACCGGCCAGGAGGGAATAATTCAACTGATAGCGCCCTTCGGCGTAGTTGTAGCTGAAGCATGCGCCGGTAAGCTGATCGAAGACCGCCGTGGAACTGGCGATGCGCTCCCAGTCTGCATCGATCAGGGCCAGTTCCACCGTCTGCGGGTCCATCCGCGTGCCATAGATGTAGCGCGCCACCCGGCCCTCCGGCGTGATGAACACCAGCACGTTGGGATGAAGAAACGCCGCGGCCGCATCCGACCAGAAAAAACGGAAGCCCACCTGGCCGGCGAACTCGGCGGCATCCTCGCCTTTCAGCACGGCATGACGCCAGCCACTTCCGGAAATCTCCGACAAGGTCGGGCTATGGCCCACGAACTCACTGGCGCTATGCGCGGTATCGCGCCGGTCGAAAGACACCGTCAACACCCGATAATCCTGGCCGAGGCGGAAACGTTTCACCCGGCCCAAGACCTTCGCCAGCTCGACGCCCATGGTGGGGCAGGTGCCATCACATCCATAGTAGGAGAGCAGCAGGATCAGGGGTTTGCCTCGGGTGTCGCCCAGTTGAAAGGTCTTGCCACCCGCATCCTCCAGGCGGATGTCCCCCGGCAACTGGCGTCCCAGATAGCGGGGCTCGTCGATCCGCATGATCGACGGGTCCGGCGTACTGTCGCGGGTCGGCTCGCTCACGGCGTGGGCCCAACCCGTCGCCATCACCAGTAATAGACTTGTGAGACCACGAAGAACCAAATGACGTCCACAAAGTGCCAGTAAAGGCCTGCCGTGCGCCAGAAGCCCACGTTCACCCGTCCTTTGAGGGCAGGGAAAAGGCCGGACAGGAAAATCGACAGGCCGATGAACACGTGAGCACCGTGAAATCCGGTGATGGTGAAAAACACCGTGCCGTAGATATTGGTGCTGATGGTGAAGCCTTCGTGGATCAGATGGCGCCACTCGAAGGCCGACATGCTGAGAAAGACCCCGCCCAGGATGATGGTCAGCACCAGCCAGGTGAGGAAGCCGCGACGGTTGCCCAGGTGCAGCAGATGCTCCGCATAGTGCATGGTGAGGGAGGAGGACACCAGCACCAGGGTCATTACCAGGGGCATGATCCGGGGCAGTTCCACCGTGCCCTCCGGGGGCCAGGAGGCGGCGGTCAAGCGCAGATACCAGTAGCTGACGAAGAAGGCGGCGAAGATCATCGCCTCGGCCAGGATGAACCAGCCCATGGCACCGTAGGCCAGGCCCTCGCCCTGGCCCATGGCCTCGCGGGTCCAGCCGGCCACGCCGGCCACGATCATCGGCACCCCGATGCCCAGGGTAATGACTGCGGCAAAACTGCTGTGATAGACAAAATGCAGGGAGAAGGCGATCGCCAGGGCCAGGACGCCAAAGCTGATGACGAAAGGCCAGACACTGGTGTCCCAATGGGCGTGGTCGTGAGCGGCATCATGATGCTGGGCCATGTTTTCCTCTCCCCCCGATTCGAGTGCGACAGCCAGGCTTTTATCTGTGCTGCGGCAGTGAAACACGATGCCGCAGACGTTTCATTTCGGGCTTGATTATTCCAAGCTTTATTTTTTCGCGCAACGAAAATATGATGTGCATCAATTTATCGGGAGAAAAAATATGGCACGGATCATCAGTTTCCTCGCTGTCGTGGTGTTCGCACTGACCACCCATCCAGCCCTCGCCGCCGGCAACCCGGAATCCGGCCAGAAGAAAGCTGCGGCCTGCATGGGTTGCCACGGCCCCGACGGCAACAGCATGCTGGAGACCTGGCCCAAGCTGGCCGGCCAACTACCTGAATACATCGCCACCCAATTGCAGGCCTTCAAGTCCGGCAAGCGCGACAACGAACAGATGACCCCCCAGGCCCGACTGGTAGCCGAGGTGGACATCCCCGATCTCGCTGCCTATTTCGCCAGTCAGAAGGTAAAGCCCACCGCAGCCGCGAAGCCGGCGCTGCTGGCCCAGGGCGAAAGAATCTTCACCCAGGGCAAGGGACGTCCCACCGTGGTAGCCGCCTGCATGGGTTGTCACGGCCAGGATGGCGCGGGTAATCACAACTGGGGCGGCACCATGACCCTCCCGCCCACGGTGCTGGCACCGGCCATCGGTGGCCAGCATGCCGCCTACCTGGTGGCCCAGCTCAAGGCCTACAAGACCGGCAAACGCGCCACCGATACGGCCAGCGTCATGCGTGATGTCGCCTCACGCCTGGAAGAAGGCGACATCCTGGCGGTTGCCGAATACGCCTCGACCTTGAAGCGCTGACCGCCGGGACTGATCGCGACCCGGGGCCATCCCGGGCGATTTTCAGCGACAGATTCCACGGCTATTTCAGCAGCTCGCGCACCGGCTCCAGCAGGGCGCGCAGCCGTATCAAACCCACGCGACGTTGCCGCAGGCGACCTTCCTGATCGAAAAGCAGGGCCAGGGGCAGGCCCTGCTCCGGCAGGGTGCCCAGATCGTCGGCCTGACGCAGCGCCAAGGGCAGGGTCAGCCCTCGCGCCCGGGCAAAGGCGGCGATCGATTCCGCCGTCCCGGTGGTGCTGATCGCGAGGAAGAACACCTCTCTTGCATCTGCCATATCGGCGAAGCGTTGCAGCTCCCCCATGCTCTTGCGGGAGGCCATGGACTCCGGCGACCAGAACACCAGTACCGTCACCCTTCCCCGCCCCTCCCTCAGGGATACCGTCTTGCCATCAAGGCCTTGCGCCTCCAGTTGCACACCACCATGGGCCGTCGGCAGAGGCTCGACTTCCCCGGCCCGGACGCCGCCCACCAGCGTTGTCAGCCACAGCAATAAAAGCAAAAGTCTTCGCATCACGCCTCCAGTGCCTGCAACAACTTGCCGTGGATGCCACCGAAAGCACCGTTGCTCATGACCAGTATCTGATCGCCATCCCGTGCTTCGGCAGCAATGGCAGCCACCAGGGCCTCCATATCTTCGTGGGTGGAGGACCGCGCCCCCAGGGGGGCCAGGGCCGCCGCCGCATCCCAGCCCAGATTGTGGGCATAGCAGAAGACCCGATTCGCCTGGCCCAGACTCCCGGGCAGCTGGGCCTTCATGGTCCCCAGCTTCATAGTGTTGGAACGGGGCTCCAGAACGGCCAGTATGCGCCGGGCACCCACCTTGTCGCGCAGTCCAGCCAGTGTGGCGGCGATGGCGGTGGGATGATGGGCGAAGTCGTCATACACCGTCACCCCCCGCACCGTGCCGCGCACCTCCAGGCGGCGCTTGATGCCCTGGAAGCGTCCCAGGGCCTCCAGGCCATGGGCCAGGGACACGCCCGCATGGCGGGCCGCCAACAGGGCGGCGACGGCATTGGCCTGATTGTGGGCGCCCGCCAGTTCCAGCCGGGCCTTGCCCTCGGCCACGCCGGCATGGCGTAGTTCGAATTCCCCGTCAGCCAGGGCCTGGGCCTGCCAGCCCTCGGCCTGGTTGAAATATTCCACTGGCGTCCAGCAGCCCCGGGCCAACACCCGTTGCAGGCTGGCCTCGGCCCCATTGGCGACGATCAGGCCCTGCCGGGGCAGGGTCCGCACCAGGTGATGGAACTGGGTCTCGATGGCTGCCAGGTCGACAAAGATGTCGGCGTGATCGAACTCCAGGTTGTTGAGGATCACGGTGCGGGGCCGGTAGTGGACGAACTTGGAACGCTTGTCGCAAAAGGCGGTGTCGTACTCGTCGGCCTCGATGACGAAAAAGGGAGAATCGGTGAGCCGGGCCGAGAGGCCAAAATTCTGGGGCACTCCGCCCACCAGGAAGCCCGGATTGAGGCCGGCATCTTCCAGTATCCAGGCCAGCAACGAAGTGGTCGTGGTCTTGCCGTGGGTACCGGCCACACCCAGCACCCACTTGTCCCGCAGGATGTGCTCGGCCAGCCACTGGGGCCCCGACACATAGGGCAGGTTGCGGTCGAGGACTGCCTCCAGCAGGGGATTACCCCGTGAGATGGCATTGCCCACCACGAACAGATCCGGCGCCAGGGCGACCTGCCCGGCATCGTAGCCCTCGACCAGGGCTATACCCTGTTCCTCAAGCTGGGTACTCATGGGCGGGTAGACATTGGCGTCGCAACCCGTCACGCGATGGCCCGCGGCCTCGGCCAGGAGGGCGATGCCGCCCATGAAGGTACCGCAGATGCCCAGGATGTGGATATGCATGGAGACCAAGCGTGCAATAATCGGCGCGCATTTTAACCTGATCTGCCTCATGTCCCGTCGCAAGCCCGCTCCCCAGGCCACTCCCCTGGCCCGTCGCGCCATCGCCAGCCTGGCGGCACGCCTCATGGCCGAGGATGGCATCGCCGACTACGGCCAGGCCAAGCGCAAGGCGGCCCGCAACCTGGGCCTGGACGAAGGGGTCGCCCTGCCCGGCAACGAGGAAGTGGAAACCGAACTGCGGGCCTACCAGTCCCTCTATCAACCGGACGAAATGCGGGAGCGCCTGCAACTGATGCGCCAGACCGCCCTGGAGGCCATGGAAGCCCTGGCCCAGTTTCGCCCCTGCCTGACCGGTTCGGTGCTGGACGGCACCGCCGGCCGCTACTCTGAGATCGAACTGGACCTGTTCGCCGACAGCGCCAAGGATGTGGAAATTTTCCTGCTCTCCCGCAATCTGGACTACGCACCTTCGGAGCCCCGCCGCC
Source organism: Denitratisoma oestradiolicum (assembly GCF_902813185.1). Classification (GTDB taxonomy): domain Bacteria; phylum Pseudomonadota; class Gammaproteobacteria; order Burkholderiales; family Rhodocyclaceae; genus Denitratisoma; species Denitratisoma oestradiolicum. The sequence goes on from NZ_LR778301.1 coordinate 3,644,760, forward strand.
ACGGCCCCGACAGTCCGGAAACCCTGCTGCGCCTGGACTGGAACGGCCTACCCCTGATCCTGATCGTCTATCCCCTGATGGCCGAACGCTCCATACACCGCAATCCCCACAGCGGCGGACGCAACCAGCGGGCCCGCGCTGGTGCGGTGGCCGCCCTGCTGGAAGAGGATCTGTCTTGAAGCGGCCCCTGCTGCGGGTCGGACTCCTGCTGGTGGTGCTGGCCTCCACCTGGGGCGGCTATTACTACAGCCAGCATCGGCTGCTTCCAACGGACATCCCCGCCGGCGCCGTGGTCGCCGAGGCGATACCCCGGCTGCTGGCCGCCCCCCTCCAGGACCTTGCGGGCCAGAACCGGACCCTGGCCGAATGGCGCGGAAAGATCCTGGTGATCAACCTGTGGGCCACCTGGTGCACCCCCTGCAAGGATGAGATGCCGGCTTTTTCCCGCATTCACCAACAACTATCCGACAATGGGGTGCAATTCATCGGCGTCGCCCTGGATAGTGCCGAGGCAGTGCGCGCCTTCTCAGTCCAGTACCCGGTCAGCTACCCCCTGCTGCTGGGCGAAAGCGAACTGGGTGCCCTGAGCACCCAACTGGGCAACCGGGTCCAGGGCCTGCCCTTCACCCTGGTCCTCGACCGACAGGGTCGGGCCGTGGCGAGCCGGCTGGGGCGCTGGCCGGAGGAACATCTGCGGAAGCAACTACAATCCTTGCTGACCACGGGCAAATAAATTCGGCATAGACCAGCAGAACTTGTTAAGCCCATCGAAACTGGACAAAGTGTCGCGAATTGCGGCAAACTAGCTCCCATGCAGAAGACAACTCGCAGCCAAAAAAGCAAAGCCGCCCCCAAGGGCGAACAGCTTCCTGTGCGCATTCTGGTTCTCCACGGCCCCAATCTGAACCTGTTGGGCAGCCGGGAACCGGCAGTCTATGGCCATACCACTCTGGTGGATATTCATCAGGCCATGGAGTCCCGTGCCCAGGCCGCCGGTGTCCAGATCGAGAGTTTCCAGAGCAATCATGAAGGCGAACTCATCGACCGGGTGCAAAGCGCCAGAACCGAAGGCATTGAATTCATCATCATCAATCCGGCCGGCTATACCCACACCAGCATCGCCCTCCGCGATGCCCTGGCGGCAGTGGCCATCCCGTTCATCGAAGTTCACCTGTCGAACATTCATGGCCGGGAGGCGTTCCGCCACCATTCCCACTTCTCCGATCTGGCCATCGGCGTGATTTGCGGGCTTGGCGCCCAGGGCTACGAACTGGCCCTGGAAGCAGTCCTGACCCGGCTCGGCCGATCCTGATTTCTTTTCGAGGGCACCCCTGGCGGGTGCCTTTTATGACTTGCAGGGAGTTTCCATGGACCTCAGAAAACTAAAAACATTGATCGACCTCGTGCAGAATTCCGGCATCTCCGAGCTGGAGATCAGCGAAGGCGAGGAAAAGATCCGCATCGCCAAGCATATCCCGGCGCCGGCACAGACCACCGTCATGATGGGTGGGCACCACGGCATGCCGATGAACATGGCCTCCCATACCCCGCCCCCTGCGGTCGCGGAGCCGGTCGCCAGCGGCCTGCCGGATGGCGCCGTGGTCGCCGCCCCCATGGTGGGCACCTTCTACCGGGCTGGCAGCCCGGGAGCCAGCCCCTTTGTCGAGGTGGGCCAGTCCGTCAAGGTCGGCGACACCCTGTGCATCCTGGAAGCCATGAAGCTGATGAACGAGATCGAGTCCGAAGTCTCCGGCACCGTCAAGGCGATCCTGGTGGAAAACGGCCAGCCCGTCGAATTCGGCCAGCCCCTGTTCGTGATCGGCTGATCCCGCCCGGCGGGGCCGCAGTGCGCCACGGCGCGCCCCGCGCATCTCGTCCGCCTTTCGTGGTGACCCAAACATGTTCGAAAAAGTATTGATTGCAAACCGGGGCGAGATCGCCCTGCGCATCCTGCGCGCCTGCCGCGAGTTGGGCATCAAGACCGTGGCCGTCCATTCCACGGCCGATACCGAGGCCAAGTACGTGAAACTGGCGGATGAGTCCGTCTGCATCGGCCCGCCCGCTTCGGCCCAGAGCTACCTCAACATTCCCGCCATCATCTCCGCCGCCGAGGTGACCGACGCCGAGGCTATCCACCCCGGCTACGGCTTTCTGTCCGAGAACGCCGCCTTCGCCGAACGGGTGGAAAAGTCGGGTTTCGTCTTCATCGGCCCCCGCTCCGAAACCATCGGCCTGATGGGCGACAAGGTCAGTGCCAAGGACGCCATGAAGGCGGCCGGTGTGCCCTGCGTGCCAGGCTCCGAAGGCGCCCTGCCGGAAGATCCAAAGGAAATCATCAAGATCGCCCGTTCCATCGGCTACCCGGTGATCATCAAGGCCGCCGGCGGCGGCGGCGGCCGCGGCATGCGGGTGGTGCACACCGAGGCTGCCCTGCTCAATGCCGTGGCCATGACCCGCAGCGAGGCCCAATCGGCCTTCGGCAACCCCACGGTGTACATGGAGAAGTTCCTGGAGAACCCTCGCCACATCGAGATACAGGTATTGGCCGACCAGCATGGCAATGCCGTCTATCTGGGGGAACGGGACTGCTCCATGCAGCGCCGCCACCAGAAGGTGATCGAGGAGGCCCCGGCACCTGACATCAACCGGCGCATCATCAACAAGGTGGGGGAGTCCTGCGCCGCTGCCTGCCGCCGCATCAACTACCGGGGCGCCGGCACCTTCGAATTCCTCTACGAGAACGGCGAGTTCTATTTCATCGAAATGAACACACGGGTCCAGGTGGAGCATCCGGTCACCGAGCAGGTGACGGGCATCGACATCGTCCAGGCCCAGATCCGCATCGCCGCCGGCGAGAAACTCTGGTTCAATCAGCGGGACATCCAGTTGAAGGGCCATTCCATCGAGTGCCGCATCAATGCCGAGGACCCCTTCAAGTTCACCCCCTCCCCGGGGCGCATCGAAACCTGGCACCCCCCCGGCGGCCCCGGCGTGCGGGTGGACTCCCATGTCTATGCCGGCTACAACGTGCCTCCCAACTATGACTCCATGATCGGCAAGGTCATCACCTATGGGGACACCCGGGAGCAGGCGATCCGCCGCATGCGCATCGCCCTGTCGGAAATGATGGTGGGGGGCATCAAGACCAACATTCCCCTGCACCAGGAACTGATGCTGGACGAACGCTTCGTCCTGGGCGGCACCAGCATTCACTATCTGGAAGAAAAACTGGCGGCAAAAGGAAAATGATTCCGTGTGGGTCAATGTCTCGCTGCTGACTGACGCGCCCCACGCCGACGCCTTGTCCGAGGCGCTGATGGAGCAAGGTGCGCTGTCGGTCAGCGTCGAGGACGCCTTTCTCGGCACGGACCAGGAAACTCCCCAGTTCGGCGAACCGGGCAGCCCCGACACTCCCCTGTGGGAGCAAAGCAGGGTGATCGCCCTGTTCGATCCCGGCGACGACCTGCCCGGCCGGGTGGCCGCGGCCTGCCAGGCGGCGGGCCTGACGGACCTGCCCGAATTCGAGTTCGAGGAAGTGGCGGAACAGAACTGGGTGCAACTGACCCAGTCCCAGTTCGAGCCCATCCGTATCAACGACCGGCTCTGGATCGTGCCTTCCTGGCACGACGTTCCGGACAGCGCCGCCATTAACCTGCGTCTCGACCCCGGCATGGCCTTCGGCACCGGCTCCCACCCCACCACCTGGCTCTGCCTGCAATGGCTCTGCGACCGGATCAAGGGCGGCCATGGCGCACAACTTAGCCTGCTCGACTACGGCTGCGGCTCGGGCATCCTGGCCATCGCCGCCGCCCGGCTGGGAGCAGGTTCGGTGCTGGGTGTCGACATCGACGAGAAGGCCCTGGAAGCCGCCGCCGAAAATGCCCGGCGCAACGGCGTCGCCCTGCCCCTGCGCCATTCCCGGCAAGCCCTGGACGAGCGCTTCGATCTGGTGGTGGCCAACATCCTCACCAATCCCCTGTGCGTACTGGCCCCCCTGCTCTCCGACCGGATCGCGCCGGGCGGATATCTGGCGCTTTCCGGTGTGCTGGAAACCCAGGCCGGGCAGGTGATCGAGGCCTACGCGCCCCATATCCGCCTGAAAGTGGGGGCAATCCATGAAGGCTGGTGCCGACTGGAGGGCCATCGCCCGTGATGCTGACCCGCTGCCCCGACTGCGCCACCACGTTCCGCATCACCCCGGAACAGTTGAAGGCCCGTCAGGGCAAGGTGCGTTGCGGCGAGTGCCAGCATGTATTCAACGCCCTCGACAGCCTGGTGGAGGAACCTCTGGTGGCGGTGCCCGCCGCGACGACCGACACTTCTCCGGCAACCGAGAAACCGTTGTCCGCTCCCGACTCCCCGGCGCCTGAATCCATATCTGACCAACTCGACCCGGTCGCCGAGCATGAGCCTCCCCCGACGGAGCCCCTGGAACAGCCCCCGTCGGCAAGCCCGGCGGAGGCGCTGACGCAGGAGGTCGAGGAAGCGCCCAGCGGAGTCATCCCGACCGAAACCCTGGCGATGCCAGCGGAGGAAGCCCCCGCCCCGGATTCGGCAACACCCGCGCCGGCGGCGACGGTCAGCGCCGACATTCCAGACATGCCGCCCTGGATCGCCCTGTCCCCGCCCAAACCCCTCCGGCGCTGGCCCTGGATCCTCGGCCTGACCCTCGCCCTGCTGGCCCTGGCGGCCCAGACCCTGCTGCACTTCCGGGTCGAACTGGCCGTGCTCCAGCCCGGGCTCAAGCCCCTGCTGCAGGCCGCCTGCGCCCCCCTGGGCTGCGATGTCCCCCGCCCCCGCCGCGCCGACCTGCTGGGCATCGAGACCTCGGACCTGCATCCAGACCCACGCCATAAGGGCCGCCTGCAACTGGTCATGAGTCTGCGCAACCGGGCGCCCTTCAACCAGGAACTGCCCCACCTGGAAGTCACCCTGACCGACACCGCCGACACCGCCCTGCTGGTGCGCTCCCTACCCCCCCCGGACTACCTGCCCCCAGGCACCGATCCGACCCAGGGCTTCGCCGCCAACAGTGAACTGGCCCTCAACCTGACCCTGGACGTGGGCGACCTGCCCGCAGCCGGCTACCGGCTCTACCTGTATTTCCCCTGACGAGAACTATCACCGATGCGCACGCTGATCTGCGGCTCCATGGCCTACGACACCATCATGGTGTTTCCCGACCACTTCAAGAACCATATCCTTCCCGACCAGATCCACATCCTCAACGTCGCCTTCCTGGTGCCCGAGATGCGCCGGGAATTCGGCGGCTGCGCCGGCAACATCGCCTACAACCTGCGCCTGCTGGAAGGCGATGCTCTGATCATGGCCACAGTGGGCGACGATTCCGCGCCCTATATGCACCGGCTCAAGCAGCTGGGGCTGGACGCCAGCCATGTGAAGGAAATGCCGGGCAGCTTCACCGCCCAAGCCTTCATCACCACCGACCTATCGGACAACCAGATCACCGCCTTCCATCCGGGGGCGATGAACCATTCCCACGAGAACCGGGTGGCCGAAGCCACCAACGTCGGCCTGGGCATCCTGGCCCCCGACGGGCGCGAAGGCATGATGCGCCATGCCCGGGAGTTCCACGAGGCCGGCATTCCCTTCGTGTTCGATCCGGGTCAGGGCCTGCCCATGTTCAATGGCGAGGAATTGCTGGAGTTCCTGAAACTCGCCAGCTATTGCACGGTCAATGACTACGAGGCCAAGCTGATCTGCGACCGCACGGGTTGCAGCCTCGAACAACTGGCCAGCCATGTGCAGGCCCTGATCGTAACCCTGGGAGGAGAAGGTTCCCACATCTATGCCGATGGTCAACGCCACGAAATCCCCAGCGTTAAACCCGATAGCGTGGTGGACCCCACCGGCTGCGGCGATGCCTACCGGGCCGGTCTGCTCTACGGCATTGCCCAGGGCTGGAACTGGGGAAAGACCGGACGCCTGGCCTCCCTGATGGGTTCCATCAAGATCGCCCATCGCGGTGGGCAGAATCACAAGCTATCCCGCGCCGACATCGCCGCCCGTTATCAGGCGGCCTTCGGCGAACAACCCTGGTAAAGGAAAATCCATGAAAAGCCTCATCGCCGCTGCCTCCCTCGCCACCCTGACCCTGCTCTCGGGCTGCGCCAACACCAGTTCGGGCGGAGTCTATGGTCAGAGCCAGACCCGTCATGAAATGATGGTGCGCCTGGGCGTGGTGGAAAGCGCCCGCCCCGTGAAGATCGAGGGCAACAAATCCGGCGTTGGCACCCTGACCGGCGCCGTGATCGGTGGCGCCGCCGGCTCCAAGGTGGGCCAGGGCAAGGGCTCGGCCGTGGCCGCCGTACTCGGCGCCGTGGCAGGTGGCATCGCCGGTGGCGCCCTGGAAAACAGCAGCACCCAGAAGGATGGCGTCGAAGTCACCGTCAAGCTGGAAAACGGCAGCCTGATCGCCGTGACCCAGGAAGCCGATGAAGTCTTCCGCCCCGGCGAACGGGTGCGGGTACTCACCGGCGGCGGCGTCACTCGCGTTTCCCATTGAGAATTCCGCTCCGCCTGCTGGGCGCCGCCCTGCATCTGCTGGGTGGCGCCCTGATGGTGGCCCTGCTTTCCCCCTTCTGGTCCGAGGCTCATCGTCAGCGCTTCAAACAAGCCTGGTCTCGGGGGCTGTTGCGTGTCCTCGGCATCCAGGCCCGTTACCGGGGTCTGCCGCCAACCTCCGGCCTGATCGTCGCCAATCACATTTCCTTTGTGGACATCTTCGCCCTCAATGGAGCGATGCCCGCCGGCTTCGTTTCCAAGGACGAAGTGGCTCACTGGCCCCTGATCGGCTGGCTGTGCCGCCACGCCGACACCCTGTTCCTGGAACGGGGCAGCCGGGCCGCAGCCCAACGGGCCCGGGAAAACCTGGTGCAGCGTCTGGCAGCGGGCAAGCGGGTGGCAGTCTTCCCCGAGGGCACCACCAGCCGGGGCGACACGGTGCTGCCCTTTCACAGCGCCCTGCTCCAGGCGGCCATCGACACGGGCACGCCGGTCACACCCGTGACCCTGCGTTATCTGGATCAAGAAGGAAACCGGAGCGAAGCCCCGGCCTATGTGGATGACATGACGCTGCTGCAATGCCTATGCTCCATAGCCGCCAGCCGGGGACTGGTGGTGGAGGTGGCGGTGCTACCGGCACAGGCCAGTACCGGCCTGGATCGGCGCCACCTGTCGGCCCACCTGCACCGGACCATCAGCCACCATCTGAGCAACTGAGCACCCGGCCAACAGTAAAGGCTGGCCGGGCGCCCGGGGTTACCAGCGATAGTTGAGTGAGGCGCCGTAGGTGCGCGGCTGCAGGTAGTAGGCCGTAGTCAGGTTGGAAAACCCGGGGCCGAAGTCAATGAAGTTCACCGGCTGCTGCTTGTCCGTCGCATTCTTCACCCAAAGCGCCACATCCGCCGAGCCCGGCCCACCAAGGGCAATATTGGAGAGCACCAAGCGCAGGTTCAACAGTCCATAGCCCTGAACCTTGGTGTTGCCGGCCGTCGCGCGGCTGGGATCCACGGTGGTCAGTTGGTAGGGATAGGCATAGAAGGACGAGGTGTAGCTATAGTCGGCAATCCCGCGCCAGATCCCCAGGGCTGACCGCCCCAGCCGGGTATCCACGCTCAGGTTGAAAGTATGTTTGGGCGCATGGGGAAAGGCCCGATTGCTGGCCACATTGCTGATAGCTTGATTGGCCGCAGGGGCCTCCATGAACTCGTCGTACTTGCCATCCAGATAGCCATAACCAAACTGGAACTTCAAACCGTCCACCGGCACATAGGTACCTTCGACCTCCAGGCCGTTCACCGTCGCCTTACCCGCGTTGCGGATCACGGAAATCCCGGGCAGGCCGGTGAAGCGGGAAATCTGCATATCCTGGATGTCATTCTGGAACAGGGCCACATTCAACTGCACCCGCCCATCCACCGAGGTCATCTTGGCGCCCAGCTCGTAGGTCTTCTGCTTCTCGGGGCTGAAAGGAATCAAGGCCTCGGCAGCAGTGCCTGCCTCACCCTGGAAGCCCCCGCTCTTGAAGCCTTCGGAATACTTGGCATAGACATTGAGCCGGTCGTTGAACTTGTAGGCCAGGGACACCATGGGCGTCGTAGCGGCGAAGGATTCCTCTGCCTCCACGTAGGGGATGGCCGTGCCGAATCCGGTGATGGACTTGAACCGGGAACCGCGCTTGGTTTCCTCCGTTCGCCGCAGGCCGGCCGAAAGGCTCCAGGCATCCGTCAGCTTGTAGTCCGCCTGTCCATAGAGCGACTTGGCCTGAGCGCCGAAACCATATTCGGAACTATCGGTGCCGAAGTAAAACACATGAGGATTGACGGTGTAGCCGTTGTCCTTGTAGTAGTAGAAACCGGCCACGTAATTCAGGCGGTCCGTGCTGCCGACCCACTGGAACTCCTGGGAAAGCTGACTGAAATCGGCGATCCGGGCGCCGGTGGCGATTCTCACCGGCGTACCGTCCAGATCATAAGAGTCGTCATTCCTCAGGGTCCGACGGGAGGTGATCGATTTCAGGGTATTGCGGTCGTCGAGCTTCCAGGTCAGCGTCACGCCGTGACCCTGCAGCGCAATCCGCTCGTAGGACGGGTAGTCGATACTGGCGCTGCGCTGCCAGTCCTGGGCCACGTAAGGGGCCATCGCAGCCAGGGGGCCGCTGGTAGCGGTCATCCGGTACAGCTGATTATGGGGCGGCGTCTGGTGAACCCGGCTGTAGTCATAGCGGTAGTCCGCTTGGAAGCTCGGGGAAAAATCCAGCAGTACCGCAATCCGTGCCCCGGTCTTATTGCGTGTATCCAGTTCGCTCACCGAACTACCAGCGGTGGTCTCCACCAGACCGTCGCGCTTTTCGGTCCGCAATCCCAGAGAAACGCTGGCGATACCGAACTTGGGCAGGTCCAGGGAGAGCTTCTCGGTGTGGTAGCCGTAGTTGCCGACCTCCACCCCCAGGGAACCGCTCAGGGTGCCGCTGGGCTTGCGGGTGATCAGGTTGACCGCGCCGGCCATGGTATTGCGGCCATATAGGGTCCCTTGGGGACCACGCAAGACTTCAATCCGATCCACGTCAACAACATCAAGCACGGAACCCACGGCCTTGCCCAGATAAACGCCGTCCAGATACATGCCCACGCTGGGTTCCCAATACATGGCGCCGTTGAAGGTGACCGCACCGCGCAGGGCCACCTGGGAAGTTACATTGCTGGTGGGATACTTGCTCACTTGGAGATTGGGGGCCAGGGCCTTCAGGTCCAACACATTGGAAATTCCCCGGGCCTCGATCTGGCCACCGCTGATCGCACTGATGGCGATAGGAACATCCTGTAAGCGCTCTGCACGCTTCTGGGCGGTGACGATCACTTCATCAATCGGCGCACCACCTTCAACGGCGACGGCGCCGAAAGACGAAAATGCTGAGGTGATCGCCACAACCAACAACAATGGGCGATGGGTCGCCGGAACGGTACGACGCTGGGGAAAGTCCATAGATAGTCTCCATCTAGATGTGGATACCCGCTCCTAAGCCATAGGCAAGGAAAGCGGGGGTGGCCAGCAGGCTCCTCGTCGGCCATCCATGACGGTATACGCTTGGTCCCGGGCAAACCCGCCAAGTAACCTCCCGAGTCCCGCTATGGGACGAACCGATAAACTCGTGCTAGGCCGCCAGAAACTGTCGGGAAAGCGCCAGCACCTGCTCCAGCTGGTTATGGTGCACCCAGTGGCCCGCATTGGGCAGGGTGGTGGAATGGGCGTCCCGGAAATGCGCCAAGGCGCCGTTGCGTCCGGGGTCGGAGGCCTCGCTGCACTCATCACCCCGGATGAACAGGACAGGGCAAGCGATGCGGGACCATAGGGACATGCACTCGGGACCGGCCAGCAGTTGGGGAGGCATGCCGGCGTAGTGATGGTCGTACTTCCAGCGGTAGCCCCCTGTCTCGTCCCGACGGGTGCCGTGGAGCGTCAGGTGGCGAACTTGATCCGGCGACAGATGAGGGTGTTCACGGCCCAACCTTTGTTCGGCCTCGGCCAGGGTGCCATAGGTGCGGGGAACCCGCCGGTTGGCTTCGCGCACTCGTTCCACCCACTCCAGGGCCAAGTCGGCCGCCAGCGTGTCCGCCTGGGACTGAAGCCGCTGGGGAGAGTAGTGAATGAAGGGATCGATGACCAGCAATCGGCTCACCCGTTCCGGAAACAGGCCGGCAAAGACGAGGCTGACAAAGCCACCGAAGGAATGGCTGATGATGCGCACCGAGGGAACGGCCAAGCGTTCTACCAATTGTGCGATGTCATAGGCGAAATTGAGCAACAGGTAGGCGCCGCCGCTATCCCACTGGGAATCCCCATGGCCTCGCAGATCGGGAGCCAAGACATGGAAATCCTGGCACAGGTCCCGAGCCATGTCATCCCAGCTGCGGCCATGGTCATAGCCGCCATGAATCATCAGGAGCGGGGGCGCATCCGAATTTCCCCAGTCCAGATAATGCAGCTTCAGTCGCTGGGAATCATAGTAATGACTGACAGGTTCGGTCTGCTTCGTTGTCATGCCCGTCTCCCGCTTCGGCTGCCGTCCGGCAGCCGAAGCTGCCATGGATCAATACTCGTAGATCAGGTCCAGACCGGTCATTCTCGGCTCGCCGTACTGGGCCGAGAGCAGGCCAAGGTTGGTGGTGGCGATCCGGTACTGCCGATCGGTCAGATTCTTGGACCAAAGGGCTACCCGCACCGTGCCCTGGGCCGCCCGGATATTCGCCAGTTGCACCCGCGCATTCCAGACACCGTAGCCATCGGTCAGGGTATTGGCGTTGGGTCCCGAATACCACTCGTCCTGCCACTTGTAGTCGAGATTGACGATCAGCTTGCCGTAAGGCGTCATGCCAGACGCGTACTGCAGGCCTGCACCGCCCTGGTTCTTGGGTGTGAAAGGCATGTGCTTGGAATCCGCCAGTTCCACGCCGTTATCCAGGTAGGACTTGTACTTTCCGTCCAGATAGGAATAGAACACATTGGCGGTCAGTCCCTGGGCCAGCAAGGCCGTCACTTCCACTTCCACACCCTTGACCTCGGCCTTGCCCGCATTCAGCGTGTCCGTGAAGATGGGGGGGGTGCGCACCTGATCCACCTGGAGATCCGAATAGCGATTGACGAAGGTCGCCACGTTCAGGCGAAGGCGCTTGTCCAGCAAGTCGGACTTCACACCCAGTTCGTAGGCCCGGACATTCTCCTGATTGAAGCCCTGGCCAAAGCCGCTGGGCGTGCTGCGCACATTGAAGCCACCGGCCCGATATCCGGTCGCAATCTTGGCATAACCGCTTATGTCATCCGTAAAGGCATAGTCGGCGGTCAGACTGGGATTGAACTTGCTGAAGCTCTTGTTGCCGGGCACGATCGTGCCATTGGAAGATGGCGAAAAATTGCTGGCGATGAAAGTCTTGACGGCCTCACGCTCGTCGTGGGTCTCCCGTACTCCCAGGGTCAGACGCAGGCGGTCGTCCAGGATGGGCAGCTTCCAGGTAGCCTGTCCATAGAGGGCCGTGGATTTCGACGTGGCCTTCACGGACCAGGCGTCTGCCAGAGTGGGATTGTAGGTCGAGGTGGACAATTCATCGCTCTCTTCCTTGTAGTAAAACAGGCCTGCCACATAACTTACCCGCTTGCCGAAAGCATCGCCCACCAACTGGAACTCCTGGGATACCTGGTCCTGGTTCTCCAGGCGCAGTTGGGTAAAAATGTCCGCGTAGTTCTGATAGGACTCGCTGTCGAGCTTGCGGTAGGCGGTGATCGACTTCAGCACGGCAGTGCCCAGATCCCAGCTCAGGGTCAGGTTGTGCCCCGAGATATTGGCCTTGCTGAGGGGCAGTCCCTTGACGACCGGGGCCGACATCTGGCGGCCATTGGGCGCCGTGGCACCCTGGATGATCTGATAGGAGAGATTGCCGTAATCCAGCTTGGAGCTGTCCAGGCTGTAATCCACGGTCAGCTTGTCGGTCGCCAGGAGACGGAAGGCCAGTTTCATGGCTTCCTTCTCGTCCTCGTTGAAATCGGCCTGATTGGAGAGCGTCGCGTTGTTGTTCTTCACCCATCCATCATTTGATGATCGCATATAACTGAAACGAGTGTAGAGGTTCTCGGCCAGCGGAACATTGACCTTGGTGCGGGAGGCGAAGAGATCGTAATTGCCAACGGTCAATTGCTGCTCAAAGGAAAAATCCTTCTCTGGCTTGCGGGTGATGAAGTTGATGGCACCGGCCGAGGTATTGCGACCATACAGGGTGCCTTGTGGACCGCGCAGCACTTCGACACGCTCCAGGTCAGCCACGTCGGCGGCCAGGCCCGTGCCGCGGCCCACCAGCACCCCATCCACGTAAATGCCGGTGGCACCGTCCTTGGTGGTCTGGGTGTCGGTGCCGCCCATGCCCCGGATGAATAAATTGGGAGCCGCCCTGTTGCCGGTGAAAGGCACCAAATTGACCGAAGGCACCTTGTTCATCATGTCCATCACATTGGCGACACGAAGATTTTCCAGTTCGCGGGTAGAGATGGCGGAAACCGCGATTGGCACCTTCTGAAGCGACTCCTCACGCTTCTCGGCCGTCACGATGATTTCCTCCAGTGCCATGGTGGATGACATATCGACCCCGGGCACCGCCTTATTTGCAGTGGCCCCCAGGGCATGCGTGGGGGCCATACCGGCAATCGCCGTGGCCAGGGCCATAACCAGTGTCAATTGGCAAAACTGGCGCTCCGGCCTTCGGAATGTCTTTCTAGTCATCGAATATCCTCCGTATCTATGTTGGAAAAACCGGGCCGGCCAGAAGGCCTCCCTGAAGACGACGGCCTGCGGCACCCGCGCTACGGCCAGTCGTCTCAAGGTGGTATACGGAGGATCGACGGATTACCCGCCAAGCTCACTCGCCGATAAAGACCGGCGGGCGTCTTTCCAGGTAGGCAGCCCGGGCCTCCACTGCGTCCCGGGTTTGGCACAGGAGATCGGTGCGGGTCTGTTCGAAGCGATAGCCGTTCTTCAGGTCCATCCACTCGATGGCGTTCAGGTTCTCCTTCGCCAGCCTGAGCCCCCTGGGCATCTTCGCGGCCAGCATCGCCGCCTCGCCCATGGCCTCGGCCATCAGCCGGGAATGGGGAACCACCCGCAACACGGCGCCCAGGCGGTAGGCTTCCATGGCGTCGATGCGGATGGCACTGTAATGCATGCGGCGCACGGCATTGATGGGGAAAAGGCGTGCCGCGTGGCGCGCCCCACCCAGAACGCCCATGTCGATTTCCGGCAGGCCGAAGGTAGCCCGCTCGGAGGCGATCGCGTAATCGCAGGCGGCCACGAGGGCGAGGCCGCCCCCCAGGGCCGGGCCATTCACGGCGGCGATCACCGGAATCGCACACTCATAGATCGACTCCAGCGCGGTACGCATGCTGCGCCCATGGTCCGCCGTCCTCCATGCATCCTCCGAGGTGTCCTTGAGATCGGCGCCAGCGCAGAAGGCGCGGTCGCCGGTGCCGGCGAGAATGGCAACATTCGCCCCCGGATGATGGTGGAGCGAGTCGAATACCTCGGTAATCCTGGTCAACATTTGCCGGGAAATCGCATTCACCGGAGGGTTGGCTATGCTCACCAGCGCAACGCCGGTCTCGATGTGAACCTTGATGTCACCACTCATTTTCATTCCTTCCTCTTGCCTATCGACCATTGTTGGCGGCAACACGGGGCACTACTCTTGTTGCCGGAGCCCAGTCTATCGAGGCCCCAAGGGGAAACCCAATGATGACGATGCACATCGACATGCATGAAATTCAGCTCAGGAAAATCGACCTCAATCTACTGCTGGCCCTGGATACCCTGCCGACAGTGCAAGAGGTCGGTCTGGCCGTGGCGAAGGTGGGCATCACGCAATCGGCAATGAGCCACACCTTGCGGCGGTTGCGGGAACTGTTCGGCGACCCGCTGCTGATCAGGGGAAAGGGGCGGATGATCAAAATCCAACGGGCAGAGGCCATTGCGGCTTCCCTGGAGGCGGGCAGCGTCGCTTGCCCTGTGCCATCCCCTCAATAATCGTAAATCACGTCCAGCCCCAGGGTACGGGGCTCGCCGAACTGGGCACTGATGAGACCCAGGTTGTTGGCCGCCAGGATGTAAGCCCGGTCGGTCAGGTTTCGGCCCCAGGCGGCAACCCGGACCCGGCCCCGGGACAGGGGGCGGTCGATCAGTTGCAGGCGGCCGTTCCAGAGTCCATAGCCCCTGACGAAGGTGTACTCGTTGGGGCCGGAATAGAAGCTTCCCTGCCAGCGATAATCCAGGCCCAGAATCGTCCGGCCCAGGGCATGCCTGCCCAGTTCGTACTGAAGGCCGATGCGGCCCTGGTGGGTCGGCGTATTGGACATTTTCTTGACCTGGGAGAGATCGACCCCGCCGTCCAGATAGGAAAGATAGCGGCCTCGCAACCGGGAATAGAACAGCTCGGCACTCAGGGTGTCAGACCAGCGCGCCACCAGTTCAGCCTCGATGCCGTCGACTTTTGCACGGGCAGCATTCAGAGTGTCGGTGAAGAATGCCGGCACCCGTACCTGGTCCACTTGCAGATTGTTGTAGTGGTTGGAGAAGGCGGCGAGATTCAATCGCAACCGACGATCCAGCAACTCTGACTTGAATCCCAGTTCGTGGGCCCGAACAGACTCGGGCCCGAAGCCCTGGGTGAACCCTGCCAGAGTGCTGCGGGTGTTGAAGCCCCCGGCCCGGTAGCCGGTCACCAACCGCAGATAGGCGCTGGCTTCGTCACTGAAAGCATAATCGACCGTCAGCGCCGGATTGAAACGCCGAAAACTCTTGCGGGACGTCACCACGGCGCCCGTGACACTCGGCTCGAAGTCGTTGCGGATGAATCGTTTGACGGCCCCCCGTTCATCAAAGGTCTGGCGCCCTCCCAGGGTGAGGCGCAGGCGTTTCTCCAGGATGGGCGGCAGCCAGGTGGCCTGGCCGAAGACCGCCCGGCTTTCCGAGGAAGATTCCACATACCAGGTTTCCACCAGGGCCTCACTGAAACGGGAGTCCACCCATTCATTGCTCCGCTCCCGGAAATAGAACAGCCCGGCGACATAGCTGATGCCCTTGTCCGGAACATCCCCGATCAACTGGAGTTCTTGGGATATCTGGCTCTGGTTGGGCGTGGCCCGCTGCACGAAGCTGTCGATGTAGTTCTGGTTGACGGTACTGTCCAGCGTCCGCCGGGCGGTGATGAATTTGAGGGTCGCGCCTCCCTTCAGGTTCAGGTTCAGGGTCAGGTTCTCACCCGAGGTGCGGGCCTCGCTGGGCCACAGCCCCTTCCCGGCAGACGTCCGCTCCTGCCGGCCGGCGTGTGCGCTTGCGCCCTCGATGACCTGGTAGAAGGTATTGCCGTAACGCAGGGATGAACCGTCAAGGCTGTAATCCACCGTCAGACTGTCCCCGGCCAGCAGGCGGATGGCCAGCCGCGCCGCCTCCTTGTCCTCCCGGTTGAAATCAACCTGATCCGGCAAGGCGGTGTTCATGTTGCGCACCCAGCCATCACGGATCGAGCGGACATAGGCAAAGCGGGTGAAGACATCAGCCCCCAACGGGACATTGAGCCGGGTCTGGGTGCCCAGAAAGCCCAGATTGCCACCGCTCAGGCGCTGCTCGAAGAAGAAATCCGGCCCCGGCTGATGATTGATGAAATTGATCGCGCCAGCCGTTGTGTTGCGGCCGTAAAGGGTCCCCTGGGGGCCACGCAGCACCTCCACCCGTTCCAGGTCGGCGATATCCGCCGCCAGCCCCGTCCCCCGGCCCACGGGCACACCGTCCAGGTAAATGCCCGCCGCATTGTCCTTGGTGGTCTGGGTGTCAGTCCCCCCCATGCCGCGGATGAAAAGGTTGGGCGCCGCCTTGCTGCCGGCGAAGGGCACAACGGAGACAGAGGGCACGATGCCGGCCAGATGCATCACGTTGGCCACCTGAAAATACTCCAGGTCCCGCGGCTTGAAGGCGGTCAGGGCGATGGGGATTTTTTGCAGGGATTCCCGGCGGCGCTCCGCCGTGACCATGATCTCGTCAAGCATGGGAGGGGCCGCGGCCGCTGGGGGCGGCATGCCCGTAGCCCGGCGCTCCCGAAAAGAGGGAAGTTCCCGCCCCCGGATGACCACCGTATCGCGGCCGTTGAAAGCGTAGCCAAGATCACTGCCGGCCAGCAGGCGGGTCAGTGCCTCCTCCACGGTGTAGCGTCCCTGCAAGGCGGGGGCGGCAAGCCCCGCCACATCCCGGGCAGAGAAAACGATCTGCAACTGGTGCCGGTCGGCAATGTCTCGCAACGACGAAGCCAGCCCCTGGGCCGGAACCTGGAAGTCCAGCGCAGCCACGCCTCCTGACCATGCCGCCAGGGGCCAGGCCAGGAGAGCGCAGATCAAGGCCGGCGCCATCCGCCACCAGCAGCGCCATCGCCGCAGTCCTATATCCATCGTACTAGTCACTGTTCCTGCGCACACCTCAACAAGACCCATTTGCCAGCATGCCATAGAACCTGATAGATTCGGTCGCCTCCAACAAATCCACCTGAAGCCCCATTGTTTCGCGCCACCGATGCGGTGACGCCTGCCCGGGTCCATAGCCATGCGCAGTCGGCGCAACACCTCCGCTCAGAAGATTCCTGCTCAGGAGCCAACACCCCACACCGAGTCTGTGGCGGCACCCGCTGACCCCGCCCCGCCCCACCCCGAGGCAGGATCCATCGTGGCCCGCCTGTTTGCCAGCCATGGCGGCAGAATTCGTCGTCTGATCCAGAGCCGGCTGCAAAATCTCGAGGATGCCCAGGACGCCGCCCAGGAGGTCTTCCTCAAGCTCTGGAGCCGGGAACGGGCCGGCGCTCTGCGGGAAGAGGCCGATGCCTACCTGCATTCGGCGGCCCATACGGTCGTCATCGACATGCAGCGTCACCGCAGGAGTCATGCCGCTGACCTGCATGTGGAGCTGGATGAAGAAGAGCTGCCATCGACCCATGGCCCCGATGACCCCCTGCACTGGCGGAAAGGTCTGGTCGCGCTCGTATACTGCATGCAGGAACTCCCCGAACTTACTCAGCAGATATTCATCCTGTATCACTTCGAAGGTATGGACCACAAGGCAATCGCCCATCGGCTCGATATCTCCGTGCGTAGCGTCGAGCGGCACATGGCCCATGCCCTGGCCCATGGCCGAGTCGGCCTGAAGGACTACCTTTGATCACGACCCTGCTCCGGCGCCTCGGTTCCAGACGCCTCCCGGCCAGCGCCGAGGCCTGGGCCGTGCGCATGCAGGACGGCAGCCTCAACCGCCAGGAGCAACTGGCCTTCGACGCCTGGCTCAAGGCGAGCCCTGCCAATGCCGAGGACTATGCCCGCTGCAACAAGCTCGGACATCTGGCCTCGCGGCTCCAGGCCCACCCCGATCTGGTCCGGTCCATGCCCGCCTACCGGGCGCTGGACCGCCAACAACCCGGACGCAGGCGGCCCCTGATGCTGACCGTGCTGGGCGCGGCCGCCTGCGCTACCCTGGTCATCGTTGCCCTGCCCCTGCTGCCGGCATTCCACGGAGAAGACTTCATCGTCACCGCCCATGGCGAGCAGCGCCAGATACCCCTCCAGGATGGCAGTCGGCTCCACATCAACACCGACTCGAAACTGCGCGTCGCCTTTTCCGATCATGAACGCCGGGTGCTGCTGGAAAAAGGCGAGGCCTTTTTCGAGGTGACCAGGGATACCCGCCGCCCCTTCGTGATCACCGTGGGTGGCAGCGAAGTGCGCGTCGTCGGCACCAAGTTCAGCGTACACCGGGCGCACCAGCGCATCGATGTGGTGGTCACCGAAGGGCAGGTCAAAGTGCGCCCAGACGCCCACGGCAAGGGATGGCAACCGGACATGAGTCTGCTGCCGGGACAGAAACTGCGGCTGGACGAGGCCGAACACCGGGTGACCCTCTCGGTTGTGGACGCCGAACGTCTCACCGCCTGGCACTCGGGAATGATCCGGTTCGACGCCACACCCCTGGAAGAGGTGATCGCCGACATCAATCGCTATACCCCCCGCGAATTCGTCATTGACGACCCCAAGCTCAGGGCGATCCGGCTGTCCGGAAACTTCCGCATCGGCGACATGGAGTCCGTACGCTTCGCCCTGCGGGACGGCTTCGCCATCGAGGCCAAAGAACGGGACGGGCGGATTTTCCTGCGGGCAGGAAAGGCCAGTCCGCAGGGCTAGTCCTGTTGCAGACCACCATCCGGCGAGTGCTAAACTCGCTCCCACCTTTCCCCATCAGCGAAAGCACCCATTCCACGCTGTCCACGGAAATGCGGCCCAGACGACTCATCATCGGATTTTTCGCCCTTCTGCTGCTGGTCATCTATCCGGCGAGCCGGGCCATGGCAACGTCCCACGATGATGAACATCGCGTCTATTCCTTCATGATCATCGGCCAGACCGCGCCAACAGAGGAGCGCAGTCGATGGCTGACCTTTCTGGAACAGCTTGCCGCCGGCACCGAACTCTCCTTTCGCCTCCAGATACCGTCCACCATGGGCAACTTCGAGTCGAGGGTGCTCAATGGCGATCCAGACTTCGTCTTCGTCGACGGCTATCTGATGACCCGTGCCCGCAACAGCCAGGGCTACCTGCCCCTGGTAAGGGACGGCAAACGTTCGACCCAGGGCGTGATTCTGGTGAGGCAGGACAGTCCCATCAAGACGCTGAAAGATCTGGAGGGCGCGCCCATCGTCTTTTCTTACCCCAACGCCTTTCCCGCCACCCTGCAATTACGCCAGACGTTGGCCCGGGAACATATCAATTACCTGCCACGCTTCGCCGGCAATTACAGCAACGTCCTGCGCCAGGTGCTGTATCAGGAAGCCCAGGCCGGTACGGCAACCCTGGGAGTCCTTGGACGGGAGCGGCCCGAGATCCTGTCCCAGTTGCGCATCCTCTATTCAGCCCCCGCTGTCAGCCCCCCAGCTCTGGCAGTGCACCCGCGCGTCTCGCTCGCCACAAGGCGGATCATTGAAGCCGCCATTCTGTCCATGACCTACACCTTCCCTGGCCGCCGGGCTCTCGACGGCGTGGAGCTCACCCAGCCGACAGCGGCGAACTACGAGACCGATTACCGGCCCATCGAGTCCATCGGCCTGGCACCCTTTGTCCGAGCGGGGGAAGAATGAAATTCCTGCGGGGCCTCTATTTCCGATTGTTGATGCTGGGGGCCGCAGTGGCGGCCATCGCCGTGCTCAGCTTCGGCTATTACGTGGCGGCGGAGCAAATGAAGATGGAAGTCACCACCCACGAAAGGGAGCTCCAGTTGCGAGCGGCAGGGCTGGCGGCGGCAGCCAACCATGCCGTGCTGGCCCGTGACTACTGGGAAATCGAGCAACTGCTGCGCCAGGCCATCAGCGACCCCAGCCTGCTCGAGATCCAGATTTCAGATGACAAGGGACATGTACTGGGCAACATAGGTCGTTCCCTGATCGACGCCACACCCAGCCTGATTTTCGATACGCCGACGATCACCACACCCAACAGCGAAAACAACCCCCAGATGCGGCGCCGGGGAGACCTGATCGAGGTCTGGTCTCCCGTCGTCCTGGACAAGACGGTGGGCTGGGTCCGACTGGAAAGCAGCCAGGCCGGCAGCCGCGCCCGACACCGCCATATCTGGCGGGATTCCCTGATCGTTGCCCTGTCTGTACTGGTGGCCAGCGCCCTGATGCTGGGCTGGCTGTTGCGGGGTCCGGTGGGAGCCCTGGGAGCGGCCACCCGCTTCGCCGCCTCATTGCCCCTGAATCATGGCCATCAGCTCGACACGCATCCGTCCATCACCGAGGTAGATGGGCTGATCGATACCCTGAACCAGACGTCCCGTCAGCTCGCCGAGCAGGACGAGGCCCTGAGAAAAAGCCAGCGCCATCTGGAAATACGCAATCAAGTCTATGAACGACTGGCCCTGGGCAGTGAGCTCCAGGAAATCCTGAGCCTGATTGTCTCCGGCCTGGAAAGCGAGCGGCCCCAATGGCTCGGCGCCATCCTGGTGCTGGACGGAGACGGCCGGCACCTGCGCCTGGGCGCCGCCCCGAATATGCCGGAATCCTATCTAAAAATGGTGAACGGCCTGGAGGTCGGCGAAGGCATGGGCTCCTGTGGCACCGCCGTGTACCGGGGCGAACGGGTGGTGATCGATGACATCGCCCACCATCCTTACGGCCTCCAATTCCGTGACCTGGCACTCCAGATAGGCATCGTTTCCTGCTGGTCGGAACCGATCCGTTCCAGCCGGGGAGATATTCTCGGCACCTTCAGTTTTTACCAAAAAACTCCCACCCGCCCGACCCAGGAAGATACCGAGGCCATCCTCCACGGCACCCATCTGGCCAGCGTGGCCCTGGAACGGCACCTCACCGAGGAAGAGCTGCAACTGGCAGCCTCGGTCTACCAGGCCAGCGGCGAAGCCATCATGGTCAGCGATGGCGGCAACCACATTGTCGCGGTAAATCCGGCCTTTGTCCGTCTCACCGGCTACAGCTCCCAGGAGGTCATGGGCAGAAGCCCGGCCATCCTGGGCTCGGGGCGCATGGACAAGTCCTTCTACAGCGCCATGTGGCAAGCCCTTGAAACCAGCAACCGCTGGCAGGGAGAGATATGGAATCGTCGCAAGAACGGCGAGGTTTATGCCGAATGGCTCACCATCAACGTGATCCGTGACCACGAGGGGCAACCCCACCGCTACATCGCCATGTTCTCGGACATCACCGCCAAGAAGCAGGCGGAGGAAACCATCTGGCAACAGGCCAATTACGACCAGCTCACCGGCCTGCCCAATCGCCGCCTGTTCCGCGATCGACTGCGCCAGGACCTGCGCCGCGCCCAGCGCCAGAATGGCGCTCTGGGGCTGATGTTCGTGGACCTGGACCGGTTCAAGGAAATCAACGAGACCCTGGGCCACGAGGCCGGTGACAAGTTGCTGATCGAGGCCGCCCAGCGCATCAACTCCAGCGTACGGGATACCGATTCGATAGCGCGCCTGGGCAGCGATGAATTCGCCATTACCCTGCTGGGCCTGGTGGAACCCAACGAAATGGAGCGAGTCGCCCAGGCCGTACTGCTGGCCCTGTCCCAACCCTTTTCCCTGGACACGGAAGTGGGCTATGTCTCGGCCTGCATCGGCATCACCCTGTTCCCCAACGATGGCCTGGACATCGAAACCCTGCTCAAGAACGCCGACCAGGCGATGCATGCGGCCAAACAGGCGGGACACAACAACTTCTCCTGGTTCACCCTGGACCTGCAACTGGCCGCCCAGGTGCGGCGCACCCTGATCAACGACCTGCGGGGCGCCCTGGCCGCCGATCAGTTGCGGGTGTATTACCAGCCCATCATCGACCTCCAGAGCGGCGCCATCGTCAAGGCCGAGGCCCTGCTGCGCTGGCAGCATGGCTCCCGGGGACTGATCAGCCCCGCAGTATTCATTCCCCTGGCCGAGGAAGTGGGCCTGATCGAGGAAATCGGCGACTGGGTGTTCCGCACCGCCGCCCGCCAGGCCCGGACCTGGCACGACCAGGGACACACGCTCCAGGTCAGCATCAACAAGTCCCCCCGCCAGTTTGGCGGCGACGGCAGCGGCAACACCTGGCTGGCATTCCTCAAGGAGCTGAACCTGGAACCGCGCCAACTGGTGATCGAAATCACCGAGGGCCTACTGCTCGACCAGCGGTCCACCGTGACCGAGCAACTGCTGGGCTACCGGGACGCGGGCATGGAAATCGCCGTGGACGATTTCGGCACCGGCTATTCGGCCCTGTCCTATCTCCAGCGCTTCGACATCGACTACCTGAAGATCGACCGCAGCTTCATCAAGGACCTGACCGAGAGTGCCGACGACCGGGCACTGGCCGACGCCATCATCGTCATGGCCCACAAGCTGGGTCTCAAGGTGATCGCAGAGGGCGTCGAGACCGCGCCCCAGCGGGACTGGCTGATCGGCGCCGGCTGCGACTACGCCCAGGGCTTCCTCTACTCCCGCCCGGTGCCGGTGGACGAATTCAACGCCCTGCTGCGGCGCGGCTGATTCTCCTGAGGAATCACGGGCGGCTTCACCATCTGGGGGGGCTTAAGCTCCGCTTAAGGCTGCCCAATGACAATGGCCCATCTGTTACGGAGATGGACCATCCATGTTGCGAACCACCCTGGCCTTACTGATCACCGTTTGCCCCCTGCTCAGCCTGGCGGGGGAACCCCTGATCACCCTGACACCGGAACAGGCCCGGCGCAGCGGCCTCGTCGCCCAGGCCCTGCAAGACATCCAGGCCAGCCAGGAGCATGGCATGCCGGCCCAGGTGGTGATTGATCCCCGGCGCATCGAGATCCTGGCCGCCCCCCTGGGCGGCACGGTGATGGCGATCCGGGTCCTGGCCGGTGAAACCGTAAAAAAGGGCCAGTCCCTGGGACGCCTGCAAGGGGCCCCCCTCCTGAGCCTGCAACGGGAATACCTTGAGGCTCGGGGCCAGGCCGAGCTGACGGCAGAGGCCCGGCAGCGGGATGAAACCCTCTACGCCGAGGGCATCATCGCCCGGGCCCGGTTGCGCCAGACCCAGGCCTCAGATCGTGCCGGCACGGCCTTGCTCAACGAAAAGCGCCAGGCCCTGCGACTGGCGGGGCTGGCGGAACCGGATTTACGGAGCGGAAGCTTCTCCGGCACCGTGGAACTGCGCGCCCCCTTCGACGGCGTGGTGCTGGAGGCACCAGTCCAGCCCGGCCAACGGCTGGAGGCCGCCACTTTGCTGTTCAAGTTGGGCAGACTCGACGCCCTGGCCCTGGAGATTCAGGCCACGGCGGACCTGGCAGCGGGCATCACCCCGGGCGACCCGGTGTCCGTGCCGGGCTGCCCGCAGCCGGCGCGCATCACCAGCGTCGCCTCCCAGTTGTCTGGCGGCAATCAGTCGGTACTGGTGCGGGCCCGGCTGCCCCAGGCCGCCGGCTGTGTCCGGCCCTACCAGCAGTTGCAGGTCCAGGTGCAGCCTTCGGGCAATCACCACCGGGAGGGATGGGTGCTGCCCACGGCGGCCCTGGTACGCCATCAGGGCCAGCCCTGGGTCTTCGTCGCCGCACCGGGCGGCTACCGCCCGGTGGCGGTGCGGCTGCTGGATGAATCGGACCAGACCGTGCGCATCGCCCCCGGCCTGCCGGCAGAAAGCGTGGTGGTGGTGAAGGGCGGCGCCATCCTCAAGGCTGTCTGGCTGGGTCTGGGCACCCCGGGGGGGCATTGAATGTTGTCCCGCCTGGTGGAATTTTCCCTGCGCCAGCGCCTGCTGGTGCTCGTCATCATGGTGCTGCTGATGGGCGGCGGTGCGGCGGCCCTGCGCCAGTTGCCCATCGACGCCTATCCGGACGTGTCCTCCACCCAGGTCAAGATCATCATCAAGTCCCCGGGCATGACGCCGGAGGAGGTGGAGACCCGCATCGTCACCCCCATCGAACTGGAGATGCTGGGCATTCCGGACAAGCGCATGGTGCGCTCGGTCTCCAAGTACGCCATCGCCGACATCACCCTGGATTTCCAGGACGGCACCGACATCTACTGGGCCCGCCAACAGGTGAGCGAACGCCTGGCCGGCCTGATGACCGAACTGCCGGCCGGGACCAGCGGCGGCATGGCGCCCATCACCACTCCTCTGGGGGAGATGCTGATGTTCACCATTGAAGGAGAACTTCCCCTGGCGGAAAAGCGCTCCTTGCTGGACTGGGTGATCCGCCCCCAATTGCGCACCCTGCCCGGCGTGGCCGAGATCAATAGCCTGGGGGGCCAGGTGCGCAGCTTCGAGGTGGTGCCCGACCTGATGGCCCTGAAGGCCCGCGGCCTGAACCTGGCCGACTTGCGGCAGGCCCTGGAAGCCAATAACCGCAACGAAGGTGCCGGACGCCTGGCCGAAGGCGAGGAATCGCTGCTGGTGCGCATAGAAGGCAGCGTGAAAACCCTGGCGGACATCGCCGAGATCGTCGTTGCCAGCCGCGACGGCAGCGTGGTCCGGGTGGGCGATGTGGCCCGGGTTCACATCGGCAGCCTGAGCCGCTACGGTTTCGTCACCCACGGCGGCCGGGAGGAAGCTGTGGAAGGCCTGGTGCTGGGGCTGCGGGGGGCCAACGCGCAACAGGTGGTGGGCGGCGTCAAGGCCCGCCTGGCGGAAATCCAGAAGACCCTGCCCGATGGCGTCACCACCCGCATCTTCTATGACCGGGGCGCCCTGGTGGAACGGGCGGTGGGCACGGTGTCCCGAGCTCTGGGGGAGGCCATCGTACTGGTGCTGGTGCTGCTCCTGGCCTTTCTCGGCGGGCTGCGGCCGGCCCTGGTGGTGGCCACCGTGCTGCCCATGGCGGCCCTGATCACCTTCGCCATGATGCATCTGTTCGGCATGTCGGCCAACCTGATGAGCCTGGGGGGGCTGGCCATTGCCATCGGCATGCTGGTGGATGGCGCGGTGGTGGTGGTGGAGAACGTGGAAAGCGAACTGGCCCGGTCGGGGCAGGAATCCCTGCCCCTGCTCCACCGCATCTACCGGGCGGTGCGGGAGGTGACCCTGCCCGTGGCCTCGGGCATGGTCATCATCGTCATTGTCTTCCTGCCCCTGCTGACCCTCCAGGGTCTGGAGGGCAAGCTGTTCACCCCGGTGGCCCTGACCATCGTCTTCGCCCTGTCCGCTTCCCTGCTGCTTTCCCTGACGGTGATTCCGGTGCTGGCCTCCCTGCTGCTCAAGCCCGACCCCCAACACCAGGAACCCTGGCTGCCAAAGAAGCTGACGGCCCTCTACGCCCCGTTGCTGGACCATGCCCTGGCCCATGCCCGCTGGGTGATGATCACTGCCCTGATCCTGCTGGGCCTGACCGGCGGCGCCTTCCTGCTGCTGGGCAAGACCTTCATGCCCACCATGGATGAGGGCGACCTGCTGATGCAGGTGGTCAAGCTGCCCTCCATCGATCTGAACACCAGTGCCCACATGGATCTGGCGATGCAAAAGACGCTGCTGGCGGAGGTGCCTGAAATCCGCGACATCGTGGCCCGCACCGGATCCGACGAATTGGGTCTGGATCCCATGGGTCTCAACGAGACCGACAGTTTCCTGGTGCTGAAGCCCCGGGAGCAGTGGCGCCAGCCCGACAAGGAGTGGCTGATGGAGGAGATACGGCGGGTCATGGCCGGGTTCCCGGGCATCGATATTTCATTCACCCAGCCCATCGAAATGCGGGTCTCGGAAATGCTCACCGGCACCCGGGGGGATCTGGCCGTGAAGATTTATGGCAGCGACCTGGGGGAACTCAATGCCCTGGCGGAGCGGATGGCCGCCCTGCTGAAGAACATCCGGGGCGCCCAGGACGTGCTGACGGTAAAGAATGAGGGCGTCCAGTACTACACGGTGGAAGTGGATCGTCTGGCCGCCGGCCGCCTCGGTTTCTCCGTGGCGGAAATTGCGAACGTGCTGCGCACCCAGGTGGAAGGCCAGCCGGCCGGCCTGGTGCTGGAAGGCAATCGCCGCACGCCCCTGATCATCCGCGGCGGTGAGGAAGTACGCCTGTCGCCGGCCCTCTTCGCCAATACCCAGCTGCCCCTGCCCGGCGGCGGCAGCGTGGCCCTGTCCAGTCTGGCCCAACTCAAGCGTGTGGCCGGCCCGGTGAAGGTGGACCACGAGAATGCCCAACGCATGGTGGTGATCCAGGCCAATGTCGGCGGCCGGGACCTGGTGGGATTCGTGGAGGAAGCCAAACTGAAAATGGCGGCCCAGATCCCCCTACCCGCCGGCTATGCCGTGGCCTGGGGTGGCCAGTTCGAGAACCAGCAGCGGGCGGCACGACGCCTGGCCCTGGTGGTGCCGGTGGCCCTGGCCCTGATCTTCCTGATCCTCTTCGCCACCTTCCGCTCCCTGCGTCAGGCGGCCCTGGTCTTCGCCAACATTCCCTTCGCCATGATCGGCGGCGTCTTTGCCCTGCTGCTGGCCGGTGAATATCTGTCGGTGCCGGCCTCGGTGGGCTTCATCGCCCTGCTGGGCATCGCCGTGCTGAATGGCCTGGTGATGATCAGCCACTTCAACCAGTTGCTGAACCAGGGCCTGCCCATGGCCCGGGTGGTGGCGGAAGGCGCCCGGCGCCGCCTGCGGCCAGTGCTGATGACCGCCAGCATTGCCGCCCTGGGCCTGGTGCCCCTGCTCTTCGCCAGCGGCCCCGGCTCGGAAGTCCAGAAGCCCCTGGCCATCGTGGTCATCGGCGGCCTGGTCACCTCCACCGCCCTGACCCTGTTCATGCTGCCCATCCTGTTCCGCCGTTACGGCGTGGAGACGAAATGATGCAATCCGATTGCGACGCCTGCCTGAAGCTGATCCTGCCGCGTAGTCTGGAAGAACCGGTGGTGGATTTCCTGCTGCAACATCCGGCCCAGGCCGGTGCCTTCATCGCCTATGGCGTGGATGGCCACGGGGCACCGGAATCCATCCTCAGCACCAG
This sequence comes from Denitratisoma oestradiolicum, assembly GCF_902813185.1. Taxonomy (GTDB): domain Bacteria; phylum Pseudomonadota; class Gammaproteobacteria; order Burkholderiales; family Rhodocyclaceae; genus Denitratisoma; species Denitratisoma oestradiolicum. The sequence goes on from NZ_LR778301.1 coordinate 3,671,298, forward strand.
CGAGGAAGTGCGGGGACGGGCCGAGCGCATCAAGGTGGAAATCCTGACCCGGGAAGTCCAGGCCCGACAACTGGTGGCGGAGCTGAATCTGCTGCTGCCGGGCGCCCCCATCAGTTACTGGATCACCACCATCGTCGAGGCCGGGAGGTTTGCATGAAGGTCCGGGAATTCCGTCTGCTGTTGCTGGGGGCAGCACTCTTGCGGGCTTTGTCGTCCCCCGCCGCCGAGCCAGCCGACCTGCCTCCCGTCGAGGTGGTCAGCCGCGCCCTGGCGGCCCATCCCCTGGTGCGCGCCGCCGAGTCCGGCATTGCCCTGGAACAGGCACGCAGCGAGCAACTGGAAGCCGGCCCCCATGAAGTAGCCCTCACCCTGGGCAACAGCCGCCGCCGCGAAACCCTCACCGACACCCGTTATGCCGAACAGGAAATCGGCCTGCAACGGGCCTTCCGCCTGCCGGGCAAGCGCGGTGCCGACCAGCAACTGGGCGCCGCCGGTCTGGCCCTGGCCCTGGCCCAGCGGGGCGAGGCCCGTCACGAGACCTCGCGCCTGCTGCTGTCCCTCTGGTTCAATGTGCTGCGGGAAGCCTCCACCCTGACCGAATGGGAGGCCCAGGCGACGGTCCTGAGCGAACAGGTCCGGGCGGCCCGGCGCCGGGCAGAACTGGGAGATGCCTCCGCCCTCGACCAGTCCCTGGCAGAGGCCCAGTTGGCCCAGGCCGAGGCTCAACGGAGTCAGGCCGGCACCCGGCTGCAACTGGCCCGCAACGAACTGGCCCAGCACTTTCCCACCCTGCCCACGCCCCCCGCCGTCCTGGCGGAACCCCAGCCACCCCTGCAAGGTCTGGCGCAGTGGCGGGAGCAGATTCTCAACCATCACCACGGCCTGGCCCTGGCGCGAACCACGGCCCAGCGCCAGCGTATCGGCGCCGGCCGCGCCGAACTGGAACGCCTGCCGGACCCGACCCTGGGCCTGCATTGGGCTTCGGAACGAGGCGGCCAGGAAAAACTGTTCGGAGTGCAACTGATCATTCCCCTGCCGGGTGGCGCCCGGGCCGCCGCCAGCCGAGGCGCCCAGGCCGAGGCCGAGATCGCCAATGCCCGGGAAGCCGCCGCCCTAGCCCAGGCGGAAGCGGAAGTCCGCCGCACCGTGACCCAGGCCGAAGCCGCCTATCGCCACTGGCAACAGCAATCCCAAGTGGCGGCGAAGATGGACAAGAATGCGCGCCTGCTGGATCGGGCCTGGCGCCTGGGCGAAGGTCAGATCTCCGAGCTGATTACGGCCCGCCGACTGGCTGTCGACGCCCAACTGGCCGCGGTTCAGGCCCGGGCCGAAGCCCGCGAGAGCCACTACCGGCTCATGCTGGATGCCCATCAGCTCTGGCCCCTGGACGGTCATCCGGATGAAACTCCGGGAGAAGCCGCCCTCAAGGAACAGCGGGAGCGGCTGGCGCACCTGCTGCCAGTTGCTCCCTGAAGCAGAGCCTCAGCCCGCCAGTCTGGCGAAGGCCGCCACCACTTCCGGCGGCGCCTGGACCAGCTCGATCAATACACCCTCGCCACCGACGGGAAATTCGTCATTGCCCTTGGGGTGCAGGAAACAGATGTCGAAGCCAGCGGCACCCTTCCTGATGCCGCCAGGGGCGAAGCGCACGCCGTTGGCGGTGAGCCACTCCACGGCACGGGGCAGGTCATCGATCCACAGACCCACGTGGTTCAGGGGCGTGGTGTGCACGGCGGGCTTCTTCTCCGGATCCAGGGGCTGCATCAGGTCCACTTCCACCTTGAAGGGGCCGCTGCCCATGGCGCAGATGTCCTCGTCCACGTTTTCCTTCTCGGAGACGAAGTTGCCGGTGATTTCCAGACCCAGCTTGTCCACCCAGAGGGTCTTGAGTTTTTCCTTGGAGGGACCGCCGATGGCGATCTGCTGAATACCGAGAACCTTGAAGGGGCGCTGACTCATGAAGACTCCTGTTTGCGATAGGCAATGAAAATCAGAAGGACACCGATCAGCACCATGGGCAGGGACAGCCACTGCCCCATGCTGACCGTGTAGGAATGACCGAAGATGCCGGCATCGGGCTCGCGGAAATATTCGCCAAGCCAGCGGAATACGCCGTAGCCGACCAGGAAGGCGCCGGACAGGGCCCGCAAGGGGCGCGGGCGGGCGCCGTAGAACCAGAGGATCAGGAACAGCAGCAGGCCCTCCATCCCCGCCTGGTAGAGCTGGGAGGGATGGCGCGGCAGGGTATCCACATGGGGAAAGATCATGGACCAGGGCAGTGCCGGGTCCGCCACCCGGCCCCACAGTTCGCCGTTGATGAAGTTGCCGATGCGCCCGGCCAGAAGGCCCGTGGGTACCAGGGGGGCGATGAAGTCCGTCACCTGGAAAAAACTGCGCCCTGTCTTCTTGCCCCACAGGGCCATGGCCACCAGCACACCGAGAAAACCGCCATGGAAGCTCATGCCCCCCTTCCACACCGCGAGAATTTCAGCGGGATGGACCAGGTAATAGCCCGGCTCGTAGAACAGCACCTGGCCCAGGCGGCCGCCGAGGATCACCCCCAGCACCCCGTAGAACAGCAGGTCGTCGATGTCCTGGCGGGACCAGCCCGGAGCCAGGCCCCGGGCCATGCGGACGCGGCCCAGGACCACGAAGAGGATGAAGCCCGCCAGATACATCAGACCATACCAGTGCACGGCCAAAGGGCCCAGGCGAAGGGCGACAGGGTCGAGTTGGGGATAGATCAGCATGGGCGCATTATCGGCGATCCCGGCTAGCGCTGGTGGATCGGTACCGCCTGGCGGCGCGCCAGCTGTTCGGCCCGCTCCGCCGGAGCGAGGTGGCGGGTCTCCGGAGGAAGATGGGCCGCCAGGTCGGAAAGCTTCACCAGCTCCGCAACGGGAGCCTCATCCGCAGCCAGGGGACGGGACAGGCCCTGCCAGCGCATGAAAACATAACCCTCACCAAAGCCGGCGGGGTCCAGCCAGTTGGCCACGCCGGGGTCCTTCAGGCTGATCACGAAACGGATGCGGCCATCCCGGTCCACGACCGACTGTGCCCGGGTCAGGCTGACCTGATGATCCACGTAGTTGGGGGTCACGAACCAGGGGTCGCCGAGCTGGATGCCCTGGTAGCGGGCATCGCTCTTCCTGACCGTGATCACCAGGGCCTGGTCCGGACCGATCCGGTAGCGGGCCATGATGGACTGCTGCCCGCCCAGCCCGCCGTTGCCGGCATCGCTGGCCCGGGGCGTGGGAAGCTGATTGATCGGTAGCTTCTGGATCATGGGCAGATAGCCCTCGTTCCAGGTGCGTGTCCCCGCCATTACGTAGTCGCCGGCGCTGGCCGCCGCCAGGGACGCATCCACCGACGGCGCCCCGGGATCGAGGCGCTCAATGGACAGGGACGAGGGCGTCTCCCGGTTCCAGTCCTCGAAGGTCTGTCGCAACAGCAGGGCCTTCGCTCCCGCCGGCAGGGGTGCCCAGTAGCTCGGGCCCGATGGACGGGGACCACCCAGGAGAATCTCGAATTCATCGCCAGGGCGGATGCCCAAGGTATCCGGATCCACCACCGCCAGATTGCGCCCCAGGCCGACGATGGGGTAGCTGTCCAGAATCTGCATGGTCAACATGACGTGGCGGCCACGCCGACCACGAATCCGGTAGCGGCCGTTTTCCGCCAGCAGTGCCGAGGCGTAGATGTTGTCCGGATTGTAGAGACCGGCCCGGCCATCGATGCCGTCGGAGCGGCTGATGTAGGGCTTGTCCAGATGGCGCGAGTGTTCGTAGGCGGCCAGGGCACCGGCCACCAGACCGGCGGCATAGCGGGCGGTGGCCGCCGGACCGGCGCTGGTAGCGGCAGGATGAGCCGCCAGTTGGTTCTCCAGGGCCTGCACCGCCTCCGCCAGGGATACCGTCCCGGCCACCGCGCCGCCAGCCCAGCAGGATGCGGCCAGCAAAACTATTTGAAACAAGGTCATCGTTCGCGCCGTCATGGTTTCAATCCAGATGCAGCTTGGCCACGGTTTCCCGCAGCAACTCGGTATCGTTGCGAGCCTCTCCCAGCAGCACCAGCACCACGGTGCTGAAGAGCCCCAGGGACTTGGCCCGGATGGTTTCCGCCAGGCGGTCGTAGGTGCTGATCACGGCCCATTCCTCCAGCATATCGTCGCTGATCAGGCCGGGCAACTTGGCCCACTCCCCGGCCACGGAAAGCCGGTGCAATTCCATGCCGATGTCTTCCCAGCCGTGATGGGCCAGCACCGCGTGGTAGGAGCGGGTGGATGCGTAGAAGGCGATCTGCTTGCGCAGGGCCTCCTTGGAAGCCGCCAGCTCTTCCTCGTTGCGGCCCAGGGCCATGAAGGGGGCTCCGATCAAGTCGAAGGCGCTCATGTCCCGGCCGGCCCTGGCCGCGCCCTCGGCCACCGCCGGCAGGATCACCTCCCTGGTGTAGCGGAAGGTGGCAATGGGATGGAGCCGCAGCCCCTCGCACATCTCCCCGGCCAGCCGGGCCATGTAGGTGTTGGCGGCGGCGGCGTAGATCGGCACTTGCGGATGCTCGATGGGTCCCGGATTGAAGAAGGGCGGCAGCATGGTGAAGCGGTAGTGCTGGCCTTCGAAATAGCTGGGCTTGTCCGGATTCTGAAAGCTGGCGAAGATGGCCCGCAGACACTGGAAGTATTCCCGCATGCGGGGACCGGGGGCGCTGGTCCAGGGAGTGCTGTAGCGCCGCTCGTTATGTCCCTTGACCTGGGTGCCCAGCCCCAGGGTGAAGCGGCCGCCGGAGAGGTTCTGCAAGTCCCAGGCGACCTGGGCCGTCACCATCGGGCTGCGGGGGAAGGACACCGCCACGTTGGTGCCGAGGATGATCTTCCGGGTATGTTCGGCGGCGATGGCCAGGGGAATGAAGGGATCGTGTCCCGACTCCGGCGTGGTCAGGCCGTCGAAGCCAAGATCCTCCATCTCCCGCGCGATAGCGGCGAAGCGCGCCAGGGTAGGCCGGTTCTGGCCACTGCCGGCGTATTGATCGGTGTCGGGACCCATAAGGGCGGTTTCTACGCGTAGTGACATGTGGAATCCTTGGAATCGGTTGCGGCACCCCTTCGTGTGGAAATGCCGGCAGTTTCAAAAGGCTTGGAAACAAGCTGCCAAAAACGCTAATCTGACTGACGATTTTAAGAGCCTGTCAGTAGGAAACGTACCCCGCGTTCCCTACTGAAACAGGCTCTAAGTCTACCGATGTGTTCTACCGCTGGCTAATGGATATGGCTCACATGAACATGCAGGATATTCAGTTACGGAAGGTCGACCTTAATTTACTGGTGGCGCTGGATGCGCTGCTTTCCGTGGAGGAGGTCGGTCTCGCCGCGGCAAAGATGGGCATCACCCAGTCTGCCATGAGTCACACCCTGCGCCGGCTGAGAGAGCTGTTTGGCGATCCGCTGCTGATCAAGGGCAAGGGGCACATGATCAAGACCCCCCGGGCCGAGGCCCTGGCGGCCCCCCTGCGGAAGGCCCTGCTGGAATTACAGCAGGCCGTGCGCATCCAGTCCGAATTCATCCCCGAGACCTCGCGTCTGCGCTTCAGCATCGCCACCAATGATTACGGTGACCTGATCATGCTGCCGCCCCTGCTCTCCCTGCTCTCGACCCAGGCGCCGAGCATCGACATCCGGGTCGGCCATTTCGATCCGGAACAGTCCATCGCTCCCCTGGAGGCCGGCAGCATCGAACTGGCCCTTTGCCACCCGCTGAAAAGTGCGACTGGCATTCACCAGCAGACTCTCTTCGAGGACGATTTCTGCTGTGTCACCCGGCAGGCCCTGCCGGGCATCAGGAGCCATCTCGATCTCGACACCTATCTGACCCTGCCCCATTTGCGCATCGCTCCCCGAGGCGACCAGCGGGACCCCATCGACCGCGCCCTGGCCCAGCGGGGTCGGCAACGGCGCATCGCCCTGAGCATTCCAAATTTCAGTTCCGCCCCCATGGTGGTGGCCCGTTCGGATCTGATTCTCACCGCGCCCCGACGCTGCATCCTGGCCTGGAAGAATCTGATGCCCATCAGCATCTACGAACCACCCCTGGACCTGCCTTGCTTCTCCATCGCCATGGTCTGGCACGAGCGCTTCCAGCAAAACCCGGCTCACCAATGGCTGCGTGAAAGACTACGCCAGATTGCCTCCCCCTCAAGAAACACCCAGTCATAATTCACCTGCGAACACTTTCCCCGGGAGACGCAATGGACCAACTCATGGAAATCGAAGCCATCAAGCAATTGAAGGCCCGCTACTTTCGGCTGATGGACCAGAAGCGCTGGGACGAATGGGCCGAACTGTTTACTGAGGACTTCACCGGCATCTACGACGGCCCCCATCCCCAACTGCGTTACGAGGGTCGGGACAGCTTCATCCGCCAGAACCGGGAGGGTCTGGCGGACATGATCACCGTGCATCACGGCCACATGCCCGAAATCCAGTTCACCGACAGCACCAGCGCCACCGGCATCTGGGCCATGTTCGACTACGTGGAGCGCAAGGGCAGCGGACAGGCCTTCCAGGGTTATGGCCACTACGAAGACGAGTACGTGAAGCGGGACGGCCACTGGAAGATCAAGAGCACCCGGCTGAGCCGGCTGCGCTGCGACGCCCAGCCGGCCAGGCCTCCCGCAGAAATGTGATCAGCCGGAATCTAGCAATCAGCAACGGGGTTCATTCCGGGAGCTCAGGTGCCCAATTGACGCCGTTGATATGGCCGCCACCATCCACGAACAAGGTGTTGCCGGTCAGATAACGGGCATCCTCGCTGGCCAGGAACAGGGCCACACTGCCAATGTCCATTTCCGGGTCGCCCATGCGTCCCATCGGATTCTGCTTCAACATGAGGGCCGCATTTTCCGGCTGGGCCGCGGCGAACTTCTTGGACGCCTCGGTATCTGCCGCGGGGCAGATGATGTTGCAGCAGATCTGATGCCGCGCCCATTCCCGCGCCGCGGTGCGGGTGATGGAACGGATGGCTTCCTTGGCCATGTTGTAATCCACCGTGAACGGGTGGGCATTGACGCCGTTGAGGGAGCCGAAGTTGATGATGCGTCCCCACTGCTTCGCCTTCATGTGAGGAAATGCGGCCTGCATGGCCCACAAGGAGGCCATGGGCCCCACCTTGAAGGCATGTTCCATGGGTGCATCGGTGAAATGCTCCACCCGGCCGTAGGAACTGCCGCGCAAGCGACCCCAGGCATTGTTCACCAGGATGTCGGCGCTGCCAAAAACCTCAACGGCCCTGGCCACCATGGCCACGACCTGTTCCTTCTGGGTCACGTCCACCTGCATGAACTCGGCCTGGGCGCCAAAATCGGCACGGACCTCCGCCACGGCGGCAGTCCCGGCCTCGGCGTTGTAGTCGGCCACCAGAACGGCGGCACCCTCCGCGGCCAGGCGCCGGGCAATGCCCCGGCCGATACCCAGGCCGGCACCGGTAATGATGGCAACTCGATGATCCAATCTACCCACGATGACCTCCTCTTGAAACTGAAATTATTGGAAGGGAAATACTGAACGCTGGGAAACCTGGACTCCCGCTTGGGCGGGTGACGGATTCTGGACTTGTTCGGCCTCGCCCCAGGACTTATCGGGCCGTCGCACCCCATCTATGGGCAGCAGGCGAGGCCAGTCGATTTGATTCTAAGCATCCCACCCGGAACGCCCTGTTCGCATTTCCGGTCCGCAGGGCCAGGCGGGGCAGATCCGTGACGGATCAGGCCTTGTGCTTCTTCGCCCGAGGATGGGCGGCGTCATAGACCTTGGAGAGATGCTGGAAATCCAGGTGGGTATAGATCTGGGTGCTGCGGATGTTGGCGTGGCCCAGCATGTCCTGTACTGCCCGCAGGTCTCCGGAGGATTGCAGCAGATGGGAAGCGAAGGAGTGGCGCAGCATGTGGGGATGCACGTGCTGCGCCAGACCCTGCTGACGCGCCCAGCGCCCCAGGCGACGCTCGATCTGGCCAGCGGACAGTCGGCTGCCGCGCCGGCTGACGAACAGGGCCGGCTCACTGGCGGCGGCCAGGGTGGCCCGCTGCTCCAGCCAGGCTTGCAGGGCCAGGGCAGCCTGGCGGCCGAGGGGCACGGTGCGGGTCTTGTTGCGCTTGCCGGTCACCGTCACCTCCCTCTCCACCAGGTCCAGATGGGGCGCCACATTCAGGCTGGCCAGTTCCGCCAGGCGCAAACCGGAGGAATAGAACAGCTCGAACATGGCCCGATCCCGCAGTTCCAGCAGGTTCTCGGCCGGGGCGTCGAGCAGGGCCTGCACCTGGTCCACCCCCAGGGCCTTGGGCAGCAGACGCTGGGCTCTGGGGGCGCGCACCCCCTCCACCGGATTGCGCGGAATCAGGCCGCGCCGGGCCAGCCAGCGGTAATAGGCGCGCCAGGCCGAGAGCACCCGGGCCAGGCTGCGGGGGGAGAGGCCCCGGCCGTGCAACTGCATCGCGAAGCGGCGCACCTGGTGGGGCTGCACGCCCGCCAGTTCACTATCGCCCGCCAGTTCCTGGAGCAGGGCCAGATCGCGGCGATAGGCCAGCACCGTATGGGGACTGGCGCGGCGCTGATGGGCCAGTTCCTCGAGGAACTCTCCCGGCTCGGCGCCCGCGGACATGGTCAGTGAACCACGCGCAGCAGTGTGGAGGCGGCCATGTCGCCGATACGGTTGAGGAACATCACCCCCATGTCCGGGTAGAAGCGCTCCACTTCCTCGCTGGCCAGCACCAAGAGGCCAAAGCAGGCGCCGCCTTCGACACCGTCCTCCCGCAGGGGAATCTGGGCCAGGGAACGAATGTGGCCGCCCTGTTCGCCGAACAGGGCCACCGCCTCCTGGCCCGACGCGCCGCCGCAGTAGGGGCGATGGATGCTGCCGGCGAAGGCCTTGAGGGTATCGGGCACCGGCGAGTATTCCGGCGCGTCGTCCTGGCTGCCACCCACGCCCCAGATGCGTACCGCCACATGGGGCACCGCAAAGGAACCGGAGAGATGGGTATTGAGCACCCGCACCGCCTCGGCCAGATCATCCACCCCCAGCAGGGCCACGCCCAGACGATGCACCTTCTCGGCGATGATGTCGTTCTCCTCGCCGTAGCCGATCAGTTCGGCCAGCTTGCTCTCCAGTGCCCGGGCCTTGTCGCGCAGCACGGTCATCTGACGTTCGGCCAGGGACACCGCCGCGCCCCCATGGGGATCGGGAATGCGGATCTGGGTCAGCAGGTCCGCATGCTGCTCGAAGAATTCCGGATGGGTCTTGAGATAGAGGGCGATTTCTTCAGCGTTCATGACAGGTCCTCGGGAAGTTCGATTTCGCCTTGAAACACGGTAACGGCAGGGCCGGTCATCAGTACCGGGGTATCGGGGCCGCTCCAGGCGATGGAAAGCTCGCCGCCCCGGGTGGACACGCGTACCGGTGTATCCAGCAGCCCCCGGCGGATGCCCGCCACCACGGCGGCGCAAGCGCCGGTGCCGCAGGCCAGGGTCTCACCGGCGCCGCGCTCATGGACCCGCAAGCGGATGGCGTGACGGTCCACGATCTCCATGAAGCCGGCATTGACCCGACGCGGGAAGCGCGGATGGTTTTCGATCAGGGGGCCGTCCTCGGCCACCGGCGCGCTGTCCACAGCGCCCACCACCTGCACCGCATGGGGATTGCCCATGGAGACCACACTGATCATCCACTCCCGTCCCGCCGCAGCCAGGGGCTGGATCACCGCGTCGCTGTCGCTGACGAAGGGAATCTCCGCTGGAGCGAAGCGGGGCAGGCCCATGTCCACGGTGACTTGGCCGTCGGCCTCCAGGCGCGGCGCGATCACCCCGCAGCGGGTCTCGACCCGGATCTCGCGCTTGTCGGTAAGGCCCGCGTCGGTGACGAAGCGGGCAAAGCAGCGGGCGCCGTTGCCGCACTGTTCCACCTCGCCGCCATCGGCATTGAAAATGCGGTAGCGGAAATCCACCTCGGGACTCCCGGGCTTTTCCACCACCAGGAGCTGGTCGCAGCCCACGCCGAAGTGGCGGTCGGCGAGGAAGCGGACCTGGGCCGGGTTGGGCACGAAGCTGCCGGTGACGGCGTCGAGCACCACGAAGTCATTGCCCAGGCCCTGCATCTTGGTGAAGGGGATTTTCATGGCGCTCACCGCAGCAGTCCCTGGTCCCGCAGCAGGCAGCGGTCCATCACCACCGTCATGCCGGCGGCCCGGGCCCGCTCGGCCGCCGCCTCGTTGATCACCCCGTCCTGGAGCCAGAGCCGCTTGACGCCCCGGGCCAGGCAGTCATCCACGATCTCGTCCACGGCATCTGCGGCGCGGAACACATCCACCAGGTCCGGCACCTCGGGCATCTCCCACACCGAGGCGTAGGCCTGCTCGCCCAGGCCCTCGGCCAGGGCGGGGCGGATCGGAATGATCCGGTAACCGGCCAGGCGCAGGCCCAGGGCCACCCGGTGGCTGGGGCGGTCGGGCTGGGGGGAAAAACCCACCACAGCCACGGATTTCACTTGCCGCAGCAGGCTGCGGATTTCGTCTTCACTGGGATTGGCAAACATCGTGCAATCTTACTCTTGGGCAAAAGTCGGGGCCGGCGAATAGGCACCTCAATAAACCCCTTTTTCACCGGGAGGACGGGTCTTGAAGCGCTTGTGGGACCAGAGGTATTCGGCCCCGTCGCCGATGCGGATCTGGGCCTCGATGTAGGCGTTCATCCGGGCCGCGTCGGCCACCGGGTCCTCCCCCGGATAATCGTTCCAGGGTTCGCCGACGATCACCCGGTAGCCGACGCCGTCGCGCCGGGTAAGCACCGGCACCACACTGGCGCCGGTGAGCCGGGCCAGGCGGGACAGTCCGGTGATGGTGGCGGCGGGAACACCAAAGAAAGGCGCGAACACCGCGTCCCGCCGGCCGTAGTCCAGATCCGGCAGATAGTAGAAGGGACGACCGGCCTTGATCTCGGCCACCACCCGGCGCAGGCCGTCCTGGCGGGAAAGCAGGGTCTGCCGACCGAAACGGGTGCGGCCTCGGTGAATGGCCACGTCGAAGGCTGGATTCTTGACCCGGGCATACATGGTGACCATCTCCAACTCCAGACACAGCCGCGACCAACCCATGTCTAGGCCGACAAAATGAGGCGCCAGCAGGATCAGGGGCTTGCCCTCCAGGGCCTGCAGCCGCTCCAGGCCCTCGATGCGGATCAGGCGCCGCAGCCGTTCTGGCGAGGACCACCAGAGCAGACCCCGCTCCAGGGCGGTGGCGGCGAAGCGGCCGAAGTGACGCCGGGCCAGGCGACGGCGGGCGGATTCATCCAGTTGCGGCAGACACAGGCGCAGGTTGATCAGGGTGGCATGGCGCCGCTCCCGGTTGACGCACCAGAGCAGCCGGCCCAGGGCACGGCCCGCCAGGTCCTGCCAGGACAGGGGCAGCCAGTGCAGCAGCCAGATCAGAGCCAGGCCAAGGCGCCCCATCAGCGACCCTCGCCGGGCGGAGGCGGCGCCCCCCGGGGCCGCTTGTAGCGGTTGTAGCCCCACAGGTATTGCTCGGGACACTGGCGGATCAAGTCCTCCAGGGCTCGGTTGAGGGCTGCGGCCTTTTGCGACGAGTCGCCTTCCAGGGGCGCCAGCAGGGGAAACAGCTTGAGGTGGTAGCCCCGGGCGCCGGGCAGGCGCTCGGCATAGGCCAGCAGCACCGTGGCTCCGGTGTCGGCCAGACGGGATGCCAGGGTCATCGTATACGCTGGACGACCGAAGAAGGGCACCCAGACCCCCTCGCCGCTGCCCGGTACCTGGTCCGGCAGCATGCCCACCGCCTCCCCCTGGCGCAGGGCGCGGATCAGGGATCGCACCCCCGACAGGTCCGCGGGGGCCAGCTTGAGATTGGCGCCCCGCCCCTGTTCGATCAGGGGCGCCAGGGCATCCCGCTTGGGACGACGGTAGAGCACGGTCATGGGCCGGTGGGCGGCGTAGTACTGAGCCGTGATCTCGAAGCAGCCCAGGTGGGGCGTCAGGAACAGCAGCCCCTTCCCTGCGGCCCATGCCCCCTCCACCAGTTCCCAGCCGCTGACCTCCACCACCCGGGCCACCACCTCGGTCTGGGGACGCAGCCACAGCTTGGGCAGTTCGAACAGGGCGCGGCCAGCCTGGGCCGCAGCCAGGGGCGCCCGCCCCGGCGCTTCCAGCCCGGCCTGGGCCAGATTCTGCCGCAGCAGGCGCCGGTAGCGGGCCGAGAGCAGATAGGCGAGCCGCCCGGCCAGGGCTCCCAGGCCGTGGAGCCAGGAGAGCGGCAGGGCGGAAAGCAGACGGAACAGGAAGACCATGAGTGGAAATGGGGCACGACGCAGGGTGCGTCATTGTCCGTGATCAGACGCCGCAATCAAAGCCTTCTGGCAGCGGTGAGAAACGGAAGCCAGAAAACAAGCGTCCCGCCGCAGCGGGACGCTGAACATGCCGGCGCAGGCAATCAGGCGACCGAAACCGCCACGGCCCCCATGGCCTTGCGGGTCTTGCCGGCCCGGGCGGGCATGTGGCAGAGGCCGCAGACGTAACCTTTCTTCGGATCATGGGCGTGGGCGACGAACTCGCCGCTGCATTCCTCGCAGGCCACCATTTGCAGCATGTCCGCCTCGAAGAAACGCACCATGGTCCAGGCCCGGGTCAGGGACAGCACGGAATCCATGCCGCCGCGCTTGATTTGCCCCAGGTACATGCGATAGGCGCTGATGATCAGCTCCAGGCCCCGCAACTGGGTGTTGCGTTCGAAGAAGCGGAAGTAGCCCATGAACAGGGAGGCGTGGATGTTGGGCTGCCAGGTCATGAACCAGTCGGTGGAGAAGGGCAGCATGCCCTTCGGAGGAGATTCGCCCTTGACCTCCTTGTAGAGTTTCAACAGGCGTTCCCGGGAAAGCTTGGTCTCCGCTTCCAGCAATTGCAGACGGGCGCCGAGCTCGATCAGTTCGATGGCGAGACGGATGTCCCTCGCCTCCATGATCACGGACTTGTTGCGCATGCGCATACCTCTAGGAGAGGGTCTCGACGGGTTTTCCGGCAGCCAGGATGGCGGCATGAATATGTCCGACACCGCGCTCCCGCTCGTGATTGGCCAGGAGGTTGAGCAACAGCGTGTCCTCGAAACGGAAGCTGCACAACAGCATGTCGGAACTGGCCATCTTGAGAATCTGTCCCGGCGTCAGATGATCCAGGATATCAGCGATCTCCTGGCTGATGCCCAGGCGAAAAATGGCCGACTCTCGATCGGAGCGAACCATGCTCTGCGCCAGCATCAGGTAGGCGAGATTGACTTCCTTTATATCGTTGTGAGTGTCAGTCGATTTCATCATGCGCTCCTTGAAATTCCGCCTCCAAGTTAGCTGAGGCCGCAGGCGCATTGTTGCCCCCCCCGGGAATAATGACCATAGGTGGACAGAGGGACTTTATGTCAGAAAAGACGGATATCCCCTGTAAGAATAATCCTACAGAGGTAGCGATCCGCCTGCTTCCGGAGCAATCTCAACGGCATTCCTGTTCCAGGAGCCGGACCTGGAAGGGATGCCCGAACGGGTTTTCCAGGGAATGGACATCATAGTCCCGCGGCCCGACCCCGATCCCTCGATATCCGGCAGAAGAGTCGGCGAATTCCCGGGGAACAAGGCTCGCAGATCGGCTAGCCGGATGCGGCCTCGGCCGTTAGAATTGTTCGCCATGGACCCCATCATCAACTACTGCTGCGCCTGCGGCGGCGCCATCGTCCTGCGGGTGCCCCCCGGCGACTCCCTGCCCCGCCATGTCTGCGCTGCCTGCGGCGCCATCCACTATCGCAACCCGCGCATGGTGGTGGGCGCCCTGGCCGAATGGGAGGGTCGTATCCTGCTCTGCCGCCGCGCCATCGAGCCACGCCTGGGGCGCTGGACCCTGCCCGCCGGCTTCATGGAGAACGGCGAAACCGTGGCCCAGGCCGCGGCCCGTGAGACCCTGGAGGAAGCCAATGCCCGGCTGGAACTGCACGATATGTACACCGTGATCAGCGTGCCCCAGGCCAACCAGGTACACATGTTCTATCGCGCCCGCCTGCTGGACCTGGATTTTTTCCCCGGCGAGGAAACCCTGGAAACCGCCCTTTTCAGTGAACACGAAATCCCCTGGGAGGAAATCGCCTTCCGTACCGTCACCCAGACCCTGCGCCATTTCTTCGAGGACCGGAGCCAAGGGGACTTCCGTTTTCATGCCGGAGAAATACCCCTGCCCAGCCCGGCCCCCGGGGACATCGACGCTGCTATCAAAAGTCCCTGAGCTTTGTTAGGCTTATGGCTGTCTCCTTTCCAGGAACAAGCAAGCCAGCCATGAGCGCCCATCCGCTGATCCTGACGCTGGACCAACACGGAACACCCCATCGCTGGGTGAGCTGGCAGCATGCCTGTTTCTATTACGCCAAGGATCTGGTGGCCTGGGCCATCGGCGCCAACAGCTTCACCATCCACGGCGGCATCAATCGGCTGACCGGCCTGCGCTCGGAAATCTGCGCCAACAGCATCATCGCCATCCGCGGCAAGGCCCTGGTGGGCCGCGCCCTGCGCCCGATCCCGCCCCTGACCAACCGGGAGCTGTTCCACCGGGATCGACACATCTGCGCCTATTGCGGCGAGGAGCTGCCCGGCAGTCGGCTGACCCGGGATCACGTCACGCCGGTCTCCCAGGGCGGGCGGGACACCTGGATGAACGTGGTGGCCGCCTGCAAGGGCTGCAACCAGCACAAGAGCGGCCGCACCCCGGAACAGGCCGGCATGGAACTGCTCTACGCGCCCTATATTCCCAACAAGGCCGAGTATCTGATCCTCAGCAACCGCCAGATACTGGCCGACCAGATGGACTTCCTGGCCCGCCAGCTACCGACCCAAAGCCGCTGGAAGCTTCCCGGCTAGAAGCGGGTGTGCGGTAGTTATCGGGGGGAACGCCAGCCCATGTCTTGAAGGCGCGCCGGAAACCGCTCGCATCGCTGAAGCCCAGCCGCTGGGCCACATCCTCGATCTTGAGCCGCGCTGGCGACGCCAGCAGTTCAACTGCCAGCTTGAGGCGGCAGCGCTCCTTGATCACCTTGAGTGGGCTGTTCTCCTCCTCCAGCCGGCGACGAAAAGTGGTGACGCTGATACTGAAAAGCCCGGCCAATTCCTGCATCGTCGGTATCGCCTCCTCCTTGGCCAAGTGGGCAGAAATGACCTTCTCCACCGCATCGGAGAGCCGCCAGCTCATTGCCGGACTGGGCATCATGTCCAGCGGCAGGGTGCCAAGAATCTCCCGCAACCGCTGATAGTTTCTTACCACCGGATATTTCAGGAAGTCGGCGGGAAAGTGAAAATTGTTGGTGGCTTCACCAAAATGCACAGCTTGATGAAAAACAGCCTCTAACTGCTCGGCATTAATCAGTTCCCCATAGCAAACGCCGAAACGGATCGCCGGTATTTCCCGATTAAGCAGCCAGCCGAAGAATCGGTGAAAAAAAAGCAGTCCGGTCAGGTCCATCAGCAGATTGCCGGAACACTGGTGGGCGCGCAGGGTCCTGATATGGAAAACGGCCTCGGGACCATCCACTTCCAGCGCCAGCTCCGCCCCACGGTTGCCCAACATGACATAGAACTTGATGGCGCGCTGAATGACCTCTTCCAGGGTTTCGCAACTCACCATGCAATAGCACAGCATCTCCACGTCATCCCGTGTCATAGGCGTGACATGGCGCTGCCGATGGCTCAGATAGGAAATCTCCTTGATGCATTCATCAAATATTCTGGTGAATTGGCGAAGCGCGATATTGCGTCCCCGACCATTCCGCAGATCCCGGGCAGGGAATGGCAACTGGCACCGCCCCAGAAGCTCAGTCGAGTTCCCACCGAGCCGGTCAATCTCATCCAGCATGACCACCACGAAATCAACCGGGACTGCCTCGGCGCCCTGATGCATGAATCCAGGGGTCATGATGCCTCCCATAGCCACCTCACTGTTCTCGCAAGCAAGGATGCCCGTTCCACGGATCCCTCTCCTTGGACATTTTCGCTCTACGAATGGACACTTTCTACCCCTCATCCTCCGACAACGCCTGAAACAATGCGTACGTTGAATTATCAATCATTTGTCAGAGAGCGCCCCGTCGCTTGCTGACGATCCCGTGCTGAAGCTTACGCGCAGGGCGTCATAATTTAGGAGGAAACGAGAATGCAAAAAAACCGCAAACTGCCCGTGGTACGCATGTTGTCCCTGCTCGTCGCGGCTGCCTATAGCAGCAGTGGAACAGCAGCAGATACCCTGGAGGAAGTCATCGTCACCGCCCAGAAGCGGGCCGAGAAACTCCAGGACGTGCCCATTTCCATTACCGCCATCAGCGGCGCCCAGCTGGAGAATCGGGGCATCGAAGGCAGCGGCTCCCTGACCGGCCTGGCTCCCAATCTTCAGGTCAACAAGTCCCAGGGCAGCAGCCTGATCTCGCAAGTGTCAATTCGCGGCAGCGCCACCCCTTCGCCAGCCATCTATCAGGAACCGGCGGTGGGCATGTATGTGGACGGGGTCTATATCGCCAAGTCCCAGGGCAGCCTGTTCGAACTGCTGGACCTGGAACGGGTCGAGGTCCTGCGCGGGCCCCAGGGTACCCTCTTCGGTCGCAATACCATGGCCGGCGCCGTCAACTTCGTCACCCGCAAGCCCTCCGGCCAATGGAGCGGCGCTGTCTCCCTCGACGTGGGCAACTACGGCCGCCATGTGGAACGGGTTTCCCTTGATCTGCCAAAGATGGGCATTACCAGCATCAGCCTGGGCTTCCGCAACGAGTATGCCAAGGGCTGGATGAAAAACGATACCGGTGCTGCCCAGGGCAGCACTGACCGCCAAGCCTGGCGACTGGCCGCCAACTTCGACATCAGCCGCGATCTGAAGGTTGATTACAAGTTCGACCACACCGAAGCCGACGAGGAGCAGTATCCGACCACCCTCTACACCCTCCGGGGCAGCGGCAGCCCCAGCCTGCCCGGCGTCACCACCCTGGCCGGCTACGGCCAGCGCTTCGCCAGCTTCCCGGTTCCGGCCCTGGCCGCCATGGGCAACCGCATCATCGGCTACGCCAACACCATGGCCGGCTACATCCCCGGCGATACCCGCCCCGATTCTGTCAGCACCGATCCCGGTGCCCGCACCTATCAGCGCCTCCAGATCGATGGCCATGCCCTCACCGCCGCCTATGAGCTGAATGCCACCAACACCCTCAAGTACATTGGGTCCTTCCGCAAGATGTACTACGGGGACCAGTTGGATCTCGACGGTACGCCGGCCAATCTGATCCTCACCGGTCGTGACACCAACCTGCGCTCCTTCTCCCACGAGTTCCAGTGGATCGGCAACACCGACCGCCTCAACTACGTGGCCGGCTTCTATCTGTTCAAGGAGGACGGCAACACCATCGGCGGCCAGCACATCGACATTACCCCGCCCCCGGCCAACAACAAGTTCGTTGCCTATCGCACCACCTCCGATGCCAAGGCTCTCTACGGCCAGCTCGACTACAAGGCCACCGATGCCCTGACCCTGAGCGCCGGTCTGCGCCGCACCACCGAGGAAAAGACCAACGACGCCAATCAGTGGGCCACCAACGGTTACCGTGGTCCCTTCCTTTCCTCGATCCTGCCGGCGGCCCCCGGCGCCACCTCGATCCAGCCCTGGGTTCATGCCACCGCGTCCTTCAGCGCCACCACCCCCTCCCTGGCGGTGGCCTACAAGATCAACGAGGGCATAAACGTCTATGGCCGCATCGCCAAGGGCTTCAAGAGCGGCGGCTTCTCCGGCGAGGTGCCCAACCTGGCCGGGGTCACCACCCCCTTCAACCCGGAGAAGTCCCACACCGTCGAGTTCGGCATCAAGTCCTCCTTCGCCGATGGCAAGGCCCAGGTAAATGCCTCGGTGTTCCAGAACAAGATCACCGACATGCACGTGGCCCGCCTGCCGCCGGGAACCACTTCCCCCGTTCTCTCCAATGCCGGCAAGGCGACGATGGAAGGCCTGGAGCTGGAAGGCGTCTTCCTGCCCGCCGACGGCTGGAAGATTCAGGGTAGCTACGGCTACCTGAAGACCAAGGCCGAGGAGTTCATGGACTTTCCCTACAACACCACCACGGCAACCCTAGCGGGAGTCAGCACCACAACCCTGATCAACACGGCCGGCAACCGAGTCTTCCCCTATGCACCCAAGCACACCTTCAACCTGAGCGTGGATGGACGTCTGACCAAGACTGCCTGGGGCACCCTGCGGGGCATCGTGGACTACACCTACACGGCCGCCTTCTACGCCTTCTCCAGCAACATCTCCTACAGCGTGGCCAACGCCGGCCAGAGCGGCACCCTGGCCGACATCAACAAGCTGCCGGCCCTGGGACTGGTCAATGCCCGGCTGATGCTGACCAACATTCCCCTGGGCGGTCCGGGCCAGGCTGATGCGTCGATCTGGGTGCGCAATCTGACCAACGAGAAGAAGATGGTCAATGTCATCGACTTCGGCTTCTTCCAGAATGCGTTCTGGACGCCGCCCCGCACCTATGGTGTGTCCTTGAGCTACAAGTGGTAATTGGATTTGGTTGAGCTGACGTTGGGATACCGCTAAGCCCACCCTGAAAAATTCTCGGCCCCACCCCATGGGGCCGTTTCCTTTACGGGAGATCGCAGTCATGAGTTACGGAAAAAGCGCTTTTCTGATTGCCCTGATGATGGCCGGGAAATGGGCCGCCGCGGCCGAACTATCGCCGCCCCCTCAGAAACCGGTACCCGCCGGAAAGCATTACTCACCCTATGTGGGCCAGGACTACCCCACGAATGTCTATTGGGGCGACACCCACGTCCATACCAACATGTCAGCCGACGCCAACATGACCGGCAGCAATACGGTGACGCCGGATGACGCCTATCGCTTCGCCCAGGGACAAACCGTTACCTCCCAGCACGGTCTTAAGGCAAAACTGCGGCGCCCCCTGGATTTTCTGGTGGTTGCCGATCACGCCGAATACATTGGCCTGGTCAACCGGCTGCTGGCCGATGATCCCATTCTGCTGGCGACGGAAGTTGGCAAGCGTTGGAACAAGATGCTCAAGTCGGAGAAGCAGGTGTTCATCGAAAGCGCCCGACAGGCCCGGGGGTTTGCCAAGGAAATGATGGTGGACTCCTTCCTGCCCAACAAGGCCGCGTTCCGAAATCAGGAGTTCGAGCAATCGGTCTGGAACGGGGTAGCCGCCACGGCCGACCGCTTCAATCAGCCGGGGAAATTCACGGCCTTCAGTGGTTACGAATGGACATCCCATCCGGAGATCGACAATCTGCATCGCGTCGTGATCTTCAAGGATGGCTACGACAAGGTCTCCAGGATCACCCCCTTCTCTGCCTTCGACAGCATCCGGCCGGAGGATCTGTGGAAGTTCCTGGCCAATTATGAAAAGACTACGGGCGGCGAGGCCATCGCCATCCCCCACAATTCGAATGCCAGCAATGGCCTGATGTTTTCCTTGCAGGACTCGGATCGGAAGCCCCTCACTCGCGCCTATGCCGAGACCCGCGCCCGCTGGGAGCCCTTGCTCGAGGTCACCCAGATCAAGGGCGACAGCGAGTCTCATCCCAAGCTGTCGCCCAACGACGAGTTCGCTGGGTACGAAACCTGGGACAAGGCGAATCTGCTTTTTCTGAAACTCAAGGAAGACCGGATGCTCAAGCATGAGTATGCCCGTTCCGCTCTCAAGCTCGGACTCCAGGAAGAGCAACGCCTGGGCGTCAATCCCTTCAAGTTCGGGATGATCGGCAGCAGCGACACCCATACCGGACTGGCCGGGGTGGATGAAAACAATTTCTGGGGCAAGGTCGCCGAAAGCGAACCCTCCCCGGACCGCTGGCAGAAATACTTCTTCAAGGGAGAAAAAGCCTCCATGAAGGCCTGGCAACTGGCTTCCTCCGGACTGGCCGCGGTGTGGGCCAACGAGAACACCCGGGACGCCCTGTTTGCTGCCATGAAACGCAAGGAAACCTATGCGACTACCGGCCCACGCATGACGGTGCGCTTTTTTGGCGGCTGGAATTTCACGGCGGATGATGCACGGCGCCCTGACCTGGCCCTGACAGGCTATCAAAGGGGCGTGCCCATGGGCGCTGACCTGACATCGGCACCAAAGAACGTCAAACCCAGCTTCCTGATCCGCGCCGTCAAGGACCCGGATGGCGCCAACCTCGATCGGGTGCAGGTAATCAAGGGCTGGCTGGACCAGGCCGGCAAGACCCATGAGCGGGTCTTCGATGTGGCCCTTTCCGACAAGCGTCGCCTGGGCCGCAACGGCAAGGCTCCCCCGGTGGGGAATACCGTCGACGTCAAGAGTGCGACTTACACCAACACCATCGGCGACCCTGAGCTGGCCGTGGTGTGGATCGATCCGCAGTTCGATCCCCGGGAGCGGGCCTTCTACTACGTGCGGGTCCTGGAAATCCCGACGCCGCGCTGGCCGGCCTATGACGCCAAGGCATTCAACGTGAAGATGGACAAGGAAGTAAGCATGATCACCCAGGAGCGGGCCTACACCTCGCCGATCTGGTATCTCCCATGACATCCTGCTCGGGGGAAAGTAAGCGATGAACTTCTTGCGCCGACTGTGCCGTGAACCGCTGCTCTGGTTCGTCCTGCTCGCCATTCCCCTGTTCTTGATCGGCAAGCAGGCCCGCGAGGCTCCTGCCACCATTTACGTGGGCCGGGAAAACCTCGTTGATTTCATCAAGAACAACACCAACAGCCAGTCCATCGCCGAGGAGGTCGAGGAAGGGGATATCGCGGCACGCCTGGATGGCTTGCCGGGGGCGGCGTTGAACACTCTGGTGGCCGATTACGTCACGGAGGAGGCCTTGTACCGGGAAGCCAAATCCCTTGGCCTGGATAAGAAGGACTATGCGCTGCGGCGACGCCTGATCCAGCAATACGATGCAGTGATTCGCGGGCTGATAACGCCCATCGAACCCCGGCCGGACGAAGCCGCAATCGCGCAATACTTCCGGGATCATCCGGAAAAATACTACCGGGAACCGACCACCACCTTCGCTCATGTCTATTTCAACGCCGAGACCCGGGGTGCGCAGCAGGCCCTGTTGGATGCGGAGCGCCTGCGGGACCGCCTTAACCACGAGTTCCTGCCGCCGGAACGTGGGGTATTGCTCGGCGATCGCTTCCTCTATCACAGCCAGTACGTGGATCGGGCCCGGGACCTGATCGCCAGTCATTTCGGCGAGGAATTTGCCGCTCATACTGCCGCTTTGGCGCCGGATGCCAACAGGTGGCAGGGCCCCTTCCGCTCCGCCTACGGTTATCACCTGCTGCTGGTCCGTGCCCAGGTGGTGGGCCGCAATCCGACGCTGGCGGAAGTGCGCGCCGAGGTCGAGCAGGATGCCCGAGCAGCGGCAGTCGAGAAGAGCATAGCGGCGGCCAAGGCTCAGGTGGTCAAGGCCTACAAGGTTGAGCTTGAGGATTCCTTGCACCGGATATTGAAGGGAAGCTGAGCATCATGCGTTTCTGGTTGCTTCTACTCCTGACACTGGGTTCTCCCCTCTTGTCGGCTCATGAAATGCCGTCTCTTTTCGTCGGTGTGAAGGAAATTGCTCCTCGGGTCTACGAGGCGCATTGGCGGATTCCTTCTGGACTCGGTGTGCCGGATGGCAATGCCGTGAGCCTCGGTCCTGGCTGCGAACGACAAGCTCCTCCCGCTTACGTTACGAGCATGGCATTACGCCTGTCCTGCCCAGATGGCATTGCAGGAAAAATCCTGCGTCTGCACCTTCCGACCGGTACACCGGCTGTTTCCACCATGATTGCTGTGGAGAACCGATCGGGTCAGCGTCAGGTCAATATCCTGTCGCCCGGCGAGATGCTCTGGCAGATACCAGAGGAAGAGTCCCTGGGCAACATTGCCCTCAACTACGCAAAACTCGGCATTACCCACATCTGGGCGGGAATGGACCATCTGCTGTTCGTCTGCTGCCTGGTCATGCTCGCCGGCAGTTTCAGACGACTGCTGATCACGATATCGGGTTTCACGATCGCCCACTCCGTCACCCTGGCCCTCTCCACCCTGCAGCTGGTGAATCTGCCCATCGCCTCGGTGGAAGCGGCCATTGCCCTCAGCGTGGTGTTCCTCGCCCTGGAGATCGCCCGAGGACCTGGCAACACGCTGGCCTGGCGCTACCCCCTGTTGGCAGCCAGCCTGTTCGGCCTGCTGCATGGTTTCGGCTTTGCGGCCGTATTGCAGGAAATCGGCCTGCCGCCGATGGCACTGGCGACCGGACTGCTGTTCTTCAACCTCGGAGTGGAAGTTGGCCAGGTGCTTTTCGTGGCAGCGCTCCTGCTTGTGATCATGCTCATCGAAAAATCCATCACACGCTTGCGCGGAACCGCAAGTCTGCGCCTTGCCGGATACCTGAATCCCAGCGCCCCTATCTGCGTCGCGACCTCCTATCTGGTGGGAGCCCTGGCGTTGTCCTGGTTTGCGGAACGTCTACAGATATTGCTGTCGACATAAGCAGCTTAAGCAATTACTCATCACAAGGAATAAATGAATGGGAAGGGTACAGGGCAAGATTGCACTGGTGACCGGTGCGGCCAGCGGGCTGGGAGAGGCCATTGCGCTCCTGCTGGCACAGGAGGGGGCCACCGTGGCGGTTGCGGACATTGCCCAACAGGCCGGCCTGGCCGTCGTGGCCAAGATTCAGGAAACAGGGGGCGATGCATTTTTTGTCCCCCTGGATGTCACCCGGGATGCCGATTGGGCTGCAGCTATGGAAACTGTGCTGGCGCGCAAAGGCAAGCTGAACGTGCTGGTCAATAACGCCGGCATTGCCCCATCGGGGGACATGGAAATGAACTTCGATCTCTGGCGCAAGGTCCATGCCGTCAATCTGGACGGTGCCTTCCTCGGCACACAGCACGCAATCCGCCTGATGCGGCAGTCCGGTGAGCGCTGCTCCATCGTCAATGTCTCGTCGGTAATGGCGATGGTTGCACAGCCGACCACAGTGGCCTATTCCGCCAGCAAGGCCGGAGTGCGTGGACTAACGAAGGCGGCGGCGATGTATTGCGCAGCGGAGAAGTTGCCTATCCGGGTCAACTCGGTACACCCGGAAACCTGTGTCACCCCTCTGGTACAGGCCTACTACGACAGCCAGCCTCCCGCTGTATTGCAGGCTCAGATCGACCGTCATCCCATCGGTCATCTGGGTGAAGCGCTGGACGTAGCGTATGGCGTGCTCTATCTGGCATCGGATGAATCCAAGTTCGTGCTGGGTAATGAGCTGGTGATCGATGGAGGACTGCTGGCAAGCGACTGATCGCCGCTTTCATGGTGGGGCAGCGCACTCCCCGCCACAAACCAGGGAAACTCATGCATCATCCGCTGCCATTGCATGACAAGAAGAAGCGACGACACACCATCATGAAGCCCCCTTCTCGCATTTGGCTGTCCTACCTATGTTTCGCTGGTACGCTGATCGCCAGCCTAGTCCAGGCCACCGAAGTCGACAACACCCTGCTCACCCGGGACCCCGGTGGTGCCCACTGGGCCGGCTACAGCCGCAGCTTCGACGAGCAGCGCTACAGCCCCCTGACGCAGATCAACGCCAGCAACGTCAAGCGCCTGGGACTGGCCTGGACCCTGGAGCTGAACAATATCGGCAATGTCTCCACCGCGCCCCTGGCGGTGGATGGCGTCATTTATTTCGCAGCGGGGCTGAGCGTGGTGCATGCGGTGGATGCCCGTACCGGCAAGCTGTTATGGCGCCACGATCCTGACGTGGCCAAAGTCGCCGGCGAGAAACTGCGCGAGGCCTGGGGCATCCGGGGACTGGCCTTCTGGAAGGGCAAGGTCTATGCGGGCACCCAGGACGGCCGCCTGATCGCCCTCGACGCCAGCAATGGCAGACTGCTCTGGAGCGTGATGACCGTGGGCAAGGACGACCAGCGCTACATCACCGGCGCCCCCCGGGTCTTCAATGGCAAGGTGATCATCGGCCACGGCGGCGCCGACTTCGGCCCGGTCCGCGGCTACGTCACCGCCTACGACGCCGAGACCGGCAAGCAGCGCTGGCGCTTTCACACCGTCCCCGGCAACCCGGCCGACGGCTTCGAGAACAAGGCCATGGAAATGGCCGCCCAGACCTGGACCGGCGAGTGGTGGAAGCACGGCGGTGGCGGCACCGTCTGGAATGCCATGACCTACGACCCGGAGTTCAACCGCATCTATCTGGGCACCGGCAACGGCGCCCCCTGGAACCAGAAGATCCGCAGCCCCGACGGCGGCGACAACCTGTTCCTCTGCTCCGTCGTCGCCCTGGACGCCGACACCGGCGAGTATGTCTGGCACTACCAGACCAATCCCGGCGAGACCTGGGACTACAACTCGGCCATGGACATGGTGCTGGCGGACCTGACGATCGAGGGCAAGCCGAGGAAGGTGATGCTGCACGCACCGAAGAACGGCTTCTTCTACGTGATCGACCGGAAAACCGGCAAGCTGATCTCTGCCGAGAAAATCGTCAAGGTCACCTGGGCCGAGAGGATAGACCTCGCCACCGGCCGGCCAGTGGAAACCCCCAACGCCCGCTACCAGAATGGCGAGACCACCATCTGGCCCAGCGGCATGGGCGCCCACAACTGGCCCCCCATGTCCTTCAATCCGGACACCGGGCTGGTGTATATCCCGGTACGGGAACTGCCGGGTTATTACAACGACAAGGGCATCGACTTCAAGAACTGGCGGCATGAAAGCGGCCCCCACTTCAGCACTGGCGTCAATCCTATCAACAACATTGACCCGCCCCCCGACGCCGGCACCTCGGCCCTGCTGGCCTGGGACCCGGTCCAGCAACGGGAGGTCTGGCGCATGCCAACGCCGGGTATTTTCAATGGCGGCACCCTGACCAGCGCCGGTGGCCTGGTATTCCAGGGCGACGCGGCCGGCCGGTTCACCGCCCACGACGCCCGCAACGGTAAGGTGCTCTGGTCCTTCAATCTCGGTGTAGGCACCATCGCCCCGCCGATCACCTACACCGCCGGCGGCAAGCAATACGTCTCTGTCCTGGCCGGCTGGACCGGCCTGATCCAGGCCCTGGGCTCCCTCACCGCCCAGCATGGCTGGGTCGGCCGGGAACATCCGCGCCGCCTGCTGACCTTCGCCCTGGACGGCAAGGCCAAACTGCCCAGATCGGCGCCCCCCAAGCGGCCCGTGCCCCTGGATGATCCCGGCCTGGCCCTGGACGACACCAAGATCACCCAGGGCAGGGAAATCTATAGCGACCGTTGCGTCACCTGCCACGGACCGGCCGCAGTGGCCGGTGGCTATGCCCCGGACCTGCGGGCCTCGCCGGTGGCCCTGGCCTTGGACGCCCTCGACGGCGTGGTGCGCCAGGGGGCGCTGCTGCAACGAGGCATGCCCCAATTCTCCGAGATATCCCGGGGCGAGCTGGACGCCCTGCGCCACTATCTTCGCGCCCGGGCGCGGGAAGATCTGGGCAATAAAACCGCCACCGGCCCGGGACCATCAGTCCGCTGAAACCCCTTTATTGACGAGGACTTACGCAAATTGTGCTGGGGCCGTGAGGGGCTGCGGCGGTAAAATGCCGCCATGAACGCTCCCGCCCTTTCCGCCACCCCCAAGCCCCTCACCGCCTACCGCCCCCACTGGGCCAGGCGCTTCGGCATTGCCCCCTTCCTGCCCATGTCCCGGGCCGAGATGGAGCAACTGGGCTGGGACGCCTGCGACATCATCCTGGTCACCGGCGACGCCTACATCGACCACCCCAGCTTCGGCATGGCCCTGGTGGGCCGGCTGCTGGAGGCTCAGGGGTTCCGGGTGGGCATCATCAGCCAGCCCGACTGGCATGCGGCGGAGGACTTCCGCCGCCTGGGCAAGCCCAATCTGTTCTTCGGCATCACCGCGGGCAACATGGATTCCATGGTCAACCGCTACACCGCCGACAGGAAGCTCCGTTCCGACGACGCCTACACCGCCAACGCCGAGCCCAACAAACGCCCGGACCGGGCGGTGATCGTCTATGCCCAGCGGGCCCGGGAAGCCTTTCCCGAGGCGGCCATCGTCATCGGCAGCATCGAGGCGTCCTTGCGCCGCATCGCCCATTACGACTACTGGTCGGACAAGGTGCGGCGCTCCATCCTGCCCGACAGCAAGGCCGATCTGCTGCTGTTCGGCAACGCCGAGCGGGCCCTGGTGGAACTGGCTCACCGCCTGGCCCGGAGCGAGGCCATCGAAACCATTCGCGACCTGCGGGGCAGCGCCTTCATGGTGCCGCGGGGCTGGAAGCCCGATCCCGAATGGGAGGAGGTGGATTCCACCACCGTGGACAGCCCGGGCCGGGTGGACAAGCATCCCGATCCCTATGTCATGGACCCGGTCCAAACCGTTCCGGCCGGCGGCGACAGCATCCAGCCCATACGCCTGATGTCCGCCGCCGAGCGGGTCGCCGTTCGCAAGGCCGCCCGCAGCCACCAGGTAGTGCGCCTGCCCTCCTACGACCGGGTGGCCGAGGACCCGGTGCGCTACGCCCACGCCAGCCGCACCTTTCACCTGGAGTCCAACCCCGGCAACGCCCGTGCTTTGGTGCAGGGCCACGGCGACCGGGACCTGTGGCTCAACCCGCCGCCGATTCCGCTCACCACGGCGGAGATGGACCACGTCTACGGCCTGCCCTACGCCCGCCGGCCCCACCCGGCCTATGGCGAGGCGAAGATCCCGGCCTGGGAGATGATCCGTTTTTCCATCAACATCATGCGGGGCTGCTTCGGCGGCTGCACCTTCTGCTCCATCACCGAGCACGAGGGTCGCATCATCCAGAGCCGTTCGGAGGAATCCATCCTCCACGAGATCGAGGAAATCCGCGACAAGACGCCAGGCTTCACCGGCGTCATCTCCGACCTGGGCGGGCCCACCGCCAACATGTATCGCATGGCCTGCAAGGACAAGAAGATCGAGGAAAACTGCCGCCGCCTATCCTGCGTCTATCCTGGTATCTGCGAAAACCTGGGCACCGACCACGGCCCCCTGATCCAGCTCTATCGCAAGGCGCGCCATCTGCCCGGCGTGAAGAAGATCCTGATCGGCTCCGGCCTGCGCTACGACCTGGCGGTGCGCTCCCCGGAATACGTCAAGGAACTGGTCAGCCACCATGTGGGCGGCTATCTGAAGATCGCCCCGGAGCACACCGAGGAAGGCCCCCTGTCGAAGATGATGAAGCCGGGCATGGGCGCCTACGACAGGTTCAAGCAGATGTTCGAGAAGGCCTCCAGGGAAGCGGGCAAGGAGCAGTACCTGATCCCCTACTTCATTGCCGCCCACCCCGGCACCACCGACCAGGACATGCTGGAACTGGCCCTCTGGCTCAAGCGCAACGACTTCCGACTGGACCAGGTGCAGACCTTCCTGCCCACCCCCCTGGCCCTGGCCTCGGCCATGTGGCACACGGGCAGGAATCCCCTGAAAAAGGTAACCCGTGAATCCGAGACCGTCTCCGTGGTCAAGGGCGAGCGCCAGCGCCGCCTGCACAAGGCCTTCCTGCGCTACCACGACCCGGCCAACTGGCCCCTGCTGCGGGAAGCCCTGAAGGCCATGGGCCGGGCCGATCTGATCGGCAACGGCAAGAAACATCTGATCCCGGGCTGGCAGCCCCAGGACAAGGGCGCACCGACCAAACACACGCCACGCCCCACGACCAGCCCCAAGCCCAGGTCGGAAACCCGCCGCCGCGTCATGGGACGTTGAACCTACACATCGGCGGCTACGCTAAACTGTTTCTGCCTACAAGCAGAACAGACCCACGATGCCCCGGTCTTCGAGACTATCCCTTACCGCCCCGCTATCAGGCCGCCTGACTCCGGCCGGAGTTGCGTTGTTTTATGGGGCTTTCGCTTCGCTGTGGATCATTGTTTCAGGCTACCTGCTGACAATCGCGGTTGACGACCCAGTGCTGCAAGGACGCCTCGAGATTGCCAAGGGGCTGCTCTTCGTGGCCGCCACCAGCATGCTGGTGTATTTTCTGGCGCGCCGGCTCGGGGCACCGGCAGCCGCCCCAGACATTCGCACATTCACATCGACGCGCCCCCCTCTGGCTGCGGCGATTGGCGTTTTTCTCATCGCTGCCCTCTCCAGTGGAATACTGGTACGGCAATCGGAGCAGCAGCGCCAAATGCAGCATCGAGCACGAATTGCCAACATGGCCGGTGACCAGGCCCACGCCATACAGCGCAACATCGAGCATGCCCTGTCCGCCACCCATGCCCTGGCGGCGCTGGTGCGCCAGGGTCAGGGCCAGATTCCCGATTTCGAAAGAACCGCCAGCGAAATGCTGAAGTTCTACCCAGGTGCTGCTTCGCTGCAACTGGCGCCCAACGGCATCATTCGGCATATCGTGCCCCTGGCCGGCAACGAACAGGCCATCGGCCACAACTTGTTGCAGGACCCGGCGCGTAACAAGGAAGCCTCCCTCGCCCGAGACACTGGCGAACTCACCCTGGCCGGTCCCTTCGAACTGGTGCAGGGGGGGCTGGGAGCGGTAGGGCGACTACCGGTCTACCTGGACATCCCCAAGCCTGGGTTCTGGGGCTTTACCACCGTGCTGATCCGATTTCCCCAGGTGCTGGACGATGTCCGGCTCGCCCAGATGACGGAACAGGGCTATGCCTATGCGCTTTGGCGCATCCACCCGGATAGCGGGGAGCGCCAGATCATCGCCGCGTCCGGCAGCGCTCCGCTGGCCGACCCGGTGGACCAGTCCGTCGACCTGCCCAATGGCCGCTGGACCCTCAGCGTCGCACCACTCAAGGGCTGGCACGATCCCTATGGTGTGGCGTTCAAGTCGGCCCTGGGGCTGCTGTTCAGCCTGCTGCTGGGCTATCTGGCGAAACTGCTGGTCGAGTTGCGCATGTACAGACAGAATCTGGAAACCCTGATCGAGCAACGAACCCTGCAACTGAGCACCAGCGAACAACGCTTCCGCGACATGAGCGACGCCGCTGGCGCCTATCTATGGGAGATCGACACCAACATGGTCTATACCTACGTGTCCGATCAGTCAGCCCACGTGAAGGGCTACACGCCCGAGCAGTTACTTGGCCACAC
This sequence comes from Denitratisoma oestradiolicum, assembly GCF_902813185.1. Classification (GTDB taxonomy): domain Bacteria; phylum Pseudomonadota; class Gammaproteobacteria; order Burkholderiales; family Rhodocyclaceae; genus Denitratisoma; species Denitratisoma oestradiolicum. The sequence continues at coordinate 3,700,476 of NZ_LR778301.1, forward strand.
ACCCATGGAATTCATGCCCCCGGAGGACATCCAGTCCGTGGGGGAGATCGTCAACCGGGCCATCGTCAACAAATCCTTCTTCCGATTGCAGCATCGGGACATCACCCCCTCGGGCGAAATCTGGTGGGAAGAAGTTTATGGTTCGGTCTATTGCGATGAGCAGGGCAAGGTGATCGGGCTGCGGGGCACGGGCATGAGCATCAACGCCCGCAAGCAGGCCGAGGAGGAGCTCTGCCGCAGCGAGCGGCGCTTCCGCGATGTCGCAGAAATTTCCGCCGACTGGATCTGGGAGGTGGATGCCGAGGGCCGTTACACCTATGTCTCGGAGGGCGTGACCAGTCTGCTCGGCTATGCTCCCCAGGAGGTTCTCGGCAGGATGCCTTTCGATTTCATGGCGCCGGACGAAGCACAAGCCATCGGCGCGGCCTTCGCCGAGATCGCCGCCGCCAAGAGTCCGTTCAGCGACCTGGAAAACATCGTCCTCAGCAAGGACGGCACACCCAATATCACTCTCACCAGCGGTGTCCCGATACTGGATTCCGCAGGCGGACTGCTGGGCTATCGGGGCATCGATCGCGATATCAGCGCACGCCGGACGGCGGAGCAACGGGTCTGGCGTCTGACCAATCTCTATGCCGCCCTGAGTGAATGCAACCAGGCCATCGTGCGCTGCAACAGCGAGATGGCGCTGTTGCCCGAGATATGTCAGGACGTGGTGAGATTCGGCGGAATGAAAATGGCATGGATCGGAATATTGAACGCGGAAACACGGGAGATCAGGCCGGTCGCCAGTTTCGGTGCTGGACTGGACTATCTGAAGGACATCAACATCACGACGGATGCCAGTGCCCCTCATGGACATGGCCCGGTTGGAACCGCGATCAGGGAAAACCGGCCAGTGTGGAACCAGGATTTCCTGGGCGACCCCCTCGCCACCCCCTGGCACAAGCGTGCCGAGCAGTTCGGCTGGGGATCCGTGGCCGCACTTCCCCTCCATCGGAACGGCAAAGTTGTCGGCTCCTTCAATCTGTATGCCGGCGAGACCAACGCCTTCGATGAAGATGCCCGAAAGCTGCTGGAGGAAATGGCGGCGGACATCAGCTACGCGCTCGACGGTTTTGAGCGCGATGCCAGCCTGAAACTGGCTGCCGAGGTGTTCGAGCAGGGGAAGGAAGGCATCATGATCACAGACATCCAGGGGAAGATCGTCCGGGTCAACCGCGCCTTCTGCGAAATCAGCGGCTACGACGAGAGCGAGGCCCTGGGGCAGGGCGCAAATCTGTTGTCTTCCGGACGCCAGGGCAAGGAGTTTTATCGGGAAATGTGGCATTCGATCGACGCCACTGGCCACTGGCAGGGAGAAATCTGGAATCGGCGCAAGGACGGCCATGTCTATCCCGAGTGGCTGAGCATCAGCCGCGTCCTCGGCCAGGAAGGCAAGCCAAGTCATTACGTCGGCATTTTCAGCGACATCACCCAACACAAGGAGACGGACGCCCGCATTCAGCGCCTGGCGCATTTCGATGCCCTGACCGGACTGCCCAATCGGGCGCTGCTGCATGACCGCGCCCGCCACGCGATCAGCATGGCCCAGCGCAGTCATGAACAACTGTCGGTGCTGTTCGTGGACCTGGACCACTTCAAGAACATCAATGACACCCTGGGGCACCGCATCGGCGACGAATTGCTGATCGAGGTCGGTCAGCGCATGAAGGCCATGGTGCGCGAGGAAGACACCGTATCGCGCCAGGGCGGCGACGAATTCATCGTGGTACTGCCCGGCACCGATGCCGATGGCGCGGCTCATGTGGCCAGAAAACTGATCGCGGCGGTGACGGTAGCCTTCAAGGTCGAACAGTACGAGCTCATCGTCACCCCCTCGATCGGCATCGCCATGTATCCCAGCAACGGCGAGAATTTCGAGGCCCTGTCCCAGTGCGCCGATACCGCCATGTATCGAGCCAAGCAGGAAGGCCGCAACACCTTCCGTTTCTTCACACCGGAGATGCAGGAGCATTCCGCACGCAACCTGCAACTTGAAGGCGCGCTGCGCCACGCCCTGGAGCGCAAGGAGCTGACCCTGCATTACCAGCCGCAAGTTTCCCTGTCGAACGGCCGCATCGTCGGCGCCGAGGCCTTGCTGCGCTGGCAACACCCCGAACTTGGTTCGGTAGCGCCCGCCGAATTCATCCCGATCGCCGAGGATAGCGGCCTGATCCTGCCCATCGGCGAATGGGTGCTGCGTACCGCAGTACAGCAGATGAAAACCTGGCTCGATACCGGTATGGAGCCCATGGTCATGGCGGTCAACCTCTCGGCGGTTCAATTCGGTCATGCCCACCTGCCGGATCTGGTAGCGCAGATCCTCGCCGAGGAAGGCCTGGCGCCTCAGCATCTGGAACTGGAACTCACCGAGGGGGTGGCCATGGACGACCCTCTCGCCGCCATCGCCGTAATGGATGACCTGCATGGACGGGGCATCCGTGTGTCCATCGACGATTTCGGCACCGGCTACTCGTCCCTGAGTTACCTCAAGCGTTTCCAGGTCTATAAACTCAAGATCGACCAGTCCTTCGTGCGCGACATCACCACGGACCCGGAGGACAGAGCTATCGTCAGCGCCATCATCAGTCTGGCCAACAGCCTGGGTCTGCGCACCATCGCCGAGGGAGTGGAGAGCGAAGATCAACTGACTTTCCTGCGCGAGTATGGTTGCCAGGAGGTGCAGGGCTATTACTTCAGCAAGCCGCTGTCGCCCGAGGCATTTGCCGCATTCTCGCGCAGGCTGCCCTAGAGTCTGGCAGGAGTCGCCTCACCAAGCATGGCTATCCGGCCTCGTTCCGATGTTCGTAAATGCAGACCCGGTTACGACCGGTGTTCTTGGCTCTATAAAGCGCCTGATCGGCCTGATTGAGCAGGGTGTCGATATTGGAGCTAATGCCAGCCAGTGTGGTTACGCCAATGGAAATCGTGATGCGAAGCGGCAACCCCTGATCCAGAACCACCTCGACATCGGCGACAGACTTACGCAAGCGCTCGGCAACCTCCAGCGCGTGTTCGCTGTCTGTTTGCGGCAACAGGACCGCGAACTCCTCACCACCGACACGGCCTATCGTGTCCAGCTCCCGTAAGATTTTCCGGCTCACTTCCGCGAACCTCTGCAAGATCACATCTCCGGTTTTATGGCCGTAGGTGTCATTGATTACCTTGAAATGATCGATATCCATCATGAACACGGAAAGACCACCGCCGTACCTGAGGGTACGCAAGACTTCCTGTTCTGCCAACACCATGAAATAGCGACGATTGGCAAGGCCGGTCAGGAAATCGGTTTGAGCAAGGTGCTGGAGCTCCTGCTCGGCCTGCTTGTGGGCCGTCACATCCCGGGTGACACCGAGCAGGCCAACGATCTTGCCATCGATGTCACGCATGGGCGCCGCATGGGTTTCCAGCCAGCGATGACCTCCCTTAAGGCCAGTGATCTCGAATTCCAGGGTTCCCGACTCCCCCCGGCTGACCCTTTCGCCCAGGTCGACAAAAGCTTGCTGATAGGGAGGAGTCACGAGTTCCACCACCCGGTGACCGATGACCTGGGACTCGGAATCCGCCTCGATCATGTCCAGACCGGCGCGATTCATCTGCAGCAAGGTACCGTCAGCCGCCAGTACCTTCACGCATTCGGGTTCAGCCTCGATGATTGTCTTCAGCTTCCATTCGCTTTCCCTCAGGGCGATTTCGGTTCGCTTGAGTTCCGAAATGTCCGAAACCAGAACAAAAAAGCCCCGCACCCAGTTGCCTTGCAGGTCCGGAATGTACTGAGCCCAAGTGTAGCCGACACTGCCATCAGCCTTGGTGAGGGTACGCTCGAAGCGCTGGGGCTCGCCCCGCAGAACGGCCTGGATGAAGGGCTCGTTCTGGCGGAACAGTTCCTCGCCCATCATGTCCTGAATGCGAATACCGCGCATTTGCTCCGGCGTCTTGCCAAACCATTCGAAATAGGCCTTGTTGGCGAAACCGCAGCGTAATTCTCGGTTCCAGTAGGCCACCATGCCGGGAATGTTGTCGGTCAGGGTTTTCATGAAGCGTTCGCTGGCTTCCAGAGCCTCAGCGGCCTTGGCCTCTCTCCAGCGGAATTCCCGTTGCCGGCGCTGATAGACATACAGTCCCAAGGTGGAACCCAGGACTATGAGACCCAGGAGCCCGACCTGTATCTGAGCGTCGCGGTGCCAGGCAGCATAGATGGTATCCAGATCGCGTCCGACGGCAATGACCAGAGGTTTGTCTTGGCGCAGGCTGGCCGGTTGAATGGAGCGCAGGGCCATCATGCGTTTCTCGCCGGTGGCATAGACGATGCCTGTCAGAACGCTGGCTTCCTTGCCGCTATCACGGTGGCGAGTAAAGAACGAGCCCGGTTGCGCCAGATTCTTGCCGGACTGTCCCGTCCTATCGGGCACCATCAAGAGCTGAATACCGTCACCATGGGCGATGGCAGTCCACATATCCGGCGCATACAGCACCGAGGTCATCAGCGTCTTGAAGTATTCCGGGTCCAGTGTCGCGGAAATGATGCCGGCAAACTCGCCCTGGGGCCCCGGAATGACACGTACGATGTTGATGCCATAAATTCCGAGGCTGGTCATGAATGGCGCGGAGACGAATAGCACTTCGGGATCGGGATTCCCGCGGGGAATTCGGAAATAGTCGCGGTATGCGAAATTCTTGCCCACCAGTTCCGGTCTGCTCGATGCCGATACCGTGCCGCTGCCGTCAATCAACAAGAAGGTGCGGATGCCAGGCATCGCGTCGGTAAGCATCTTGAGCCGGTCGTTCAGGTCCTTGCTAGCCTCGTGTCGCAAAAGGTCCTTGCGCAAAGACGTCAATACCCGATTGACCGCGGCCAGATTCTGCTCGACGTTCTCCTGGATCACTCGCGACTGGATCAGCAGCCGCCCCTGTTCGCGGCTTTCGACACGATCTCGTTCTATGTAGAGATTGAAACTGGTCGCTCCGCCCAATGCCAGCAATGCAGCCCCGAGCATCAGCCAGTAGGCGGCAAAGGAATTGCGCTTCAAGTGATTCAGCATTGGCATGTCACGGTTCCAGGAGCCAACGAAGTACCTGTCGGGACAAATGATAGCCCCTCACCTCGGCAAGGCATCAGTCTACGCACGGAGTCGGCACGCTATCGGGAGTTTAGCGGCGGCCTCACCCTGCGCTCCTTCGGAAACGGGTAGTACCCGTTCCGGCTTCGGCAGCCTGCCACACTACACCTCGACCCGGTTTCGCCCTCGTTGCTTGGCCCGGTAAAGGGCTGCGTCGGCCTCCGCCAGCAATGCCTCCAGGTCGGCTGCCTGACCGGCATTGCCCTGCATAACCGACACCCCCAGACTCACGGTGTAGGCGGGCAGGGTCTTGGCTCGACGACTCTCGATTTCGCACCGGATACGTTCCGCGACCTGTTTTGCCTCGGTCAGGCCGGTATCAGGCAACAGGATCACGAATTCCTCACCGCCGAAACGGGCGAGGCTGTCCGACAGCCGCAGCATCTGGCCGGCGCGAAGGGTGTAATCCTTGATGACCTGGTCCCCGACATGATGGCCATGAGTGTCGTTCACCTTCTTGAAAAAATCGATGTCCGAGGTGATCACTGCCAGGGGCCGGCGGGAACGCAGTGCCCGTGCCCATTCGACCTCGGCCCGACTGAAGAAGGCGCGGCGGTTCAGCGCCCCGGTCATGGGATCCCGGGTCGCCATGAATTCCAGTTCGACCCGCAAACGCTCATTGGCCAGGAGGATGAAGCCGATGGACAAACCCAACACGCCCAGGGAAAACGTAGCCAGGTAGATCTGCTGGATCAGGTTGCGATCGAAGTTCTCGTCGGTCTCGTTACCCGTGATGGGCAGCGTAGCGATGCGCCAGATGGCGACGGCAACCCCCAGGGTGAAAATCACGCTCAGAAAACGGTTGCCGAAACCTTTTGGCGCAGCGTGCCAGGCGAGATAAGCACCGACGGAAAAGAAGCCGATATGGGCCAGCCCCATGATGAAGATACGACCCTGATAGTTGTGGGAGCCATAGGTCAACCACAGGATCAGGATCATCAATGCGCCGATTCCGTCCAGGGTCGGCCGCCACACCGGTGTTCGGCCGGAATAGCGCTGTAGGCCGACAATCAGCAACAACTGCCCGAGCAGGAGCATGCCGTTGGAAGCAACGATGCTGAGGCTATCCGGCAGGACGCCCCGCATGGAGGCGAAGCCCGAGGCGCAGCCGATCAGCACGACCGCCCTGGCCCAGTCGTCCAAGCCATCGATGTCGTCGGGAAAACTCCTGGCCTGGACCCACAACACCAGGGCGCAGAGCATGCCCAGCAGATTGGCGACCAGCAGGAAAGTACGGGGATCGATGAATTGCATCGGGGCAGCGCTGCCGTGACCAGAGAGCGGCCGTCAGACCTTCTTCACGAACTCCGATTTCAACTGCATGGCGCCGATGCCATCGATCTTGCAGTCGATGTCGTGGTCGCCGTCCACGAGACGGATGTTCTTGACCTTGGTACCGACCTTGACCACCGAGGAGGAACCCTTGACCTTGAGATCCTTGATCACGGTGACAGTATCGCCATCGTTCAGCACATTGCCCACCGCGTCGCGCACTTCGACCTTTTTGTCGGTGCCCTCTTCCGCTGCGCCGTCCTTCGCCCATTCGTGGCTGCATTCGGGGCAGATGTAGAGAGCACCGTCCTCATAGGTGAATTCGGAACTGCATTTCGGGCACTTGGGTAGTTCGCTCATTTCATTCTCGCTGGCAGGTTGGGGGCGAGAGTATAGGACGTGGCGGGATCACCAGGCGCGCCGGGTAATGTTGGAAACGTAGGATCCGGGCAGCTCGGCGATGGGCCGCAGGGACTGGTAGAGCAGCAGCCGGGCTGTTTCCACGGTTAGGGAATAGCAGACGCTGCGATTGGCCGGTCCGCCGCTGGTGAGACCCACCAGGCGCCCGGCATCATCCACCAGAGGACCGCCGGAGACCCCCGGCGCGCAGTAGTTGCTGCTGACGATGAAGGTCTGGCCGTAGCGATTCATGCGGTCGAGGAACTGACCTTGGGAGGCGCTCAGGCGCCCCTCCGCATAGCCGATGTTGTGCAGTCGGGCGCCACCGTAGAGCGTGCCGCTGGTGCCGGAAGGAATCGCCTGGCCGGAAAGCCCCGGCGCCCGCACCAGGCAGGCGTCCTCGTTCTGCAACCAGGCCACCTCGGTGATCGCGGCGTGATCACGGGTCACCGCGTTGACGGCGTAGATGGGGCCCCGGGCGACATTCCGGGCCAGCACATGACAGTTGGTCAGCAGTCGGTCGCCTTCGATCATGACACCGGTGCCCTGGCCGGCCTGGCCGACAATGCCATAGACTGACCAGACCAGTTTCTTCACCAGCTCGGCATTGGGGCTATTCACCGCGATGGCGTAGTTGAGCGGGGTCTTTCCCGACATGGCTTGTCGATTCGCTGGAGCCGGGGAGGGATCCTGGAGCCCCTCCGCCTCCGCAGCCAGATCGTTGTTCCGGCCCTGATCAGCAGCGGGGCCGATGGAGGGAGAAACAGCAGCAGCCACGGAACCGGCGGCCGGGGTCGGTGGGGTACCGAACTGGGCCCAGGCCAGGGCGCCGATACCCGCCCCCAACAACAGGACCAGCCAGCCCGGCCGGGACCCGGCGGACGGATCATGGTGCAGCAGCCGGGGCTCGGTCACCGGCTGCAACTGGCGTTCATAGGCCGCCCGGGCCGAGGGGTCGGAGAGGATGCGCAAGGCGTGGTCGATGAACAGCCGCCGGTTGCGCAATTCATCCAGGCTCAGGCCGGCGGGTATCCGGGCCAGGGCCTGCTGGTGGGCCTGATGGAGCTGTTCCGCCGAGGCATCGGGCGGAATGCCCAGCACTTCGTAGAGGGTCGGTTTTGCCATGTCACACCCGCATCAATGCAATCAGCATTGATGATGCCACGATCGGCGCGGGCGCGGCAAGGATGGCCGGTAGGATCGATACGGTTCGTGACTCACCGCATCACCTGGCCGGCTTAGGGTGCCTTGAACCGGGCCACGGACTCCAGGAAACGCCGGCGCAGTTCCGCCGTGGGCTTGCCGACGGCATCGGCCAGGCGCAACTGGCGCAGCAGTTCTGACGGGTCCTCGCTGGCAGCGGCGGGAGCCGGGTTCGGCGCGGAGGGCAGTGCATAGACCAGTTCGGCCCGCTCGGCGCCAACCCGCTTGCGATCCGCCGTGATCATCAGGGCAGTTGGCCGGGGTGTCACCTTGGCCAGCTTTTTGCCCCGGGCTGCCGGCGGCGTCACTGGCATGTCCTTCTTGAAGGCAGCCACCGCATCGAACAGGGCCTGGCGCAATTCATCCAGGGGCTTGCCCTGGGCCTGGGCCAGACGAATCTGCCGCAGGATTTCACCGATCTGCGCCGGCGGCGGCACCGAGCGCCGTGCGGCGCCAAAGGATTCCGGCGGCCGCTGCACCGCCAGGGCGAATTCCTCGGGTGAAGCGATCATGCGGGCGATGCGCAGATTGTTGTGACGCATGGCCCAGCTCAGGGCATTGTCGCCCCACTCGTTGACCGGCCTGGGGTCGGCCCCGGCCTCGATCAGGGCGCGGGCAATATCCTCATGGCCTTCCCGGGCCGCCATCATCAACACCGTGGAACCATTGGGCGCCCGGCCATTGACGTCCGCGCCCCGTTCCATCAGCCGGCGGGCGATCTCCCGGTGGCCGGCGAACACCGCGTAATGCAGCGCACTCCAGGCCAGGCCCTGCCGATTGACCGCGGCGCCCCGGGCCAGCAGCCATTCCACGGCCTGGCGCTGCCCCTTCCAGGCCGCCAGTTGCAGGGCCTGCTCACCCACGCCGTTGACCGCATTGAGGTCGGCGCCCCGCTGGAGAAAGAGTTCCATCAGGGGAATATTGCCTTCCCAGGCGCCGATCATCAGGCCGGTGCCAATGCGGTCGGCGGAAAAGTTCGGGTCCAGACCTTCGTCCAGCCACTGCCGGGCGCGAGTCAGATCGCCAACCTCCAGAGCCACCCCGAAGGCCACCGGACTGGGCAGCTCGGCCCGGGCCGGCAGGGCAAGACAGAACAACAGGGCAGCGCCCAGCAAACGGCGTTTCACGGTTTTTCTCCGGGGAGGATCCAGGGCGCGGCGATAATACCCGCCCCATGCTCCTCCGCCGATTCCTGCTGGCCCTGCTGGCCTCCCTGCTGCTTCATGGCATATCCCTGATCCCAGGAATGCTCCATGTTTCCCGGCCCATGGTAGCGCCACCCCCGCTGGAAGTGGTGCTACCGACGCCCGTCCTGTCTGCGGACCCACTGCTCAAGAACACCCTGCCTCCCTCGCCCCCCCTGACGGCGCCAGCCGCAGCCACCACCAAAGCCCGTCCGACAGCAACGGCGCAAGCCATCTCCGCAGCCCAACACAAGCTGGCCGATCACCTCTTCTACCCGGCCGAGGCCGTGGCCGCCGGCTGGGAAGGGGAGGTCCGCCTGCTGTTGACCCTGGGCCCCGCCGGCCAGGTGCTGGCAGCGGAGGTCGCTGCCAGCAGTGGTCACGGAGTGCTGGATCAAGCGGCCCGTCGGGCCGCCTTCGCCATGGGGCCCCTCGGCGGCGGCTCCCGACGGGAGATGATCCTGCCGGTGGTATTCCAATTGCGCTGAGGGACTAAACACCCACGGAAAGACTACACGCAGGGTAATTCCCTGAAATCAGGCCTGCCCCTATAATCCCGACTCCCTTTGTGCACGGCAACATCCCCGTGGCCTCCACGACGTCCGAAAACCACCCTCAGCCCAGCCTGGCGGCCATGTCCCTGGCAGCCATGGGCGTCGTCTATGGCGACATTGGCACCAGCCCGCTGTACACCATGAAGGAGGTTTTCAACGGTCACCACGCCGTGCCGGCCACGCCGGACAACCTGATGGGTATCCTGTCCCTGGTGTTCTGGGCCATGACCATCACGGTCTCCCTCAAGTATGTGCTGTTCATCATGAGGGCCGACAACCGGGGCGAGGGCGGCATCATGGCCCTGACCGCCCTGGCGCTGCGCACGCCGGGAGCCAGTCCAACCTTGCTGTGGAGTGTCTCGGTGCTGGGCATGTTCGGTGCCGCCCTGTTCTACGGCGATGCGGTGATCACCCCCGCCATGTCGGTACTCTCGGCGATCGAGGGCCTGGAGGTGGTAACTCCGATATTCCAGCCCTACGTGGTGCCCATTACCCTGGCAATCCTGACCAGCCTGTTCCTTTTCCAGCCCAAGGGCACGGCCAGCGTCGCCCGGCTCTTCGGTCCGGTGATGGCCTTCTGGTTTGCCACTCTGGGCCTCCTAGGCCTGTGGAATGTGATCCAGCATCCGGACATTCTGGCAGCGATAAATCCCTGGTATGCCTTCCGTTTCATGGTGGATCACGGCAATCTGGCCTTTCTCGCCCTGGGTGCCGTGGTGCTGGCCATCACCGGCGGCGAGGCCCTCTATGCCGATATGGGCCACTTCGGCCGGCGGCCGATCATGTGGGCCTGGATCACCTTCGTCTTCCCCGCCCTGTACCTGAATTACCTGGGCCAGGGCGCCCTGATCCTGGCCGACCCGGACGCCATCAAGAGCCCCTTCTTCCACATGGCACCCGACGCCTTGCAGATGCCCCTGGTGATACTGGCCACGGTAGCCACGGTAATCGCCTCCCAGGCGGTGATTTCCGGCGCCTATTCCCTCACCAGCCAGGCCATCCAGTTGGGCTATTGCCCCCGCATCCAGATCAAGTTCACATCGGAACGGGAAAAGGGCCAGATCTACATTCCCAACATCAACTGGCTTTTGCTGTTGGCCGTCATCGTGCTGGTGATCGGTTTCAGGTCCTCCAGCAACCTGGCCTCGGCCTACGGCATAGCCGTGACCCTGACCATGATGATCGATACTATCCTGGCCTTCATCGTGGTTCGCGCCCTGTGGGGCTGGGGCTGGTTCCATGCCGGACTGTTCCTGGCCTTTTTCGTCATCGTGGACTTCTCCTTCTTCTCCGCCAATGTCATCAAGATCTTCGATGGCGGCTGGTTCCCCCTGGTGCTGGGCCTCTCGGTGTTCGCCCTGCTGTCCACCTGGAAGCGGGGCCGCGCCCTGCTCTATGAAAAGCTGCGCCAGGACTCGATGCCCCTCGACGCCTTCATCAAGAGTCTGCACTACGGCGGTCCGCAACGAGTCGAGGGCATGGGCATCTTCATGACTCCTGACCCTCACAGCGTACCCCGGGCCATGCTGCACAACCTGCTGCACAACAAGGTGCTGCATGAACAGGTGGTGCTACTCAATGTGCAGATGGAGGACGTGCCCCATGTATCCGAGCAGGAGCGGCTCACGGTCACGCCCCTGGAACAGGGCTTCATCCAGGTCATCCTGCGTTACGGATTCAAGGACGACCCCGACATCCCGGCCGCCCTGGCCACCTGCGCCACTCAGGGCCTGCGTTACGAACCCATGGAATCCTCATTTTTCCTTGGCCGCGAGACCATCGTGCCCCACCGTATGCCCACCATGCCCTTCTGGCGCCAGGTGCTGTTCATGTGGATGTTCCGCAACGCCGACACCGCCACAGCCTTTTTCAAGATTCCCACCAACCGGGTGGTGGAACTTGGGACTCAGATCGAACTCTGAACCCACTGAGATGCCCCGGGGCTCTGTTTGCTATTAAAATCATGCCCTTTTCCCCGCGGGACGACACCGTCGGGACTAGCGACAAACTACTGGAGGAGCTGTGAATCCGACTGATATCCGCAATCCCGACTACTTCCACAAGGTCGTGGATTGCCAATGGGCCTGCCCGGCCCACACGCCGGTACCGGAATATATTCGCCTGATCGCAGCGGGTCGCTACGACGACGCCTACATGATCAACTGGCGGTCCAATGTTTTCCCCGGCATTCTGGGTCGCGTTTGCGACCGCCCCTGCGAACCGGCCTGCCGTCGCGGCCGGGTGGAAGCGGAGCCGGTCGCCATCTGCCGACTGAAGCGCGTGGCGGCGGACTACAAGGGCGATATCAAGGCCCGCCTGCCCCTTCCCGCAAGCACCAAGAACGGCAAGCGCGTGGCCTGCATCGGCGGCGGCCCGGCTTCCCTCACCGTGGCTCGTGACCTGCTGCCCCTGGGTTACGAAGTGGTGATCTACGACGGCGCCAGCAAGGCCGGCGGCATGGTGCGCAGCCAGATTCCCAAGTTCCGCCTCCCTGAGACCGTCCTCGACGAGGAAGTGGACTACATCCTGGAAATGGGGGCCACCCGTCGCCTCGACACCTGGGTCAACAGCCTCAGGAATATCGTGACCGAGGGCTACGACGCCGTGTTCGTCGGTACCGGCGCCCCCCGGGGCCGCGAGGCCGACATCCCTGGGCGCCAGGAAGCCGGCAAGCACATCCATATCGGCATCGACTGGCTGTCCAGCGTGGCCTTTGGTCATGTGGACAAGATTGCACCACGCGTGATCGTCCTGGGCGGCGGCAACACCGCCATGGACTGCTGCCGCACCTCCAAGCGCCTGGGCGGCACTGACGTCAAGGTGGTGGTCCGCAGTGGTTTCGAGGAAATGAAAGCCTCCCCCTGGGAACGGGAGGATGCCATGCACGAGGGCATCGAGATTCACAACTTCCTGGTGCCCAAGGAATTCAAGCACGACAACGGCCGCCTCACCGGCGTGCTGTTCGAGAAGGTCAAGGCCGAGTACGACGCCAAGGGTCGCCGCAACCTGGTGCCCACCGGCGAAGCCGACCTGTTGATGGAATGCGACGAAGTGCTGGTGGCCATCGGCCAGGAAAATGCCTTCCCCTGGATCGAGCGGGACCTGGGCATCGAGTTCGACAAGTGGGACATGCCGGTACTGAACCCGGCCACCCTGCAATCGACCCTGCCCCGCGTCTTCTTCGGCGGCGACGCGGCCCTCGGCCCCAAGAACATCATCACCGCCGTGGCCCAGGCCCACGAGGCCGCCATTTCCATCGACCTGTTCTGCCAGGGCAAGGATCTGAAGCAGCGCCCCGCGCCCCATACCAACCTGGCCAGCCAGAAGATGGGCATCCACGAGTGGAGCTACGGCAACAACGTCACCCTGGACCATCGTCACAAGGTACCCACCCTGGACCTGCAAAAGTCCCTGGCGAACCTGAGGAACGAGTTCGAGCTGGGCTACGACATCAAGCTGGCCTTCGCGGAAGCCGAGCGCTGCCTCAATTGTGACGTGCAGACGGTATTCACCACCAAGCTGTGCATCGAGTGCGACGCCTGCACCGACATCTGCCCCATGGACTGCATCACCTTCACCGGCAATGGCGAAGCAGCTGATCTGCGCAGCCGACTGAAGGCGCCGGCGACCAATCTCGGCCAGGACATCTATGTCTCCGATACCTTGCAAACCGGCCGTGTCGCCGTCAAGGACGAGGATGTCTGCCTCCATTGCGGCCTCTGCGCCGAGCGCTGTCCGACCGGCGCCTGGGACATGCAGAAATTCTTTATCGAAACCAGTCAAGCGGGGCAGCAGCCATGAGCGCCACCACACCACCCCTACAGCGCACCAACGACTTCGTCGTCAAGTTCGCCAACGTCAACGGCTCCGGCTCGGCCTCGGCCAACAACCTGTTCGCCCGTTCGATCCTGCGCATGGGCGTGCCGGCCTCGGCCCGCAACATCTTCCCCTCCAACATCCAGGGCCTGCCCACCTGGTATGAAGTTCGCGTCAGCGGCTCGGGCTGGCTGGGCCGGCGCGGCGGCGTGGACCTGATGGTGGCCATGAACCCCCAGACCTGGGAAAAGGACGTGGCGGAAGTGGAGCCCGGCGGCTACCTGTTCTACGACAGCACCCGCTTCCTGCCCAAGTCCAAGTTCCGCGAGGACATCACGGTGCTGGGCCTGCCCCTGACCGAGATCTGCAACCGGGAATTCACCAGCCCCCGGGAACGCCAGCTGTTCAAGAACATCATGTACCTGGGCGCCCTGGCGGCCCTGCTGGGCATCGAGCTCGCCGAGATCGACAAGCTGATCCAGGAACAGTACGGTTCCAAGCAGAAGCTGATCGACTCCAACCTGAAGGTGCTGCGCCTGGGCCATGATGCGGCCACGGCCCAGTTGCCCTGCCCCATCGGCCTCCGGGTCGAACGTTCCGACCAAGTGGGCGATCGCATCTTCATCGACGGCAACACCGCCGCCGGTCTGGGCTGCGTCTATGGCGGCGCCACGGTGGCTGGCTGGTATCCGATCACACCCTCCACCTCGGTGATCGAGGCCTTCACCACCTATTGCAAGCAACTGCGTCATGACCCTGAAACGGGCCAGGCCAACTACGCCATCGTCCAGGCGGAAGACGAACTGGCCTCCATCGGCATGGTGATCGGCGCCGGCTGGAACGGCGCCCGTTCCTTCACCGCCACCTCCGGCCCCGGCATCTCCCTGATGCAGGAGTTCTTCGGCCTGGCCTATTTCGCCGAGATTCCCGCCGTGGTCATCGACGTGCAGCGGGGCGGCCCGTCCACCGGCATGCCCACCCGCACCCAGCAGTCCGACGTGCTGGCCTGCGCCTACGCTTCCCACGGCGACACCAAGCATGTGCTGCTGTTCCCCCAGGACCCCAACGAGTCCTTCGAGTTCTCCGCCACCGCCCTGGACCTGGCCGAGCGCCTGCAGACCCCGGTGTTCGTGATGCTGGACCTGGATATCGGCATGAACGAGTGGCTGGTGCCCCCCTTCAACTGGGACGACGCCCGGGAGTACGACCGGGGCAAGGTGATGAGCGCCGAGGAACTGGAAGCCGGCAAGGATTTCGGCCGCTACCTGGAAGTGGACGGGGATGGCATTCCCTACCGCACCCTGCCCGGTACCCACCCCAAGCGCGGCGCCTTCTTCACCCGGGGCACCACCCGCGACCCCTATGCCAAGTACAGCGAAGTGGGCTCGGTCTATGTGGGCAACATGGAGCGGTTGCTGAAGAAATTCGACACCGCCCGCAGCCTGGTGCCGGCGCCGGTACTCAAGAAGGCCAAGCAGGCCACCGAGTTCGGCGTGATCTACTACGGCTCCAGCAGCGAGCCCATGAACGAGGCCCTGGCCCAACTGGAAGCCGAAGGCTTCCAGTTGGACGCCCTGCGGGTGCGCGCCTTCCCCTTCAGCGACGAGGTCTATCGCTTCATCAAGGAGCATCCGGTGACCTACGTCGTCGAACAGAACCGCGATGCCCAGTTGAAGACCCTGCTGGTGACCGAAGGCCAGTTCGACCCGGCCCGACTGGTATCCGTGCTGCATTACGACGGTGCCCCCCTCACTGCCCGCTTCGTCAGCCGTGAAATCGGCGCCCGCATGGACGCGGCCAAAGTGACCCCGATCAAGAAGGTGGCCTCATGACCTACATCATCAAGCCCAAGCTGCACCATCCTACCCTCACCCCCAACGCCATCGGCTACACCCGGCGCGACTATGAGGGTGCCATCTCCACCATGTGCGCCGGCTGCGGCCACGACTCCATCTCCTCGGCGGTGATCCAGGCCTGTTACGAACTGGACATCGAGCCCCACCGGGTCGCCAAGCTCTCCGGCATCGGCTGCTCCTCCAAGTCGCCGGACTATTTCCTGGGCAACGCCCACGGCTTCAATACCGTACATGGCCGCATGCCCTCGGTGCTCACCGGCGCCAACATGGCCAACAAGGACCTGCTCTACCTGGGCATTTCCGGCGACGGCGATACCGCGTCCATCGGCCTGGGCCAGTTCGCCCACGCCATCCGGCGCGGCGTGAAGATGGTCTATCTGGTGGAGAACAACGGCGTCTATGGCCTGACCAAGGGCCAGTTCTCCGCCACCGCCGATGCCGGCTCCAAGAGCAAGGGCGGGGTGGTGAATGAGGACTCCCCCATCGACCTCTGCGCCCTGGCCCTGCAAATGGGCGCCACCTTCGTCGGCCGCAGCTTTTCCGGCGACAAGGAGCAACTGGTGCCCCTGCTCAAGGCCGCCTTCACCCACGGCGGCACCGCCATGATCGACGTGCTCAGCCCCTGCGTGACCTTCAACAATCATGCCGGCTCCACCAAGAGTTACGACTACGTGCGGGAGCACAACGACGCCCTGAACCGCCTGGACGTCTTCTTTGGTCGGGACGAGATCACCACCCAGTACGAACCCGGCTCCACCGTGGAGGTGGCCCAGCATGACGGCTCCATCCTGCGGCTGCACAAGCTCCACGACAGCTACGCGCCCACCGACCGGCTGCACGCCATGCGCTACCTGGAAGAGCGCAAGGCCCTGGGGGAGATCGTCACCGGTCTGCTCTATGTGGATCAGGCCCCCAGCACCCTCCACGACCATCTGAAGACCGTGGATGTGCCCCTGAACAAGCTGGGTGCCAAGGTGCTCAGTCCCGGCCGCAGCAAGCTGGAGGAGATCAACGCCTCCCTGCGCTGATTTCCCCTCCTGCAGCAATACTCGCAGCCCCCGCAAGGGGGCTGCGTCGTTTACGGTCTCATCCACGTTCTCCCCGACCCTGATCTGAGGGCAGGATCGGCAGACCTTCTCTGAACACCCCCAGGGGCCGACTCCCTGACCGATCACAAGCTCAAAACTTGTCGTGCATCAAATTTGATGTACATCAAAAACTACAAGCATATCGCGGCGCACAATAAACCATCTTTATTGAAATGGTTTATTTACTAACGGAGCGCATCATGAAAAAGTCCCTGGCAATCACCTTGGCAATTGCAGCAACTCTTGGCACTTCCGCAGCAATGGCGGAAAAAAATGAAGGAAACTTCATGTTTCGGGTCCGTGCTGTCGATATCCAGCCAGTCAAAAGCTGGTCTGATGCTGGAGTGCTCGGCCTGCCTAGCAACGATGTTTATGTGAAGGACAAGACCATTCCCGAGGTGGATTTCACCTACTTCTTCAGCAAAAATCTCGCCGCGGAGCTGATTCTGACCTATCCGCAGAAGCTTCAGGTCACTTCCAAGACCCTGGGCGACTTGGGTTCCTTCAAGGCCCTACCTCCGACATTGACTCTTCAGTACCATTTCATGCCCGACGCCAATTTCCGGCCCTATGTGGGTGCCGGCGTGAACTACACCCTGATCTCCTCCAAGAAGGTCAACAAGGTGGCTCCCCTGAGTCTGGAGAACGACAGCCTGGGTGGCGCCCTGCAAGTGGGTTTTGACTACAAGATTGGCGAGAACAGCTTCATCAACGTGGACCTGAAAAAGGTCTATATCGATTCCGACGTGAAGCTGAACGGCACCAAGATTGGCAAGGTCAAGCTGGACCCGGTCCTGTTCGGTATCGGCTACGGCTTCCGCTTCTAAGCCGGACTGCCGTCAATCAAAGCCCGGGCTACGCCCGGGCTTTTTTATTAGATTGAGGGATGTGTGCGAAACCGGGCCAGAAAGCGCAGATCGCGCCCCACCTTGCGCAGGTCCCGGATGTCCAGCTCCCGCTTACCGGAAAGCTGTTGCAGTTCGGGCAGATCGAACATGCCCCGGGCCTGATCGCCGATCAGGATCGGTGCCTGATAGATCAGCAGTTCATCCACGCAGCCTTCCCGCAGCAGGGAGCCGTTGAGCTTGAAGCCGGCCTCGGCCAGCACTTCGTTGATGCCCCGCCGCGCCAATTCCTCCATCAAACCGGGTAGATCCACCTTGCCGGCGACGTTGGGGATCAGGACGACCTCGGCCCCCCGTTGCCGCAGGGCCTCGGCCCGCCGGGCATCCTCCACGGCACAGGCAATCAGCACCCCGCCATCCTCCAGCAGTCTGGCGTTCAGGGGCGTTTCCAGCCGGCTGTCCACCACCACCCGCAGGGGCTGGCGGCTGGTGCTCACTTCTCGCGCCGTCAGGCGCGGATCATCATCCCGCACGGTGCCAATGCCAGTCAGCACCGCGCAACTGCGGGCGCGCCAGCCATGGGCATCGCGTCGCGCCTCAGGACCGGTGATCCATTGGGACTGGCCGTTATTGAGGGCTGTCTTGCCGTCCAGGCTGGCGGCCACCTTGAGTCGCAGCCAGGGCCGCTGGCGGGTCATGCGGGAATGGAAACCGATGTTCAGCTCCCGGGACTCTTCCTCCATCAGGCCCAGGGCGGTCTCGATACCGGCCTCCCGTAGACGGTCCAGGCCCTGGCCCGCCACCCGTGGATTGGGATCCTCCATGGCTGCCACTACCCGGGCTACGCCAGCGGCGATCAACGCTTCCGTGCAAGGCGGGGTACGACCGTGGTGGGAGCAGGGCTCCAGGGACACATAGGCGACGGCCCCCCGTGCCGATTCCCCGGCGTCCTGCAAGGCATGGATTTCAGCGTGGGGGCGGCCCGCCTTTTCATGCCAGCCCTCACCCACGACCCGCCCCTCCTTGACCAACACGCAACCCACCCGGGGATTGGGCGTGGTGGTGTACAGACCTCGCCTGGCCAAACGCAGGGCCTGGGCCATGTACTGATGATCAAGAGCGGAGAACATGGGGAAAGGCTCAGGCAGCATCAAACCCCGTTGGGGCGGGGCGGAGCCTGCACTTCGCGGATGGCTTCGGAAAATTCATCCACATCCTCGAAGTTGCGATAGACAGAAGCGAAGCGGATATAGGCCACCTTGTCGAGCTTTTTCAGCTCCCGCATCACCAGTTCGCCGATGCGCCCGGAAGGGATCTCCCGCTCCCCCAGGGACACCAGTTTTTCCTCGATCCGATCCAGTGCCCCATCAATACTCTCGGTACTCACCGGCCGCTTGCGCAGGGCCAGAGCCATACTGCCCTGAAGCTTGGCCCGGTCATAGGCCACCCGGCTGCCATTCTTCTTGACGATCTGGGGCAACTGCAACTCGGCCCGTTCATAGGTAGTGAAGCGTTTGTCGCAATCCGCGCAACGGCGCCGGCGCCGGATGGTGTCCCCTTCCTCATTGCCCCGGGAGTCGACAACCTGAGTATCGGTGCTGGCGCAAAAAGGGCATTTCACTGAAGTGTCCTTTTTGCGTCGTAAGCGAACATGCCATCCACCACGTTCCTCCTTCCCGAGGAAGGAGGGTAACTAGTCACCTCCCCCGCTCGGCGGGGGAGGCCGGGAGGGAGTGCCGTTCCTGGCCCGCTGCGGGAATGGGTTTTATCCATTCCCGCTCGGCGGGGGAGGCCGGGAGGGGGTGCCCCGTCCTGCTCCCGTTTATGGCAATCAGCCATAAACGGGGAATTTCTTGCACAGGGCGGAGACTTCGCTCCGCACCCGGGCCAGCACGGCTTGATCCTCGGGGGCTTCGAGCACGTCGGCGATCAGGTGGGCCACCTGTTCCGCCTCGATCTCGGTGAAGCCCCGGGTGGTCATGGCCGGGGAACCAATGCGAATGCCGGAGGTGACGAAGGGCTTTTCCGGATCGTTGGGAATGGCGTTCTTGTTCACCGTGATGTGGGCATTGCCCAGGGCTGCCTCGGCGGCCTTGCCGGTGATCTGCTTGGCCCGCAGGTCCACCAGGAATACATGGGATTCGGTGCGGCCGGACACGATCCGCAGACCCCGGGAACTCAGCACCTTGGCCATGACGATGGCGTTTTCGATGACCTGTTCCTGATACCGCTTGAACTCCGGCGTCATGGCCTCCTTGAAGGCCACGGCCTTGGCGGCGATCACGTGCATCAGGGGGCCGCCCTGTAGGCCGGGGAAGATGGCCGAGTTGATGGCCTTCTCGTGTTCCGCCTTCATCAGGATCAGGCCGCCGCGAGGGCCGCGCAGGGTCTTGTGGGTGGTGGAGGTGACCACATCGGCGTGGGGCACCGGGTTGGGATAGAAGCCCGCTGCCACCAGGCCGGCATAGTGGGCCATGTCCACCATGAAGATGGCGCCGACGGCCTTGGCGATGCGGGCGAAGCGCTCGAAGTCGATCTTCAGGGCAAAGGCGGAAGCGCCGGCGATGATCAGTTTGGGCTTGTGCTCGTGGGCCAGCTTCTCCAGGGCCACGTAGTCGATGTCCTCCTTCTCGTCGAGGCCGTAGGGCACGACGTTGAACCACTTGCCCGACATATTCACCGGCGAGCCATGGGTCAGGTGGCCGCCCATCGCCAGATTCATGCCGAGGATGGTGTCGCCGGGCTTGAGGAAGGCCATGAACACTGCCTGGTTGGCCTGGGAACCGGAGTTGGGCTGGACGTTGGCGGCGTCGGCGCCGAACAGCTTCTTGGCCCGGTCGATGGCCAGTTGCTCGGCCACATCCACATGCTCGCAACCGCCGTAATAGCGCTTGCCCGGATAGCCCTCGGCGTATTTGTTGGTGAGCTGGGAGCCCTGGGCTTCCATCACCGCCCAGGACACATAGTTCTCGGAGGCGATCAGTTCGATATGCTCTTCCTGGCGATGATTTTCGGCCTGGATTGCGGCAAACAGCTCGGCATCAACCTTGGAGAGGGAATTCTGCTTGGAAAACATGGCACTATCCGTGGAATGAGTAATCGGCGGATTTTATCATGGGGCCGCCGCCCGGCTCCGGCCCTTCGCCCCCGATTGCCGCCAATGGTGCACAATGCGCCGCCGGAGAACCCATGAAAACTCTGCTCACCCTTTCCCGCCTGATCGACGGACTCAACGAACGCATCGGTCGCGTCGCCCCCTGGCTGGTGCTGGCCATGGTGCTGCTTTCCAGCGGCAATGCCCTGGTGCGCAAGATCTTCGACAGCAGCTCCAACGCCTACCTGGAAGGCCAGTGGTACATGTTCGCGGCCCTGTTCCTGCTCTGCGGCGGCTACACCCTGCTCAGACAGGAGCATGTGCGCATTGACGTGATCTACAGCCGCTTTTCGCGCCGCACCCAGGTCTGGATCGACGTTCTGGGCACACTGCTGTTTCTGTTGCCCTTCGCCCTGCTGCTGCTGTTTCTGTGCTGGCCCTATTTCCTCGACGCCTGGCACTCCGGCGAAATCTCTGCCAATGCCGGCGGCCTGACCCAGTGGTGGGTCAAGCTGTTCATGCCCCTGGGCTTTCTGCTGCTGGCCCTGCAAGGCGGTTCCGAACTGATCAAGCGACTGGCCTTCCTGATCGGGCAGGCACCAGACCCAGTGGCGGACAAGAAACCATGATGGAATTTCTTGCCGCCAACCTGGCCCCCGTCATCTTCGCCTCCCTGATCCTGTTTCTGCTGGCCGGCTATCCGGTGGCCTTCGCCCTGGCCGCCAACGGCATCGTCTTCGGTCTGGTGGGTATAGCCCTGGACGTATTACCCCCGGCCCTGTTCCAGGCCCTGCCGGAGCGGGTATTCGGCGTGATGAACAACGAGACCCTGCTGGCGGTGCCCTTCTTCACCTTCATGGGGCTGATCCTGGAACGCTCCGGCATGGCCGAGGACCTGCTCGACACCATCGGCCAGTTGTTCGGCCCGGTGCGCGGCGGCCTGGCCTACGCGGTGATCCTGGTGGGCGCCCTGCTGGCGGCCACCACCGGCGTCGTCGCCGCCTCGGTGATCTCCATGGGCCTGATCTCCCTGCCCATCATGCTGCGCCACGGCTACGACCGGCGTCTGGCGGCCGGGGTGATCACCGCCTCCGGCACCCTGGCCCAGATCATTCCGCCCTCCCTGGTGCTGATCATCCTGGCCGACCAACTGGGGCGCTCGGTGGGAGATCTCTATGCCGCCGCGCTGCTGCCAGGTCTGATGCTGACAGGGCTCTACGCCCTGTTCGTGCTGTCGGTCTCCATCCTCCGCCCCCACTGGGTGCCCGCCCTGCCCCCCGAGGCCCGCAGCCTGAGCCGAGGACAATTGGCACTGCGGGTATTGACCGTGCTGATCCCACCCCTGCTGCTGATCTTCCTGGTACTGGGGACCATCTTCCTGGGCCTGGCCACTCCCACCGAGGGCGGCGCCATGGGGGCCACTGGCGCCCTGGTGCTGGCCCTGTTGCGCCGCCGACTCTCCTGGTCCCTGCTGCGCCAGGCCATGGACAGCACGGCCAAGCTCACCACCTTCGTGGTCTTCATTCTGATCGGTGCCCGGGTCTTCAGCCTCACCTTCTATGGCGTCAATGGCCATGTCTGGGTGGAGGATCTGCTGCGGCATCTGCCAGGAGGACAACTGGGCTTCCTGATCGCAGTCAACCTGCTGGTCTTCGTGCTGGCCTTCTTCCTGGACTTCTTCGAGTTGTCCTTCATCATCGTGCCGCTGCTGGCCCCGGTGGCGCAGAAGCTGGGCATCGACCTGGTCTGGTTCGGCGTACTGTTGGCGATCAATATGCAGACCTCCTTCATGCACCCGCCCTTCGGCTTCGCCCTGTTCTTCCTGCGCTCGGTGGCGCCGAAGGCGGTGCGCACCAGCGACATCTACTGGGGAGCGGTGCCCTTCGTGCTGATCCAGTTGCTGATGGTGGGACTGGTGATCGCCTTTCCCCATCTGGCCAGCGGCTCCGCGCCTGGCCAGGGAATGTCTGGCGACAGCGGGCTGGAGCGCTATGTGCCCGGCATCGAACAGCCAGGGCAGGGGGAGGAGAACGACGACCCTGGCAGGGTATTCCTGCGCCAGATGCGGGGCGAGTGAAGCCCTGCCTCAGGGCTTGCCGCCCCGTCCGGCCTGGGCCATGAAGTTGTCGTAGGGGCGCTCGGCGATACCGAACCAGGCCACCTGCTCGTTGCGGAAGCGGCGCCAGGCCTCGTAGATCTTGCGGAAGTCCGTATTCCTGTCGGCGGTTTCCTGATAGAGCTCCGTGGCCGCCCGGTAACCGGCCTGCATGATCTCGTCGGAAAAGCGCCGCAACTGTGTGCCCGACTCGATCAGACGCTTCAGGGCCGGGGGATTCTTCACGTCGTAGGCGGCCTGCATGTCGGCATGGGCGTAGAGGCAGGCGTCCTCCAGGATGGCCTGGTACTCCGGCGGCAACCCTGCCCATTCCTTGAGGTTGACGTAGATGGTGAGCTGGGGACCGCCCTCCCACCAGCCGGGGAAGTAGTAGTGGCGGGCCACCTTGTTGAAGCCCAGCTTCTCGTCATCGTAAGGGCCCACCCACTCGGCGGCGTCAATGGCGCCCTTTTCCAAGGCTTGATAGACCTCGTTGCCGGGAATCTGCTGGGGCACCACCCCCAGGCGCGCCAGCACCTGGCCGGTGAGCCCGCCGACCCGGAACTTGAGGCCCTTGAGGTCGGCCAGGGTGCGAATTTCCTTGCGATACCAGCCTCCCATCTGGGCGCCGGTGTTGCCGCAGGGAATGCTCAGAATATTGTGGGGGCGAAACAGTTCCCGCATCAGGGCCAGGCCGCCGCCCTGCATCATCCAGGCGGTCTGCTGGCGGCTGTTGAGACCGAAGGGCACGGCGGTATCAAAGGCAAAAGCCGGGTTCTTGCCGATGTAGTAGTAGCTCGAGGTATGCCCGATGGGGACCGTGCCCTCTTTCACCGCATCGAACACGCCGGGGCCGGGCACCAGTTCACCGGCGGCGAAGACCTGGATCTGGAAGCGACCACCGGTGGCGGCCGCCACCCGCCGCGCCACGGTATTGGCCGCCTCGAAAATGGTGTCCAGGCTCTTGGGGAAACTGGAGGCCAGGCGCCAGCGGATGCGGGGGCCATCGGCCAGCACCGGTGTCGGCAGCATCGCCGCCGCCAGTCCGGCTCCTTGCAGAAAACGCCGTCGCTCCATGCTGTGTCTCAGTTGCCGGCGATGGTCATGGAATCCAGCAGGATCGAGCCCACCTGCTTGGAACCCCGCAGCAGCACGTCGTTGCCCACGGCCACGATACCCCGCAGCATGTCCTTCAGATTGCCAGCAATGGTGATCTCATGGACCGGGTAGGCGATCTTGCCGTTCTCCACCCAGTAGCCCGCGGCGCCCCTGGAGTAGTCACCGGTCACGTAATTCACGCCGTGGCCCAGCAGTTCCGTCACCAGCAAGCCGGTGCCCATCTGCTTGATCAGGCCGAGAAAATCGACACTGCCGGGGATGATCAGATTGTGGGCGCCGCCGGCATTGCCGGTGGTCTCCATGCCCAGTTTGCGGGCCGTATAGCTGGACAGGATGTAGCCCTGGAGCACACCGTCCCTCACCAGATCCCGGTCCCGGGTCGCCACGCCTTCGTCGTCGAAGGGGCAGGAAGCCTGGCCCCTGGGAATGTGAGGACGTTCAAGGATCTGCATGAAATCGGGAAACACCTGCTGACCCAGGCTGTCCAGCAGGAAGGAGGACTTGCGGTAGAGGGAGCCGCCGCTGACCGCATGGGTGAAATTGCCGATCAGGGAGGCCGCCAGGGGCGCCTCGAACAGCACCGGCGCCTTGCGGGTCTTCAGCTTGCGGGCACCCAGTCGAGCCAGGGCGCGCCGCGCCGCATAGTCGCCGATGGCCTCGGGCGCCGCCAGCGCGCCGGGCACCCGGTGGCCGGAATACCAGTCATCCCGCTGCATGTCATCCCCCTCGCCGGCAATCACCGAACAGGCGATGTAGTGGCGGGAAGAGGCATAGCCTCCCATGAAGCCCAGGCTATTGGCCGAAACGAAGTGGGACTGCTGCACCGAGACGCTGGCACCCTCCGAGTTCTTCACCAGGGGACTGACATCGAAGGCCGCCTGCTCGCAACGCAGTGCGATGTCGATGGCCTCTTCCACAGTCAAACGCCAGGGGTGATACAAATCCAGATCCCGCCATTGCCGGGCCAACAGTTTTTCATCGGGTAGACCCGCGCAGTCGTCGGCGGCGGTGAAGCGAGCAATGGAAAGGGCCGCCTCCACCGTGGAATGCAATGCCTCCCGGGAAAAGTCCGAAGTAGAGGCATGCCCCCGGCGCTGGCCCTGATAGACCGTGACGCCGATGCCCTTGTCCCGGTTGTACTCGATGGTCTCCACCTCCTGGCGCCGCACCGACACCGACTGGCCAAAACCTTCGGAAACATCCACTTCGCAGGCGCTGGCGCCCTGAGTGCGGGCGTAGTCTAGGGCATCCTGGGCCAGTTGGCGCAGGCTTTCCTGGGAATTGCTGAACGGGGAGCCGGACATATGAATGCTGCCAGAGGGGGAAAGCTATAATCATACCCGTGGAAACCCTTGATACCTCCCCCGAACGGCCCAGCAAATCCCAGATGAAGCGCGAAATGACCGCGCTTCAAGACATGGGTGAGCAACTGGTGGCCCTCTCCGCCGATCAACTGAAAAAGATCGAGCTTCCCGACAACCTGCGCAGTGCGGTGCGGGAGGCCCAGCGCATCAGCAGCCACGGCGCCCGCCGCCGCCAGATGCAATACATCGGCAAGTTGATGCGCGGCATCGAACCGGCCCCGATCCAGGCTGCCCTGGACGAGATCAACGGCGTCTCGACTGCCGCTAACGCCCGCCTGCACTGGCTGGAAAGCCAGCGCCAGCGCCTGCTGGAAAACGAGGCCGTGATCGGCGAGATCGCCAGGAACCATCCCGCCACGGACATCCAGCACCTGCGCCAATTGCGCCGCAATGCCCTGAAGGAACAGGAACAGGGCAAACCGCCCCGGGCCTTCCGGGAAATTTTTCAGGTGTTAAAGGAACTGCAAAGCCAGGAAACCTCCCTGGACACGGCATCCCCAGAGGCAGACCTCGACTGAGCACCGCCCCTTCCCAGTAGGCTCAACCCATGAACGACGAACTCCTCATCGGCCTGGTCTCCATCTCCGACCGGGCCTCTTCCGGCACCTATCAGGATCAGGGCATCCCGGCCCTGCAAGAATGGTTCGGCGCCGCCCTGTCCAGCCCCTGGCGCATGGAAACCCGGCTGATCCCCGACGAGCAAGCACTGATCGAGCAAACCCTGATCGAGCTTTGCGACACCGTGGGCTGCCACCTGGTACTGACCACCGGCGGCACCGGCCCCGCTCCCCGGGACGTGACGCCAGAAGCCACCCTGGCCGTGGCCCACAAGGTCATGCCCGGCTTTGGCGAACAGATGCGGCAGATTTCCCTGCGCTTCGTCCCTACCGCCATCCTCTCCCGCCAGGCGGGCGTGATCCGGGGAAAGACCCTGATCCTCAATCTGCCAGGCCAGCCCAAGTCCATCAAGGAAACCCTGGAAGGGGTCAAGGATGCCGAGGGCCAGCAACTGGTGCCCGGTATCTTCGCCGCCGTACCCTACTGCATCGACCTGATCGGCGGCCCCTACGCGGAAACCCACGATGCGGTGGTGAAGGCCTTCCGGCCCAAGTCGGCACTACGGCGCTGAATAGGCTCGGCCCCCCTTCGCCCCCGCCGGGGGGGCGATACGGCTCGCTACGCTCGATGTAGCGGGGCACTTCGTAGAAAGACCGTGCCGCCTGCGCCGCCGCGCGTGTACCGCTTTTCCTTGTCCCACAGGGATTTCCTTCGGTCAGGGCGGCCCGGCGGAAAAGCTCCGACGGGCTCCCCCTTTTGCTCCTGTCGGCCGGGGCAGCCCTCTCCCGCGCGTCAGGCTGCCCAGTCGCTCAGCAGATGCAGCCCCCAGGCCACGCCGAAGCCGGTCAGGTCGCTGCCCGTGGCGCCCAGGCCGCCACTGCAAGTGGAGGCTGACAGGTCCATGTGCAGCCAGGGACGCTCACCGGTGAAGCGCTTCAGGAAGCGGGCGGCCAGGATGTGGTCGGCTTCGCCTTCCATGGTGCATTGCTTGATGTCGGCCACCTTGGAGTCCAGGGCCGACTCGTAGTCCTCGTCCATGGGAAAGACGCAGACTCGCTCGCCGCTGGCTCGGCCGGCAGCCACGGCCTGGGCGGCAAGTTTGTCGTCGCTGGCGAAGACGCCGGAATAACGACTGCCCAGGGCGGAGTGCATGCTGCCGGTGAGGGTGGCGAAATCCACAATCAGATCCGGCTGCCGCTTGCCGTCTCCCCGATTGGCCAGGGTCAGAGTATCGGCCAGCACCATGCGGCCCTCGGCATCGGTGTGCACCACTTCGATGGTGGTGCCGTCCAGGGCAGTGACGATGTCGTTCTGCTTGTAGGCGCCGGGAGAAAGATGGTTGTGGGAGATGGCCAGCCAGGCGTCCACGGCGAAGGGCAGCTTCAGTTCCGTGATGGCCTGGAGCAGCCCCAGGACCACGGCAGAGCCGTTCATGTCCTCGTGCATGCCCTGCATGTAGCGGGCAGGCTTCAGGTTATGACCACCGGTGTCGAAACAGATGCCCTTGCCCACCAGGGCCGCGCTACGGGAACCTCGGCTCCTGGCGGGGTGATAGCGCAGGTGCACGATGGCGGCATCCTGATGGTCCGAGCCCTGGGCCACGGCGCAGAAAGCCCCGGCCCCCAGCGCCTTCAGACGCCTGAAGTCGTACTCCTTGATCTGCCAGCCCTGGACTGCGGCCAGCTGACGGATACGCTGGCGATAGGTGGCAGGCGTCAGCTCATTGGGCGGCAGGGCGGTCAGCTCCCGGGTCAGAAGATTGGCCCGGGCCAGGGCGGCAGGAGCAGCGAAGTCCCGGGTGCTGCCGACACCGAAATAGGCGATGCGGGCCAGGGCGCGGGGCGTCTTCTTTTTGCTCACCGGCAGGGGTGCGCCATTCAGCCAGGCCACGTAAAGCGCGTCCCGGGCCAGGTCGGAATCGTCCGTCCGGGCGACGATGGCCAGGGCCGCCGGCTTTTCTTCCAGCAGCAGCAGCAGGGCCTTGCGCAACAGGGTCAGGCGCTCGAAGCGGGAGGCTGCCGTTGGCGCCATGACCAGCACCATTCGCCCTCCGGAGGGTAGGTCCATGGCCTGGGGAGTCTTGGTCAGATCCTCGGCTTTCGTCTCGCGCCGAGCCAACACTCCGCGCCATTGGGCCACACCGGGAAGGTCATCGGGCAGGCTGCCAGCGGCCGGCAGCAGCCAAAGTTGATGCTGGGGCGCCTGGGCGCCGGGCAGGCCGGCGTGGCACCGAAGTTGGGCAAGAGGAGCAGACATGCGCGGGAACGTCCTTTGGAATTAGAATCGGCTCCGATTCTATCCCGCCGGTCCACCACCCCATGCGCCAGTACCTCGACCTGATGAAGCACGTGCTCGAGCACGGCCACGAAAAATCCGACCGCACCGGCACCGGCACTCGCTCGGTGTTCGGCTGGCAGATGCGTTTCGACCTGGCGGCAGGATTTCCGCTGCTGACCACCAAGAAGCTGCATACCCGCTCCATCATCCACGAGTTGCTCTGGTTCCTCCAGGGAGACACCAACATCCGCTACCTGAAAGACAACGGGGTCTCCATCTGGGACGAATGGGCCGACGCCAACGGCGACCTGGGGCCGGTGTATGGCCATCAATGGCGCCACTGGCCCGATGGCAAGGGAGGCGAGATCGACCAGATCAGCCAACTGATTGAGGGACTGAAAAAAAACCCGGACTCTCGCCGTCATATCGTCAGCGCCTGGAATCCCACCGACATTCCACGTATGAAGCTGCCCCCCTGCCATGCCTTGTTCCAGTTCTACGTGGCGGGCGGCAGGCTGAGTTGTCAGCTCTACCAGCGCAGTGCCGACATCTTCCTCGGCGTACCCTTCAACATTGCTTCCTACGCCCTATTCACCCAGATGGTGGCCCAGGTCTGCGGCTACACCCCTGGTGATTTCGTCTGGACCGGCGGCGACTGCCACCTCTATTCCAACCATCTGGAGCAGACCCGGCTGCAACTCTCCCGGGAACCCCGCGCTCTGCCTCAACTGAAGATCAATCCCGAGGTGCGCGACATTTTTGCTTTCCGCTTCGAGGACTTCAGTCTGGAAGGCTACAACCCCCATCCCCATATTGCCGCCCCCGTGGCGGTGTAGGCCAGGCCATGCGGCTCTGTGGCGACATCGGCGGCACCAAGGCCCTGCTGGCGCTGGCGGACGAAACCGGCACTCTCCATGCCCGGCGCCGGCTGGAATGCGCCAACTATGGAAATTTCACTGACCTGCTGGCAGAGTATCTGGGGGGGCTGGACAGCACGCCCACCGGGGGTTGCCTGGCGGTGGCAGGCCCCATCGCCGATGACGGCCGTAGCGCCCGCCTCACCAACCTGCCCTGGACCCTGGATGCCGCCAAGCTGGAACAGCGGTTCGGCCTGCCCGGTCTGCGCCTGATCAACGATTTCGCCGCTGCCGCCCTGGGGGTCACCGTCGCTCCACCGGCGACGCTGCTCACCCTGCAACCAGGCCTGCCCCTGGCGGATGGCGTGAAGCTGGTAGTGGGAGCAGGCACCGGCCTGGGCATGGCGGTGCTGGTGCCAACTCCGGAGGGCTGGCGTGTGCTGCCCGGAGAAGGCGGCCATGTTGCCTTCGCCCCGGCCGACGAAATCCAACTGGCTCTGTGGCAGCATCTCCACGCTCGCCATGGCCGGGTCACCTGGGAACGGGTGGCTTCTGGCATGGGCATCCGCGCCATGCATCGTTTCCTGGGCGGCGCGGATATCGAACCTGAACTCATCGCCGCTCGGGCACTGACATCCGCGCACAGTACCGAAGGGCGCACCATGGAAATGTTTCTCGCCACCTATGGCGCCTTCGTCGGAGACATGGCCCTGGCCTTGATGGCACGAGGCGGTGTCTATCTGGCGGGAGGCATCACCGCGAAAATCTTGCCTCTGATGCAATCAGGTCCTTTCCTGACAGCCTTCAACGCCAAAGTCGAGCATGCGGCCCTGGCAACGCGCATGCCGGTCCATGTCGTCACGGAACCGGAACTCGGTCTCAGAGGAGCGGTCCTGGCCGCAATTTGACGGACGACAAAAACCATTTCAGTTAAATGGTTAAAATCCATCGCCCTGGCATTCTTTGTCAGTTGCTAGTTCAGATGCTAAAAATGGATACGCAGTGCCCCCGGGGCACTGTCGTCATTAGTGGAGGAGACACCATGCCCGCCGCAAGCCGCTCGACCCGTTCCACCAGCAAACCCGAAAAATCCGTGCTAGCCGCCAAGGCGGCCGGTGCGTCCGCCAGGAAGACCACCGCCAGCACCACCACAAAGCAAGCTGCGCGGCGCAAGGCCAAGGCGGTTTCCCCGGACCAGCGCCGTCACTATGTGGAAGTAGCGGCCTACTACATCGCCGAACGCCGTGGTTTCCCCGGCGACGGAACGCTGGAGGACTGGCTTCAGGCCGAGTCCGAAGTGGAACGCCTGCTCAAGGACGGTCTGCTCAACTCCTGAGCGGCACCAGGACCACGCCCGCCAGAGGTGGCAGCGTCAGGACCAGACTGGCGGGACGCCCCATCCAGGGGTGAGCTTCGGCGCAAAGCGCCCCGCTGTTGCCCATATCGCTCCCTCCGTAATGGCGTGAGTCGCTGTTGAGGATTTCCCGATAGGCGCCCGGGGCCGGTACGCCAATACGATAATTCGGCCGGGGCACGGGCGTGAAATTGAGCGCCACCACGGCATGACTGCCATCCCGGCCCAGCCGTAACCAGGCAATCACCGATTGATCCCCATCGTGACAGTCAATCCAGGAAAAGCCCTGGGAATCAAAGTCCAGTTCATGGAACGGGGGAAGCTCCCGATGGAGCCGATTCAAATCCCGCGCCAGTCGTTGCACGCCACCATGAGCCGGGTATTGCAGCAGGCTCCAGGGCAACTCGCCCGCTTCGCTCCACTCCCAGGGTTGGCCCAGTTCGTTGCCCATGAAGGTAAGTTTCTTGCCGGGACTGGTCATCTGGTAGGTCAGCAGCAACCTCAGATTGGCAAAACGCTGCCATCCGTCCCCCGGCATCTTGCCCAGCAGAGAACCCTTGCCATGGACCACCTCGTCATGAGACAGGGGCAGCACGAAGTTCTCCGTGTAGGCGTAGAGCTGGCCAAAGGTCAGACAGTCATGGTGGTAGCGCCGGTAGATCGGGTCCTTGGTCATGTAGTCCAGGGTGTCGTTCATCCAGCCCATGTTCCACTTCATCGAAAAACCCAGGCCGCCCAGGTACACCGGCCGCGACACCATGGGCCAGGCAGTGGATTCCTCGGCAATGGTCAGGGCGCCGGGAAACTCCCGATGCACCATCTCGTTCATGGCCCGCAAAAAACCGATGGCTTCCAGATTCTCCCGGCCACCATGACGGTTGGGACGCCACTCGCCGGCCTTGCGGGAATAATCCAGATAGATCATGGAAGCCACCGCATCCACCCGCAGCCCGTCCACATGAAACTCGGACAGCCAGTAGTGGGCGCTGGACATCAGAAAGCTGCGCACCTCGTTGCGGCCGTAATTGAAGACATAGGTTCCCCAGTCGGGGTGTATTTTCTGAGCCGGATCCTCATGCTCGTAGAGGGCCGAACCATCATAGTGGGCCAGGGCCCATTCATCCCGGGGAAAGTGGCCAGGCACCCAGTCAAGGATCACGCCAATACCCGACTGATGACAGGCATCCACCAGGAAGCGGAAATCGTCCGGATCGCCGAAACGGGCGCTGGGAGCGAAGAAACCGGTGCACTGGTAACCCCAGGACTCGTCCAGGGGGTGCTCCATCACCGGCATCAATTCCAGATGGGTGTAGCCCATGTCTGCCAGATAGGGTACCAGTCGCTCCGCCAGTTCCCGGTAACTGTAGAAGCGGCCGTCAGGATGGCGCATCCAGGAACCGGGATGGGCCTCGTAGATGGACATGGGGCTGTGCAGCCAGTCCCATTGGGTCCTGGCCGCCATCCAGTCCCGGTCCTGCCAGGCATGGCGGGAGGCTGTCACCCGGGCCGCCGTGGCCGGCCGTTTCTCGAACTGGCGGGCATAGGGATCCGCCTTGGCCATCACCGCGCCGCTGGCGCGGTTGCGAATCTCGAACTTGTAAAGGGAGCCCGTAGGAAGATCGGGGATAAACAGTTCCCAGCAGCCCGAGGCGCCCAGAGAGGCCATGGGATGGGTGCGTCCGTCCCAGCGATTGAAATCACCCACCACCGAGACCCGGGCAGCATTGGGCGCCCAGGTGCGAAAGCAGACACCGCCAATGCCGTCCCGAGTCTCGGGAACCGCGCCCAGCAGGCGATAGGCCTGGCTGTTGTTGCCCTCGGAAAACAGAAACAAGTCATGTTCGGAGGGACGGGGAGGAAAGGCGTAGGGATCCCGCAGCCGCAGTTCCCGGCCCGCTTCCCCGATCCGCAACCAGTAGAACTCGGGACGAACATCTCCACGCCATTCAAAGAGGTCGGAGGCTCCCTGACGTTCCATGGGTTCCAGGCGACCGTCGATTTCCATCTGGACATGGCTTGCGTGGGGGCGCAGCACCCGCAGGCGCCAACCCCTGCCATGAGGATGCAGCCCCAGGAGGGCGAAGGGATCATGCTCCCGGGCTTCCAGCAAGGCCGTCAACTTTTTGTCCATCGCATCATCCCTCGCAGGCCCGGGAAACCGCGGGGCCGCGATTTCATGAACCAGTTTTTTATGTTCGAGTATTGTAGCGGTCGTGCGCAGGGACGACCGTGGAAAGGAGGCCAGCAATGATTCAGCAAGACCCGAATTCCGGTGATTCCTCGGCCGAATCCGGCCGCTTCGTCAGCCACCTGACCCGCAGCACCTTCGCCATGGTACTGGCTGGAGGGCGCGGCAGCCGCCTGATGCAAATGACCGACTGGCGCGCCAAGCCGGCAGTGCCTTTCGGCGGCAAGTTCCGCATCATCGATTTCACTCTCTCCAACTGCGTCAATTCCGGCGTGCGGCGCATCGGCGTGGCCACCCAGTACAAGGCCCAGAGCCTGATCCACCATCTGCAACGGGGCTGGAGCTTTCTTGATGGCCGCTTCGAGGAATATATCGAACTGCTGCCGGCCCAGCAGCAGGTGGGCGAAAACTGGTACCAGGGCACCGCCGACGCCGTCTACCAGAACCTGGACGTGATCCGCCGAGCCAATCCCCGCTATGTGATGATCCTGTCCGGCGACCATGTCTACAAGATGGACTACGGCCGGATGCTGGCCCAGCATGTGCAGAACGGCGCCGACCTCAGCGTGGCCTGCATGGATGTTCCCATCGGCGAGGCATCGGCCTTCGGCGTCATGGGCATCGACGACAGCCAGCGCGTTACCCGGTTCATCGAAAAACCCGAGCATCCGCCCTGCATGCCCGGCAAGCCGGAGCGGGCGCTGGTCAGCATGGGCGTCTACATCTTCAATGCCCACTTCCTTTACGAGCAACTGATCCGCGACGCGGACGAACCCCATTCCGGCCATGATTTCGGCAAGGACGTGATTCCTCACGTGGTGTCCCGCTACCGGGTGTTCGCCCACAATTTCCGTGAGAGCTGCGTCGGCATCAGCAGTTCGGGCCTGCCCTACTGGCGCGACGTGGGGACGGTGGATGCCTACTGGGAGGCCAGTCTGGAGCTGACCAAGGTCACCCCGGAACTGGACATGTACGACGAGCAATGGCCCATCTGGACCCACCAGGAACAACTGCCCCCGGCCAAGTTCGTCTTCGACGACGAGGGGCGTCGCGGCATGGCGGTGGACTCCCTGGTCTCCGGGGGCAACATCATCAGTGGTTCCACGGTACGCCGCTCCCTGCTGTTCTCCCGGGTCTTCGTCCATAGCTTTAGCGAGATCGAGGATTCGGTGATCCTGCCCAAGGTGGATATCGGCCGTCACTGCCGGCTGCGCCGGGTGGTGGTGGACAAGCATTGCGTGATTCCCCCGGGCACGGTGATCGGTTTCGACCCGGAGCAGGATCGCCAGCGCTTTCATGTCACCGAGCGGGGCATCACCCTGGTCACCCCGGAGATGCTGGGACAGACCCATCACCACATTCGATAGCGACACCCGTCATGGCCCTTGATCTTGTCTTCCTCTGGCACATGCACCAGCCGGACTACCGTGATCACGGTAGCGGCGAACATGTGCTGCCCTGGGTCTATCTCCATGCCCTGAAGGACTACACCGACATGGCGGCCCACCTGGAGCGTCATCCGGGCGTCCGGGCGGTGGTGAACTTCGTGCCGGTGCTGCTGGACCAGATTGAGGACTATTGCCGCCAGTTCGAGACGGGGCGTTTCCGCGACCCCTTGCTGCGACTCCTGGCCGAGCCGGACCTGGATGACCTGAGTGCCACGGATCGGCAGTTGCTGCTGGCCGCCTGCTTCCGCAGCAACCACAGCACCATGCTGACCCCCTTTCCCCGCTACCAGCGGCTCCGCGATCTTCAGCAACTGCTGACCCGGGAGGGAGAGGCGGCCCTCGGCTACCTCTCCGGCAGCTATTTCGCAGATCTGCTCACCTGGTATCACCTGGTCTGGTGCGGTGAATCTGAACGCCGCCAGCAAGCCCTGCTGGCGGAACTGATGAGCAAAGGCGAAGGCTACAGCCTGGAGGACCGCCAGCAGTTGCTGGCCCTGATCGGTCGCATCCTGAAGGGACTGATTCCCCGCTACCGTGCCTTGATGGAACGGGGCCAGATCGAAATTTCCACCACGCCCCAGACCCATCCCCTGGCGCCCTTGCTGCTGGACTTTCACGCGGCGCGGGAAACCTTGCCCGAGGCGCCCCTGCCCCTGGCCTCCGAATATCCCGGCGGGCGCAGCCGGGTCGTTGCCCAGATCGAACAGGCCTGGCAATCCCACCAGCGTCATTTCGGCACCTCCGCCCAGGGCATGTGGCCAGCGGAGGGCGCCATTTCCACCCCCCTATTGCCTCTGCTCGCCGCCAGCGGCTGTCGCTGGATCGCCAGCGGCCAGGGGGTGCTGAACCACAGCCTGGCCAGCCACGTCACCCATGACGTCCGGGCACCCTATCATCCCTGGCACTGTCCCGTCGCCCCGGAACTGTCCCTATTCTTCCGCGACGAGCGGCTCTCCGACCTGGTTGGCTTCGAATATGCAAAATGGCATGGCCGGGATGCGGCGCGCCATTTCATCGCCCAACTGGAAGCCATCCTGGCCACCGCGCCGACCGATGAGACCCCGGTGGTCAGCGTCATCCTGGATGGCGAAAATGCCTGGGAACACTATCCCTACAATGCCTACTACTTTTTCGAGGATCTCTACGGCCTGCTGGAGCAGCATGCCGAAATCCGTACCACCACCTACAGCGAACTGCTGGGCCGTCCCCATCCCCCGTCCAGTACATCCCTGCCGGGGATCACCGCCGGCAGTTGGGTCTATGGCACCCTGTCCACCTGGATCGGTGATCCGGAAAAAAACCGGGCCTGGGACCTGCTCTGCTCAGCCAAGCGCAGCTATGACCTGATCCTGTCCAGCGGCCGTCTGTCCCCTGCGGAGCAGGCAGCGGCGACAACCCAGTTGTCCATCTGCGAAAGCTCCGACTGGTTCTGGTGGTTCGGCGACTACAACCCCCAGTCGGCGGTCGCCAGCTTCGACCATCTCTATCGCGACAACCTGCGCCGGCTTTACCGCCTGCTGCAACTCCAGCCACCGGCCCAGCTTGATGTCCCAATTTCATCGGGTAGCGGATCCGCCCAGGGCGGCACCATGAGGAGAGTCACTTGAACGGTCCCATTTCCCTGTTGTTCGGCGTCCATGCCCATCAACCAGTGGGCAATTTTCCGGCAGTCATCGAGGACGCCCACCTGCGCTGTTACCGGATGTTCCTGCGCACAGTGGCGGAATATCCGGACTTCCGCTTCGCCGTGCATTTCTCGGGCTGGCTGCTGGACGTGTTGACAGAGCGCTTTCCCGAGGACATGACACTGCTCGAAACCATGACCCGGCGCGGCCAGGTGGAGTGGTTCGGCTCCGGCGACTGCGAGCCAGTACTGGCGGCCATCCCCCACCGGGACCGGGTCAGCCAGTTGCTGAGCCTGTCGGACAAGATCGAACGTCGCTTCGGCCGACGCCCCCAGGGCGCCTGGCTCACCGAGCGGGTCTGGGAGGCGGATGTGGTGCCATCTCTGGTGGAATCCGGCATCCGCTACGTGGCGGTGGATGACTACCATTTCCTATGTACCGGCCAGCCGACGGAAAAACTCGACGGACACTGGACCACCGAGGAGAACGGCCAAGCGCTGGATATGTTCCCCATCTCCGAGCAGGCCCGCTACCGGCTGCCCTTCTCGCCGGCCGCCGAGGCGGTGGCCTGGCTGGAGGACCTGGCCCGACGCGGACAGCGGGCCGCCATCTACTTCGACGACATCGAGAAATTCGGCATCTGGCCGGAAACCTACAACTGGGTTTATGAGCGTGGCTGGCTGACTCAGTTCATCGAAGGCGTGCTGGCCTCACCCCTGATCCGCACCGCCCATTTCGCCGACTTCCATCGGGAGCAGACCACTCGCGGCATCGTCTACCTGCCCACCGCCTCCTACATCGAGATGAACGAGTGGACCCTGCCCGGCCCCAGCGCCCGCCGCTATCACGCTCTGGTGGAGGCGGAAAAACAACTGGGGCGCTATGAGAGCGCCAAACCCTTCCTGCGGGGTGGCATCTGGCGCAACTTCTTCACCCGCTATCCCGAGTCCAACTGGATGCACAAGCGCATGCTGGAAGCCTCCCGGCGGTTGGCCAGCCTGCCCGCCGACGACCGTACTGCGGAGATGCAGGAAATGCTGCATCGGGCCCAGGCCAACGACGCCTACTGGCACGGACTCTTCGGCGGACTCTACCTGCCCCACCTGCGCCGGGCGGTATGGAACAACCTGCTGGCCCTGGAAGCGGCCCTGGACACCATCGCGCCCCGCACGGCCCGGGAGCAAGGGGACATCGACCTGGACGGCCACCGGGAAACTTTCCTGCGTTCCCCCGTGCTCCAGGCCGTGTGCCGCGACGATGGCCTGGGCACCCTGATCGAGCTCTCGGCCTACGAGGCCTGCCATAACTTCGGCGATACCCTGCGCCGTCACGACGAGGCCTACCATGACAAGATCGATCAGGCTCTCCAGGCCCGGCAGGACATGGCCAGTCCCGACAGCGGCATCGTCTCGGCCCACGACCGGGTAGCCTTCCTCCATGACGTGACGGTCGAGGACGCCCGGCCCGACACGCTTCCCCGCGCCCTGTTCCTCGACACCTGGATTGCCTCCGATGGTAGCCGGCACCTCCTCGACCATTACCAGCCCGGCAACGACGAGGGCGGCAACTTCAACGCCAGTGGCCCGGGCTGGCGCCTGGACAAGCAGTACGCGGTGAATGGCCACCGCCTGGGCGTCAG
This sequence comes from Denitratisoma oestradiolicum, assembly GCF_902813185.1. GTDB lineage: Bacteria > Pseudomonadota > Gammaproteobacteria > Burkholderiales > Rhodocyclaceae > Denitratisoma > Denitratisoma oestradiolicum. Next base: position 3,737,473 of record NZ_LR778301.1, read on the forward strand.
CTACCGGATTCATGGACTGCGGGGCCGGCTGGAGACCCGGATCAACCTGTCCATGCCCAGTTGCGACGGCTACGGCGGACGCTACATCCTGAGCGACGGCAGCATTCCCTGCGGCTTCGGCCAGGTGCTGGAACTCTCCCGTGCCGAGGGCCTGTCCCTGGACGACAGCGAACTGGGTGGTACGCTGCTGCTCCGCTTCCCCCCCGCCACCGTGAGTGCCCAGCCCCACCATACGGTATCCCAGTCGGAAGCCGGCTTCGAACGGGTGATGCAGGGCGCGGAGCTGACCCTGTCCTGGCCCCTGAATGACGGTGAGATTTCCGTCGTCATGGAATATCGTCCCCACAAAATCTAGATCCCATTGCCAAGAGGTGCTGCCATGCCCGGAACCCGCTACCTGCTGGAGGTCAATCCCCGACTGCCCCCCGCCCTGAGCCGGCTCGACGAGCTGGCCAACGATCTCTGGTATAGCTGGGACCGGCCCACCCGTGCCCTCTTCGTGCGCCTCGGGCAGAAGCTCTGGAACGCCGCCAGCCACAGCCCCAAGGCCCTGTTGAAGCGCGTGGACCAGCACCGTCTCGACAGCGCGGCGGAAGACCCGGTGTATCTGGGCATGCTGGCCCGGGTGCTGTCCGCCTACGACAGTTATCACAAGACGCCGCCCCGGGACCATGTGCCCCGCCTGGAGCAAGGTGAATCCATCGCCTACTTCTGCGCCGAATTCGGCTTTCACGAAAGCCTGCCCATCTACTCCGGCGGCCTGGGCATCCTGGCCGGGGACCACTGCAAGACCGCCAGCGACATGAAGCTGCCCTTCGTCGGCGTCGGGCTGCTCTACCGTCAGGGCTACTTCCAGCAGACCATCGATGGCGAGGGTCGCCAGGCTGCCATGTACAACGACTCTGACTTCGACGACCTGCCCATGGCGCCGGTACTGAAAAGCGATGGCAGCGAACTGCACGTCACGGTGACCCTGCCGGGACGGAACGTGGAAGTGAAGGTCTGGCAGGTGAAGGTGGGCCAGGTCAGGCTTTACCTGCTGGACACGGACCTCGAGCGCAACGCCATCCACGACCGTGACATCGCCCACCAACTCTACGGCGGCGACCGCACCACCCGCCTGGAACAGGAAATCATCCTCGGTGTCGGCGGCGTCAAGGTCCTGAAGGAAGTGGGCTATCAACCCACTGTCTGGCACATCAACGAAGGCCATGCCGCCTTTCTGATCCTGGAGCGCATGCGCCAACTGGTGCAGGAAGGCCTGGACATGACCAGCGCCCTGGAGGCCGTGGCCTGCAACACGGTATTCACCACCCACACCGCCGTGCCCGCCGGCCACGATCATTTCGCCGAGGACATGATTCGCCAGTACTTCGGCCAGTTCTGCCGGGAACTGGGCTGCGACATGGAGGCCCTGCTGGAACTGGGCCGGGTACCAGGCCAGCACGAGTTCAACATGACCGCCCTGGCGATCCGGGGCTCCCGTTTCCAGAATGGCGTCTCCAGGGTCCATGGCGAGGTGTCGGCCCGCATGCTGGCCGGACTGTGGCCCCAGATCAATCCCGGCGACAACCCCATGGACTACGTCACCAACGGCGTCCATGTCCCCACCTTTCTGTCCGACCTCTGGCACGACACCCTGAACCGCTACCTGGGGGACGGCTGGAGCCAGAGGCTCACGGATACCCACTGCTGGGCCGGCATCGATAACATTCCGGACCATGTGTTCTGGAGTGCGCGCCTGGCCATCAAGTCCCAGATGCTCTATCTGCTGCGCCACCGCATTGGCCAGCAGCACGCCCGCAACCAGGGTTCCCAGGCCCACCTGGACCGGCTGCTGAAATATGCCGATCCCGATAATCCCAATGTGCTGACCATCGGTTTCGCCCGCCGCTTCGCCACCTACAAGCGTGCCACGCTGCTGTTCAGGAACCTGGACTGGCTGCGCCAGATCGTTGCCGACCCGGAGCGGCCGGTGCTGTTCATCTTCGCCGGCAAGGCCCATCCAGCCGACGAACCGGGACAGTCCCTGATCCGACGCATCGCCGAAGTCGCCGCCATGCCCGAATTCGAGGGCCGCATCCTGATGGCCGAGGGCTATGATCTGCACTTGAGTCGGCGCCTGGTGGCCGGAGTGGATGTCTGGCTCAACAACCCGGTCTATCCTCTGGAAGCCTCGGGCACTTCGGGCATGAAGGCGGCCATCAACGGGGTGATCAATCTCTCGGTGCTGGATGGCTGGTGGGCCGAGGGCTTCGACGACAGCGAAGGAAGTGAAAATGGCTGGGGCATCAAGCCTGTTTCCGCTACTTACGACGACAACCGTCGCGATGCGGAAGAGGCCCGCAGTCTCTACGAGGCCCTCCAGGATCAGGTCATCCCCCTTTACTACAACCGCGGTCCCATGGGCTATTCGCCGGGCTGGGTGGCCATGGCCAAGCGCTCCATCGCCACGGTGACCCCCCACTTCACTTCCCAGCGGATGGTGGGGGAATACGTGACCAAGTTCTATCAGTCTGCCTCCCGCCAGTGGCGCCGCTACAGTCAGGACAACTTCGCCGGCGCCCGCAGCCTCGCAACCTGGAAGGCACGGGTGCGCCGGGCCTGGCCCGGCGTGATCATGCAGCGGCTGGACGCCGCCACTCGCCGGATCGGCTTTGGCGAAGGCGTGCAATTCGAGGTGGCGTTGCAGTTGAACGGTCTGGCTCCCGCCGACGTCCAGGTGGAACTGCTGCTGGGCCGCCCCAATGGCGCCCACCATCGGCCGGCCCGACGTCTGCGCCTGGAACACCGGGGGCGCGGCGAGGATGGTCGGGAACGCTATGCTCTGGATCTGGTCCCTGACCTCTGCGGCAAGATCGAGTACCGCATTCGCGCCTTTCCCCGCCACGAGATGCTTACCCACCCCTTTGAAATGGGCATGATGATCTGGCTATGACAACTTCGATCACCCAGTCCCCCCTCTGGCAGGGCCTGGAACAACAGTCCGCCCGCCTGAACAAGCTCCATCTGCGGAATCTGTGTGCCGACCCGGAACGTTTTTCCCGCTGCTCCCTGGAGTGGGATGGCTTGCTGCTGGACTTTTCCAAACAGCGCATTGATGGCCCGACCCTGGATCTGTTGCGGCAGCTCTGGCAATGGCGCGACGGCCCGGGGTGGCTCGCCCGCATGATCACCGGCGAGCCCATCAATCACACCGAGGGACGTGCGGTGCTGCACATGGCCCTGCGCGCCGCGCCGGACCAGGCCATCCTCTGCCAGGGCCGGGACGTGATGCCGGACGTGGCTGCGGTGCTGGACCGGATGGAGGATTTCTGCCGGCGCATTCATCAGGGCCAGTGGCGGGGGGCCGGCGGAGAGATGATCCGCAACGTGGTGAACATCGGCATCGGCGGCTCCGACCTGGGGCCCAAGATGGCGACCCAGGCCCTCAACGCCTGTCAGGTGCCCGGCCTGAAGCTGCACTACGTCTCCAACGTGGACGGCGCCCATCTGGCGGCCACCCTGGCCGACCTGGACCCGGCCACCACGCTGTTCATCATCGCCAGCAAAACCTTCACCACCCAGGAGACCATGCAGAATGCCGCCTCCGCCCGCCAGTGGCTGGTGGCAACCCTGGGTGAGGGGGCGGTGGCCCGGCACTTCGTGGCAGTCTCCACCAATCTCAAGGCCGTGGCGGAATTCGGCATCGACCCGGCCAATGCCTTTGCCTTCTGGGACTGGGTGGGAGGTCGATTTTCCCTCTGGTCGGCTATCGGTCTGCCCCTGGCCCTGGCCGTGGGTTTCGGGAATTTCCGCCGTCTGCTGGAAGGGGGCCGGGCCATGGACCGGCATTTCCTCACTGCTCCGGCGGAGGCCAACCTGCCCTTGACCCTGGCTTTGCTGGAAGTCTGGAACACCGACTTCCTCGGCGCCCAGACCCGGGCTCTGCTGCCCTACAGCCAGTCCCTGGAACTATTGCCCCGCTATCTCCAACAACTGGAAATGGAATCCAACGGCAAGCGGGTGGACCGGGCCGGCCAGGTGCTGGATTACCCCTCGGCTCCCATCCTCTGGGGCGAGGCGGGCACCAACGGCCAGCACGCCTTCTACCAGTTGCTGCACCAGGGCGAACGCCTGGTCCCCTGCGACTTCATCGCCTGTCGGGAAGCCGACCTGCCCCTGCCCGGCCACCAGGCCCTGTTGCTGGCCAACTGCCTGGCCCAGAGCAAGGCCCTGATGCAGGGCAAGACCCTGGAGGAAGCCCGTGCCGAACTGCTGGCCGGCGACGCCAGCCAGGGTCAGGCCGCGGCCCTTGCCCCCTACAAGGTCTTCCCCGGCAACCAGCCCTCCACCACCCTGCTGCTGCCCCGCCTGGACCCCTACACCCTGGGCCAGTTGATCGCCCTGTTCGAACACAAGGTGTTCGCCCTGGGGGTGCTGTGGAACCTCAACAGCTTCGACCAGTGGGGCGTGGAATATGGCAAGCAACTGGCCAAGCAGTTGCTGCCCATGATCGAGGGGCAGGGAGATATCACAGACCTGGACAGTTCCAGCGCCGGACTGATCGCCTATCTGAAACGATCCTGAGACCTTGTTGAAGTTCTTCTCCGCTGCATGAAAATTCTTTTTGTCACTCCCGAGCTGGCCCCCTGGGTCAAGACCGGCGGCCTGGGAGATGTTTCCGCCGCCCTGCCTCCCGCCCTGCGTCAGGCCGGCGCCGACGTGCGGGTGCTGCTGCCCTGGTATCCAGCCCTGCAACAGGCCTTCCCGAATGCCTCTGCCGTGGCCCCAGTGCCTCCCCTGGGGGGGCTATTGCCTGGCGCGCTGCTGCGCCAGGCAATAGCCCCGGACGGCACGCCCCTGCTGTTGCTGGACTGCCCGGAGTATTACGCCCGCCCGAGCAATCCCTACCTGGGGCCGGACGGCCTCGACTGGCCCGACAATCATCTGCGCTTCGGCCTGCTCTCTCGGGTCGCCGCCTGGCTCGGCAGCACGGACTGTCCCCTGGACTGGCAGTGCGATCTGCTCCATTGCAACGATTGGCAGACGGGCCTGGCCCCTGCCTATCTGCGCTACCTGCCCGGCGCCCGTGCCCGAACCCTGATCACGGTCCATAACCTGGCCTTCCAGGGACTCTTCGGCCAGACGGCCCTGGCGGCCCTGGGCCTGCCTCCTGCGGCCTGGTCCATGGTGGGCGTCGAATACCACGGCTATCTGTCCTTCCTCAAGGCCGGCCTGCAACACGCCGACGGCATCGCCACGGTGAGCCCCGGCTACGCCCGGGAAGTCCAGACGCCGGAAGAGGGTATGGGCCTGGACGGCCTGCTGCGCCATCGGCGGGACAGCCTCTTGGGCATTCTCAACGGCATCGACACGAAGATTTGGGACCCGGCCCGGGACCCCCACATTCCCCATCCCTACGACGCCCTGCATCTGGAGGGCAAGGCCCTGAACAAGTCCGCCCTGCAACGGGAGCTGGGGCTGGCGGAAGCCCCCGACCGGCCCCTGCTGGGCGTGGTGAGCCGGCTCACCCACCAGAAGGGCCTGGACCTGCTGGTCACAAGCGCCAGCAAGATCCTCGACCTACCGGTCCAACTGGTGGTGCTGGGCAACGGCGACAAAACCCTGGAGCAGGAGTTTCTCGCCCTGGCGAAGGATCACCCGGGACAGGTGGCGGTGCGCATCGGTTTCGACGAGGGCCTGGCCCATCGCATCGAAGCCGGCGCCGACCTGTTCCTGATGCCTTCTCGCTTCGAGCCCTGCGGCCTGAACCAGATGTACAGCCAGCGCTACGGTACCCCGCCCCTGGTGCGGGCCACCGGCGGACTGGCGGATACCGTGACCGACTGCAATCCGGAGGCAGCGAACGGCGCCAGCGGCTTTGTCTTTCAGGAAGCCCGGGGCGCCGATTTCCTGGCTGCCGTGGAGCGGGCCGTGGCCGCCTGGCGAAACAAAACTCTGTGGCGGCGACTCCAGCTCAACGGCATGACCCGGGACTGGAGCTGGCATGCCCCGGCCCGGGAATATCTGGCGTACTACGCTAGGTTACTGGGATAAGTGTAGGCCGAAAGGCTTAAGGTCATTCTCTCGTAAACGGAAATTCAGTTTATATTGATAAACGTCAAAAACTCCAGTTTAGCGCCATGAATAATCTTTCCATTGGGAAACGGATTTTTATCCTCATGATGGTGGCTAGTGCACTATTGCTGACCACTGCAGGCATCGGCTGGCACAACGAGAGCAATGCCGTCGCCGCCCTCAAAACAGTATACGAAGACCGTGTGGTCCCTTTGCGCGACCTGGCCAAGATCGGCGAACTGCTGGGTGACAACACCACGGAGTTGTTGCTGACCATACAGCACGACCCCAAGGGCCCCCTGGCCGCCGCCCACGACCACGCCGTAGATATTCACGTGGAAAGATTCGAGAAGCGGCGCATCGAAATTGGCACCCTGTGGGATAAATACATGGCCACCTATCTGACCGAGGAGGAAAAGCCCCTGGCCAGTGATTTCACCGCCAAGCGCAAGGTGTGGATGGACCGCGCCGCTGATTTGATCCAGCGGATCAAGGGGGGCGATTATTCGCCGGAACTGGTCAAGGAATTGCTGAAAGCACGTAATCAGCATGCGGTGGCCGCCACCCAGGCCCTGGACAAGCTTTCGGCCTATCAGGCACAGGTGGCACGAACAACTTACGAAGAAGAAGTGGCTACCCACACCACGGGTACGAGGATGTTTTTCTTGATCATTATTGGCGGCATGGCTGCGGCAGGTGGTTTTGCATGGTTTCTGACTCGAGCCATTACGGAACCGATCAATGCTTCGGTCGTGATTGCCGAGGCCATTGCCAGTGGCAACCTCACTCGCAGGGTGCCGCCGGGTGGCCGAGACGAAGCCGGCCGTCTTCTGGCAGCCTTTGCTCGCATGCAGGATGGCTTGCGCAGCATGGTCAGTGGCTCTCAGAAAAGTGCGCAGGAACTATCCCGGGCCGCTGAGGAGTTGACGGGTGCCGCCAGCCAATCGGCCAGTGCCACCGAATCACAAAGTGAGGCAGCCGCAGGCATGGCAGCGGCAGTGGAGGAAATGTCGGTATCTATTGACCAGGTACGGGACCACGCCCGCGATGCCCAGGCTATCGCTGCGGCTGCCGGAGAGGAGTCACGCAGCGGCGGCCAAGTGGTGCATTCCAGCGCAGAAGAGATGCACCAAGTCTCAACTGCAGTCAATGAAGCTGCCAGCACGATCCGGGAACTCGAGAATTACTCGAACGAGATTTCAGCAGTCATCAACGTTATCCGGGAGGTCGCCGATCAGACTAATTTGCTAGCATTGAATGCCGCCATCGAGGCTGCGCGGGCAGGAGAACAAGGACGTGGGTTTGCTGTTGTCGCCGACGAGGTACGCAAACTCGCCGAACGGACTTCCGAGTCGACCCACACCATCGCCATGGTCATCGACAAGGTGCAGGCTGGCGCTCGTCGTGCTGCCCAGGAAATTGAAAGCGGCGTTTCCCGTGTCAATGATGGCGTTAACCTGGCACATCAGGCGGGTGACTCGATTACGGGCATCCAAAGTGGCGCAGAGCGTGTCGGCAATGCCGTTGCCGATATCGTCAATGCCCTCGACGAGCAGGCCAATGCCACCCAAGAGATTGCCCGAGGTGTCGAGCGCATCGCCAGCATGGCAGAGGAAAATAGCGCCAGTGTGCGCCAAACCTCTAATGCTGCGGATCGCCTTCAGGCCCTGGCCAGGGAACTCGAGCTCTCGGTCGAGCGTTTCCACGTTTGAGGGGTTTTAAGGAAGTGCCAAGGCTGGCAGGCGCCAGTGGGAGAATATCTGGCGCGAGGATGAGACTATGCACTTCGCTTACACCAACGCGACGGTAAGCCACTACACCCGGCTGCTCCAGCCCTTACGGCTATATGGAGAATTCCTGACGCCTGCGCCGACTAGAATCCATCCCTTCTCGAACATGTGCTCCCTCTACGGGTGAGCAGCGAGGTTTTCAGAATGAGTGTAAAGCCGTCGGAAGTGCCGTGCCTTAGCTTGATCGCCGCCGTAGCTAGGAACAGAGCCATCGGCAAGGGCAATCAGTTGCCCTGGCGGTTGCCGGAGGACATGCGCTTCTTTCGGGAAACCACCATGGGAGCTGCGGTGATCATGGGGCGTCGCACCTGGGAATCCCTGCCGCCCCGTTTCCGGCCCCTGCCGGGGCGACGCAATATTGTCGTAACCCACCAAGAGGCTTATCGGGCCGAGGGGGCGGAGGTGGCCCATGGTCTTGAGGCGGCCCTGGTGCTTGCGGGTCAGGCGTCCGCCTTCGTCATCGGCGGCGCCGAGCTCTACGCCCTGGCGCTGCCCCATGCCCGCCGCCTGGTTCTGACAGAGGTGGATCTGGCACCGGAGGCCGATGCCTTCTTCCCGGAAATTTCACCTGCCCAATGGCGGGAAACCGCCCGCCGCGCCGGTGTCAGCGAGAACGGGACCGGTTTTGCATTCGTCACCTACGAGCGGGTGCAGGCATAGGGCCCGCCTGCCCAGGAAATCAGCGGGCCACGCAGTCCACGTAATAACGGCCGTCCTCACCCTTCACCAGTCCGTGGATGTCGGTCTCAAAGCCAGGGAAGCCCGCATTGAACTCCCGGGCGAAGCTCAGGTAGTTGCAGATGCTGCGATTGAAGCGCTCTCCCGGAATCAGCAGAGGAATACCGGGCGGATAGGGGGTCAGCAGCACGGCGGTAACCCGGCCTTCCAGGGCATCCACCGCCACCCGCTCGATTTCCCGGTGGGCCATGCGGGCGAAGGCATCGGCCGGGCGCATGGCCGGCTCCATGTCGGACAGATACATCTCGGTGGTGAGCCGCGCCACGTCGTTGGCTTTGTACACCTCGTGAATCTGGGTGCATAGATCCTTGAGGCCGATGCGCTCGTAGCGAGGATGCTTGGCGACGAATTCCGGCAGGGCCTTCCACAGCGGATGGTTCTTGTCGTAGTCATCCTTGAACTGTTGCAGAGCGGTGACCAGGGTGTTCCAGCGGCCTTTGGTGATGCCGATGGTGAACATGATGAAGAAGCTGTAGAGGCCGCACTTCTCCACGATCACGCCATGCTCGGCCAGGTACTTGGTGACGATGGCGGCGGGGATGCCGAAGTCGTCGGCGAAGTCGCCGTCCACGTCGAGGCCCGGGGTAATGATGGTGGCCTTGATCGGATCCAGCATATTGAAGCCTTCGGCCAGATCGCCGAAACCGTGCCAGCGTTCGCCGGTTTTGAGCATCCAGGCGGCCCGCTCCTCGATGCCTTCCTCGGACAGGTCATCGGGCCCCCAGACCTTGAACCACCAGTCTGCGCCCCATTCCTCATCCACCTTGCGCATGGCGCGACGGAAATCCAGGGCCTCGGCGATGGACTCTTCCACCAGGGCTGTTCCCGCCGGCTCCTCCATCATGGCCGCCGCCACATCGCAGGAGGCGATGATGGAGTACTGGGGCGAGGTGGAGGTATGCATCAGGTAGGCCTCGTTGAACACATCCCGGTCCAGCCGGTTGTTCTCGGCATCCTGCACCAGAATCTGTGAGGCCTGGGAAAGGCCTGCCAGCAGCTTGTGGGTGGACTGGGTGGAGAACACCATGGACTCCTTGCAGCGGGGCCGGTCAGCGCCGATGGCATGGTAGTCGCCGTAGAAATCGTGGAAGGCGGCGTGGGGCAGCCAGGCTTCATCGAAATGCAGGGTTTCGATCTTGCCGTCCAATTCCGCCTTGATGTCCTCCACGTTGTAGAGGATGCCGTCATAGGTGCTCTGGGTGATGGTCAGCACTCGGGGCTTGCCCTGAACATCCTTGGCGAAGGGGTGGGCGGCGATCTTCTTCTGGATGTTCTCCCACTTGAACTCGCTCTTCGGGATCGGCCCGATGATGCCGTAGTTGTTGCGGGTGGGCATCAGGAATACCGGTATGGCGCCGGTCATCATGATGGCGTGGAGGATGGACTTGTGGCAGTTGCGGTCCACGATCACCACGTCGCCGGGGGCCACCGTGGAGTGCCAGACGATCTTGTTGGAGGTGGAGGTGCCGTTGGTGACGAAGAACAGGTGGTCGGCATGGAAAATCCGCGCCGCGTTGCGCTCGGAGGCGGCCACCGGCCCGGTGTGGTCCAGCAACTGGCCCAGTTCCTCCACGGCATTGCAGACATCGGCCCGCAGCATGTTCTCGCCGAAGAACTGGTGAAACATCTGCCCCACCGGGCTCTTGAGGAAAGCGACGCCGCCGGAATGGCCGGGGCAATGCCAGGAATAGGAACCGTCGGCAGCGTAGTGGGTAAGAGCGCGGAAAAACGGCGGCGGCAGGGAATCCAGATAGGCCTTGGCCTCGCGCTTGACGTTGCGGGCAATGAACTCCGGCGTGTCCTCGTACATGTGGATAAAGCCGTGCAGCTCCCGCAGCACGTCGTTGGGAATGTGCCGGGAGGTGCGGGTCTCGCCATGAAGGAAGATGGGTATCTCGGTATTGCGGTTGCGGATTTCACTGACGAAGGCCCGCAGCTCGGCCAGGGTTTCCTCCGGCTCCAGGGCCAGCTCCTCGTCATCCACCGAGAGGATGAAGGCCGAAGCCCGGCTCTGCTGCTGGGCGAAGGAGGCCAGGTCGCCGTAGCTGGTGACTCCCAGCACTTCCAGGCCTTCATCCTCGAAGGCCTTGGCCAGGGCACGAATCCCCAGGCCCGAAGCGTTCTCGGAACGGAAGTCCTCGTCGATGATGATGATGGGAAAATGAAAGCGCATGGTGGACCTACCCCCTAGCCCCCTTCCCTAGGAAGGGGATAACTGGTGTTCGTCCGCGCCTGGCGCGGACTCCGTTTATTGGACTGGCCCCGCCTTGGGGCGGCCCGGCGGCGGGGCCTCCGCGTCAATGGCCGCCTGGAAACAGTATTCCGTTTAAATCTTGGGCAATGTCACACCGACCTGGCCCTGGTACTTGCCGCCCCGGTCCTTGTAGGAAATCTCGCAGACTTCGTCGGACTCGAAGAACAGCACCTGAGCACAGCCCTCGCCGGCGTAGATCTTGGCGGGCAGGGGCGTGGTGTTGGAGAACTCCAGGGTCACGTAGCCTTCCCATTCGGGCTCGAAGGGCGTCACGTTGACAATGATGCCGCAGCGGGCGTAGGTGCTCTTGCCCAGGCAGACCGTGAGTACGTTGCGCGGGATGCGGAAGTACTCCATGGTGCGGGCCAGGGCGAAGGAATTGGGCGGGATGATGCAGTAGTCGCCATCCATCTCGACGAAGGAACTCGGATCAAAGTTCTTCGGATCCACAATGGTGGAATTGATGTTGGTGAACACCCGGAATTCCCTCGAGCAGCGGATATCGTAGCCGTAGCTGGAGGTGCCATAGGAGACGATCTTCTGACCATTGACCTCCCGCACCAGGCCAGGCTCGAAGGGTTCGATCATGCCGTGCTGCTCCGCCATGCGGCGTATCCATTTGTCCGATTTGATGGCCATGCCTGCTGCTTCCCTGAAACGCGGCGCCCCCGTCAAGCGGGGGCGCCAGGTGGATTTAGGGCGGATTAGATCACAATTCCCCGGTCGTTTCAGGTGTTTTGCACGACGATATTGGGGAAGCGTGAACTCATATCCTTCGCCTGTTCGGCAACGCGTACCGCTATCCGGCGGGCGATGGCCCGATACATCTCGGCGATCTGGCCATTCGGTTCCGCTGCCACGGTGGGCTTGCCGCCATCGGCCTGCTGGCGGATATGGATGTCCAGGGGCAAAGAACCCAGCACCTCGACACCGTAGTCCTGGGCCATGCGGGCCGCGCCTCCGGCGCCGAAGATGTGCTCCGGGTGGCCGCAGTTGCTGCAGATGTGGATGCTCATGTTCTCCACCAGGCCCAGGATGGGCACCCCCACCTTCTCGAACATCTTCAGGCCCTTGCGGGCATCAAGCAGGGCCAGATCCTGGGGCGTGGTGACGATTACCGCGCCGGTGACCGGCACCTTCTGGGCCAGGGTGAGCTGGACATCTCCGGTGCCGGGGGGCATATCCACCACCAGGTAGTCCAATTCCCGCCAGCGGGTTTCGTTCAGCAACTGCTGGAGGGCCGTGGTCACCATGGGACCGCGCCAGACCATGGGCGTTTCCACATCCACCAGGAATCCGATGGACATGGCCTGGAGACCATGGGCCTCCATGGGCTCCATGGACTTGCCATCACTGGAGGCAGGCTGGAGACCATGGATGCCCAATAACTGGGGAATGGAAGGACCGTAGATATCGGCATCCAGGATGCCGACGCCGGCGCCTTCGGCGGCCAGGGCCAGGGCCAGATTCACCGCCGTGGTGGACTTGCCCACGCCACCCTTGCCCGAGGCCACGGCAATGATGTTCTTCACACCGGGAACCAGCTTCACGCCCTTCTGCACCGCATGGCTGACGATCCTGTGGCGCACATCCACATTCACCTTGCTCGCCCCAAGGGCCGTCAGCCTATCCACCACCAGCTTGCGGATCATGTCCAGTTGGCTGCGGGCCGGGTAGCCCAGCTCCACGTCGAGGGTAACCTCGTCGCCGGAAACCTTGAGATTGCGGATATTGCGGGAGGACACCAGGTCCTTGCCGGTGTTGGGGTCGATCACTTCTTTGAGGGCTGCCTGTACCAGGCTGTCGGTCATGCTCATGGCGTTGGGAACCTTTGTCTTGGCTGGGTTTGCGAATAGTCGAGCGAGGGCGTCAAGTATAGCCGACCGAGCCCCTTTGCTAGAATCCCAGTTTCCCCGTCTGTGCCACTTCCCCCATGACCTCCCGCAAGATTCTCGTCACCAGCGCCCTGCCCTACGCCAACGGCGCCATCCACCTGGGCCATCTGGTGGAATACATCCAGACCGATATCTGGGTGCGCTTCCAGAAAATGCGGGGCCACGAGTGCCACTATGTCTGCGCCGACGACACCCACGGCACCCCCATCATGCTGCGGGCCGAGAAGGAGGGCATCACCCCGGAGCAGCTGATCGCCCGGGTCCATGGGGAGCACAGCCGGGACTTCGCCGGCTTCCACGTGGCCTTCGACAACTACCACACCACCCATTCCGACGAAACCCGCTTCTACGCCGAGGACATCTACGGCAAGCTCAAGGCGGCCGGCCTGATCGAGGTGCGCTCCATCGAGCAGTACTACGACCCGGTGAAGCAGATGTTCCTGCCGGACCGCTTCATCAAGGGCGAATGCCCCAAGTGCGGTGCCAAGGACCAGTACGGCGACTCCTGCGAATCCTGCGGCGCTGCCTACGCCCCCACGGACCTGAAGGATCCCTATTCGGCGGTCTCCGGTGCCAAGCCGGAACTGCGTCATTCCGATCATTATTTCTTCAAGCTGTCGGACACCCGCTGCCAGGCCTTCCTGCGGAGCTGGACCCGCCAGGCAGGGCGCCTCCAGCAGGAAGCCGCCAACAAGATGCAGGAGTGGCTCGGCGCCGAGGGAGAGAACAAGCTCACCGACTGGGACATTTCACGGGACGCCCCCTACTTCGGTTTCGAGATTCCCGGCGAATCCGGCAAGGGCACGGGCAAGTATTTCTATGTCTGGCTGGACGCTCCCATCGGTTACATGGGCTCCTTCCGCAATCTCTGCGCCAGAAAGGGCCTCGACTTCGACGCATACTGGGGCAGGGATTCCCAGGCCGAGCTGTACCACTTCATCGGCAAGGACATTCTCTACTTCCATGCCCTGTTCTGGCCCGCCGAGCTGGAGCAGGCCGGCTACCGCACGCCCACCAGCATCTTCGCCCACGGCTTCCTGACCGTGGATGGTGCCAAGATGTCCAAGTCACGGGGCACCTTCATCACCGCCGAGAGCTATCTCCAGCAGGGACTGAACCCGGAATGGCTGCGCTACTACTTCGCCGCCAAGCTCAACGGCAGCCTGGAGGACATCGACCTCAACCTGGAGGACTTCGTCCAGCGGGTAAATGCCGATCTGGTGGGCAAGTACATCAACATCGCCAGCCGCGCCGCCGGATTCATCCAGAAACGCTTCGGCGGCGCACTGCTCCACGTCCATCTCGATGACCAGTTCCGCGGCGACCTGCCGGGGCTAATGGAGGCGGCGGAAGAGATCGCCGGCCATTACGAGGCCCGGGACTACGGCCGCGCTCTGCGCCGCATCATGACCCTGGCCGATCAGGTGAATCAGTTTGTGGACAAGCACCAGCCCTGGCAACTGGCCAAGGACCCGAAAAAGGAAGCCATCCTGCATTACGTTTGCACGGTACTGATCAATGCTTTCCGTCTGCTGACCCTCTACCTGAAGCCGGTGCTGCCCCACCTCGCCACCCAGGCCGAGGCCTTCCTCAATATTGCGCCACTGACCTGGGCCGACGCGGCCCAACTGCTGCCGGTGGGGCATGAAATTAGAGCTTACGAACATCTGATGACCCGCATCGACCCCAAGCAAGTCGAAGCCTTGGTGGCTGCAAACAAGGAGTACCTGGAACCCAAGCCGGAACAGCACTCCCTGCAGCGCCACGCCCAGCACCAACAACAGGCAGTGGACAAGATGCAGACCAGCCCCACAATTTCCATCGACGACTTCACCAAGGTGGATCTACGCATCGCCCGCATCGTGACCGCCTCCCACGTGGAGGGCGCCGACAAGCTGATCCGACTGGAACTGGACATCGGCGAGACAGAGAATGGGGAAATGCGGCCGCGCCAGGTCTTCGCCGGTATCAAGTCCGCCTACGACCCCGCCGTCCTGGTGGGCCGACTCACCGTCATGGTGGCCAACCTGGCCCCCCGCAAGATGAAATTCGGCATGTCCGAGGGCATGGTGCTGGCGGCCTCCGACGAAGACGGGAAAACGCCGGGGCTGTTCATTCTCTCCCCCGACAGCGGCGCCATACCGGGCATGCGGGTGAAGTGAGGACCATCCCTCCGGCCCATTTTCTGGATTGGAGGTAACTGATTGGGGTCGTTGCTGATGTCATCAATGGAAATCCGCCACCTCATCATCACCGGTCGCGTCCAGGGCGTTTGCTACCGGGCCAGCATGACCCAGGAAGCGCAGCGCCTAGGTGTCACCGGCTGGGTACGCAACCGTCACGATGGCAGTGTCGAAGCCATGATCGCCGGCGCCCCCGAGGCCGTCGCTGCCCAGATCGCCTGGTCCAGAAGCGGCCCCCCCGCTGCCCGGGTAGAGCAGGTGGCGGTGGAACCCGGCGAGGGGGAATATATCGGGTTCACTCAATTGCCTACCGCATAGGCACTATTTTCCATTGCCTGCCCCTATCCCCCCGATAGGCTGAGTCGATTGACATACCTCCTTGGCGGAGAGCACCATTACGTCCTACCCCGCAACCCCAACAAGGAGAAAATCATGGCTGTACTCGTCGGCAAGCAAGCACCCGATTTCAGCGCCAACGCAGTCTTCGGCAACAATGAAATCAAGCAGATCAAGTTTTCCGAGCACATCAAAGGCAAGCACGCGGTGCTGTTCTTCTATCCCCTGGACTTCACCTTCGTCTGCCCCTCCGAACTGATCGCCTTCGACCACCGCTTCGATGACTTCAAGGCCCGGGGCGTGGAGGTGATCGGTTGCTCCATCGACTCCCAGTTCTCTCATCTGGCCTGGAAGAACACCCCCATCGAAAAAGGAGGCATCGGCCAGGTCAAGTACACCCTTGTGGCCGACGTAAAGCACGAGATCTGCCAGGCCTATGACGTGGAGTCTGCTGGTGGCGTAGCCTTCCGAGGCTCCTTCCTGATCGACAAGAATGGCGTGGTGCAGCATCAGGTCATCAACAACCTGCCCCTGGGCCGTAATATCGACGAAATGCTGCGCATGGTGGATGCCCTGCAATTCACCGAAGAACACGGCGAGGTCTGCCCAGCCGGCTGGAACAAGGGAAAGGCCGGTATGAAGGCCAGCCCGGATGGTGTTGCCAAGTATCTGACCGAGCACTCCAAGGAACTCTGATTCCATTGAAATACGAACAATCCGGAACGGCCGCCACTGGCGGCCGTTTTCACTGGCTGTGACAAAATTGGCATGAACAAGGCATGACTGTTGCACCAACCCAACAGTTTTATTGCAGTTCCATGACAAAACATTCATTCCCCAGACTTGGAGCTGTCAGCGGCAGCCTATAATTTGCCCGCTTACCTAGAAGCCTCGGGTCATCCAGTGGCTAAACACGTGTAGCCATTCGCATTACCCACGTTTTTTCAATCAAGGAGAAATACATGCAGAAGAAACTGATCGCCCTGGCCATCGCCGGTCTGTCCAGCGTTGCCTTTGCCCAGTCCAATGTCGTCATCTACGGCGTGGCCGACCTGGGCGTGGAATCCGCCTCCATCAGCAACCAAGCCGCCAACATGGGCAACAAGACCCGCGTGGTCAGCAACTCCTCCCATATCGGTTTCAAGGGCGAAGAAGATCTGGGCAACGGTCTGAAGGCCCTCTTCCAACTGGAAACCGCCCTGACCTACGGCAACAACGCCGACACCAACGGCGGCACCAACGGCCTGAACTCCGCCGCCAACTTTGGCGCCTCCCGCGATTCCTTCCTGGGCCTTTCCGGCGCCTTCGGCTCCGTCAAGGTCGGCACCCTGACCGGTCCCTACCGCGCCCAGGGCAACGCCCTGAGCTATGCTCCCGGCGCTTCCGGCGTGGCCTACACCGGCGCCATCTACGGCACCATTGGCGGCGTCAAGACCGGCACCGATGATCGGACCTCCAACGCCATCGCCTATGTTTCCCCCACGGTGAACGGCTTCAACGCCACCCTGCTGTACGCTGCCGCCGGCAACCGCAACACCGATGGCGCCGCTACTTCGGTGAACGGCAAGGAATGGCAACTGGGCCTGCAGTACGCCATCGGCGGCCTGACTCTGGGCTATGCCCACGTCACTCGCAACGAAGTCCAGTTCAGCACCCTGGCTACCGCCCTGAATGGCGCCGTTGCTGTCGGCACCCCCTACAGCGACGAGCTGAAGGCCAATCGCCTGACCGGCAAGTACAACTTCGGCCAGGGCACCAGCATCGTTGCCCTGTGGGACAAGCAGAAGTATGAGAACAGTGCCGCCGCTCTGGTTGCCAACCCGTCCGCCGAGCGCACCGCCTGGATGGTGGGTGCCGGTCATCAGTTTGGCCGTAGCCTGGTTTCCGTCGAATATGCCCGCGCCAAGGAAGTGGAACTCTCCACCGGCGATCTGGCGGATTCCGATGCCAAGCAGTGGTCCCTGGCCTACAGCTACGACCTGAGCAAGCGCACCAAGGTCCGTGCCTACTGGACC
This sequence comes from Denitratisoma oestradiolicum, assembly GCF_902813185.1. Classification (GTDB taxonomy): domain Bacteria; phylum Pseudomonadota; class Gammaproteobacteria; order Burkholderiales; family Rhodocyclaceae; genus Denitratisoma; species Denitratisoma oestradiolicum. The sequence goes on from NZ_LR778301.1 coordinate 3,754,744, forward strand.
AAGATCGACAACGGCTCTGCTTCCGCTTCCAACTTCTACAACAACGCTGTAACTGGTCAGGCTGCCGGCGGCGACCCCCGCTCCCTGGGCGCCTCCCTGCGTCACTCCTTCTGATATCGGTTAAACCCGATCTTGGAATTGAAACGGCCGCCTTCGGGCGGCCGTTTTTTATTGGTTTTCCGATCCAGCGGTCAGCCGCCAAGTTTTAACAAAAATGCTGTTCCAGTTGCCGTAGATACTTTGCCGCCGCCCCATCGTTCTCCGCCGGCGCCCAGGGTGCCCGTTCCTCGACTGTAAGCGCCCGATAGGGGCCGGCCTTGGTTTCGAAAAACACCGTGCCCGTTTCCAGGGCCACCAGGGAATGCCAGGTGTCATGGGGAATATCCACTCCACGCACATCGCCTGTTGCCGCCAGTACGACGGTCTGCACCACACCGCCTCCATCGTCGAAGATCACCAGTCCCAGCCGCCCCTTCAGGACCAGCATGGTTTCATCCTTCGCTGTCTCCAAGTGCCGATGGGGCGCCACGTAGGAACCCGGTTCGATGGCGTTGAGCAGGCGATGTGCAGGATGGTCGTCGGCCGAATGGAAGTTGTGATTGCGCCGCCGCCGGGGGCTGGCGGCGGCCTCGGCGTTCAGTTCGCCAAGCAGGGTGGTATCGATCAGCCGGATCATCCGTAGATCACTTCCACATTGCCCGGCGTCAGCCAGTCCTGGAGCGCCTCCAGCAACGCATCATCGAGACGCACCCGCCAGCCCTCGGGCAGGGTCATTTCCGCCTGTGCCTCGTTGTTGCGGTAGGCCAAGCGCACCGGACAGGGGCCGTGGCGATGGGGTGCCAGCAGGCTGCGCAGTTTTTCTGCATCGGCCTGGCCGTTCATGGACAGGCGCAACTGACGGGCGAAACGACTACGGGCCTCGGCCAGGGTCATCAGCTTGTCCGCCGTGACCCGCAAGCCTCCCATATATTCGTCCTTCTGCACCTTGCCCTCCACCAAGAGCAGCTCGTCTTCCTTGATCTTGGCCCGCTCGGCATCCCACAGCTCGTTGAATACCGTGACCTCCACCTGGGCACTGGCATCGTCCAGCATGACGATGGCCATCTTGCCGCGCCGAGTCATCTGGGTACGAGTAGAAACCACCACGCCGGCCATCAGCACCAGTTCCTTCTGGGGCTCCAGTTGGGACAGGCTGCGCCGGGTGAAGCGGGCAACTTCCTGCCGATAGCCGTGGAAGGGATGGCCGGAGAGGAAAAAACCCAGGGCCGGCTTTTCGTTCAGCAACTGCTCCCGTTCGCTCCAGCGGGGCACCTCCAGATAGTGCGTCTCGCTGGCGCCGGGTTCTCCCGGCCCGCCCAGATCGAACAAGCCACCCTGATGGGCGTTACGCTCGGCCTGTTCCGCCGCTTCTAGGGCGATGCCGACGGAAGCGAAGAGCTTGTGGCGATGGTCGTCCACACTGTCGAAGGCGCCAGCCCGGATCAGGGCCTCGATCACCCGCCGGTTCACCACCCGCTTGTCGATGCGGCGGCAGAAATCGAACAGATCCTTGAAGGGGCCACCCTCTTCACGGGCCTTGAGAATCACCGATAGGGCCGACTCGCCGGTGCCCTTGATGGCGCCCAGGCCGTAGCGGATGCTCTTGCCATCCACCGGCTGGAAGCGAATGCCGCTGGCATTTATGTCCGGTGACAGGAAAGTGAGCCCACCCTGCTTGGCATCGTTGCAGAAGAACTGCACCTTGTCGGTGTTGGCCATTTCCGACGACAGGGTGGCCGCCAGGAAGGAGGCCGGGTAATGACACTTGAGCCAGGCCGTCTGGTAGGCCACCAGGGAATAGGCGGCGGCATGGGACTTGTTGAAGCCGTAACCGGCGAACTTGTCGATGTAGTCGAAAATTTCGTTGGCGGTAGTCTCGTCGATCTCGTTGCCGGCTGCGCCCTGGACAAAGATCGCCCGTTGCTGAGCCATTTCCTCGGGCTTCTTCTTGCCCATGGCTCGGCGCAGCATGTCGGCCCCCCCCAGGGAGTAGCCCGCCACCACTTGGGCGGTCTGCATCACCTGCTCCTGATACACCATGATGCCGTAGGTGGTGGACAGCACCTTTTCCAGGCTCGGAGTCAGATAGGTCACCCGCTCCCGGCCATGCTTGCGGGCGATGAAGCTGGGAATCAGGTCCATGGGACCGGGCCGGTACAAGGCGTTCAGGGCGATCAGATCCTCCAGGCGGTCAGGCTTGGCCTGGACCAGCATGTCCTTCATGCCGCCGGATTCGAACTGAAATACTGCCGTGGTATTGGCGTTCTTGAACACCTGCTCGTAGGTGGAACCATCGTCCAGAGGCAGGGTCTCCAACTCCACGCTCCCCCCTTCCACCGTGTTGGCGAAGTGCACCGCCTCGTTGAGGATGGTGAGGGTGCGCAGGCCCAGGAAGTCGAACTTCACCAGGCCGGCCTTTTCCACGTCGTCCTTGTCGAACTGGCTCACCACCGAGCCGCCGTCGGCGGAGTAGAGTGGGCAGAAGTCGGTCAGCTTGCCCGGTGCGATCAGTACGCCGCCGGCGTGCATGCCCACATTGCGGATCATGCCCTCCAGCTTGGTGGCCAGTTCCCAGAGTTGGCCCAGCTCCTCCTCGCCCTCGATGCGCTCCCGCAGGGCGGGCTCCTTGTCCAGGGCATCGGCCAGGGTGATCCCCAGTTCGTTGGGTATCAGCTTGGCGAACTGGTCCACGAAGTTGAAGGGCAGGTCCAGCACCCGCCCCACATCGCGGATCACCGCCTTGGCCGCCATGGTGCCGAAGGTGGCGATCTGGGACACGGCATGGCTGCCGTACTTGTCCTTCACGTACTGGATTACCCGGTCGCGGCCATCCTGGCAGAAGTCCACGTCGAAGTCGGGCATGGACACCCGTTCCGGGTTGAGAAAGCGCTCGAACAGCAGCTCGTAATACAAGGGGTCCAAGTCGGTGATCAAGAGGCTGTAGGCCACCAGGGAACCGGCACCGGAGCCCCGTCCCGGCCCCACCGGTACGCCGTTGTTCTTGGACCACTGGATGAAGTCCGCCACGATCAGGAAGTAGCCGGGGAAGCCCATCTGCTGGATGGTCCGGATTTCGAATTCCAGGCGCTCGGCGTAGCGGGGACGCTGGGCCTCCCGTTCCGCCGGATCGGGGTAGAGCTGGGCCAGTCGCCGTTCCAGTCCGGCCCGTGACTCGTCGGCCAGATGCTGGTCCAGGGTGACGCCCGGCGGAGTGGGGAAATCCGGCAGGAAATTCTTGCCCAGGGTGATGGAAAGATTGCAACGCTTGGCGATCTCCACCGTGTTCTCGACGGCCTCGGGCAGATCGGCGAAGAGCTCCACCATCTCGTCCTGGGTCTTGAAGCACTGGGCCTCGGTGAAGGGCTTGGGACGGCGCGTGTCGGCCAGCACATAGCCCTCGGCGATGCAGACCCGGGCCTCGTGGGCCTTGAAGTCGTCGGCATCGAGGAACTGGATCGGATGGGTTGCCGCCAGGGGCAGGTCCAGCTTGCCGGCCAGGGCTGCAGTCAGCCCTACCAGGGCCTCCTGCTGGGGTTGGCGTCTGTCCCCGTGGGGACGCTGCACTTCAAGGTAGTAGCTGTCGGGGAAGAGCTTTGCCCAGCGGGCGGCCCGCTCCTCGGCCAGATCCAGCTTGCCGGCCAGCAGCCACTGGCCCACATCCCCCAGGGAGCTGCCAGAAAGGGCGATCAGGCCGGAGTTGTCCCCTTGGGCCAGGGCCGTCAGGGTGATCTCGGCTCGTCCCTGGCGGCGTGGCGCCAGATAGGCGGCGGAGAGCAGCTCGCACAGGCGCAGGTAGCCGCCCCGGTTTTTTACCAGCAGCACGGCACGGGCAAAACTGTCCCGGGTCGGATCCCGTGCGTCCTCGTCGCGTATCCAGACATCGGCGCCGATGACGGGCTTGAGCCCCTTGCCCCTTGCCCCGGTGTAGAACTTGACCATGCCGAACAGGTTGCCCAGGTCGGTCAGGGCCAGGGCCGGCATGCCGTCGGCCACGGCGCGGCCAATGGCATCGTCCAGACGGACGATGCCATCGGTGATGGAATACTCGCTATGGAGCCGGAGGTGGACGAAACGGGGGGCGGGCATGGGCGGATTTTATCGCCCCGGCCCGCCCCCGAAGGGCGGAATTGAGGGGGCGTCGAAGACTCGGGACCGGATCAGTCCTTTTCCACCCAGTCCAGCAGGGGCTGCCACTGTTCCCAGTCCTGCCCCGCCCGTGACGCGGAAAGATCGAAGATGGTCATGCCGTGGGCCGCGGCCTGGACGTAGTTCTGGGTATCCCGCAGGCAGGTCAGCACCGGCAGTCCCAGGCTGGAGAGGAAGCGGTCCAGCTCCCCTGCCGCCCGGGTCCGTGCATCCACCCGCATACCTACGATGGCGACATAAGCGTGGTGCTTGCGCACGTCCCGCTCCTCCAGCAGCGCGTCGAGGAAATGCCGGGTGGCCAGGATGTCGAAAATAGAGGGTTGCAGGGGCACGATCACCCGCTCCACCAGCTTCAGCACCTGGGCCAGCTTTTTGCCATGGAGTCCGGCCGGGGTGTCGAGAATCACATGGCTGGTGTCTCTGGGGGGGCGGGCCGGCCGGTCGGCCTCGATCTCCCAGGATTCGATCCGGGGCAGCAAGGGAGAGCGCAGGCGCAGCCAGTCGCGGGAGGACTGCTGGCGGTCGATGTCCCCCAGCATTACCTTGTGGTTCTGCCGGGCCAGCCCGCCCGCCAGATTGGTGGCCAGGGTGCTCTTGCCCACGCCGCCCTTGGGATTGGCGATCAGAAAGCTCTTCATGAGCATCGCTCCAGAGGTGGATTTCGCTTCGCCTTCATCGCCTTTCCTCCCGTAGTTCCTCGATTAAGTCCGTCACACCGGCGAAAGCCAGTGTCCATGAATATCAGGCCGCGTCCACCACCGCCAGGGCCGTCATGTTCACCAGCCGACGCACCGTGGCGGTCGGGGTGAGGATGTGCACCGGCTTGGCGGCTCCCAGCAGGATCGGCCCCACAGTCACGCCATCGCCATTGGTGACCTTGATCAGGTTGAAGGCGATGTTGGCGGCATCCACGTTGGGCATGATCAGCAGATTGGCCTCCCCCGTCAGCTTGCAATCGGGATAGAGCCGGTTGCGGATCGCCTCGGACAGGGCCGCGTCGCCATGCATCTCGCCATCCACCTCCAGCCCTGGAACCTGCCCGGCCAGGATTTCCCGTGCTCGACTCATCTTGCGCGCCGAGTCGGAGCGGATGCTGCCGAAATTGGAATGGGACAGCAGGGCCACCTTGGGCGCGAGTCCGAAGCGCCGCACTTCCTCTGCCGCCATGCGGGCGATCTCCGCCACCAGCTCGGCGCTGGGTTCCTCATTGACATAGGTGTCGCTCAGGAACAGGGTGTGACGCGGCAGCAGCAGCAGGTTCATGGCGGCGAAACAATGAGCGCCGGGCCGCAGGCCAATCACGTCCTGCACGTGCTTCAGATGCTGGGCATGCTGGCCCACGGTGCCGCACAGCATCGCGTCCACCTCACCCCGGCGCAGCAGCATGGCGCCGATCAGGGTGGCATCCGAACGCATCCAGTTCTTCGCCAGTTCCGGAGTGATGCCCTGGCGCCCCATCAACTGGTGATAGTCCTGCCACAGCTCCCGGTAGCGGGGATCGGAATCCGGATTCACCAGCTCGAAATCCTTCCCGGGCCGCATCCGCAAACCGGCCCTCTCCAGGTGACTCTCGATCACCTCGGGACGGCCGATCAGCACCGGCCGAGCCAGGCCCTCGTCCAGCACCGTCTGCACCGCACGCAGCACCCGATCGTCCTCGCCTTCGCAATAGACCACCCGGCGGGGCGCCTTCTTGGCGGCGGCGAAGACCGGCTTCATGACAAAACCGGAGTGATAGACAAAGCTGTTGAGGCTCTCCCGGTAGGCATCGAAATCGGCGATGGGCCGCGTGGCCACGCCTGAGTCCATGGCGGCCCGGGCCACGGCCGGCGCGATCTTGACGATCAGGCGCGGATCGAAGGGCTTGGGAATCAGGTATTCGGGGCCGAAGGAAATGTTCTCGCCGCCATAGGCCTGGGCCACCACGTCGGAGCTTTCCGCCTGGGCCAGTTCCGCCAGGGCACGCACCGCCGCCAGCTTCATTTCCTCGGTGATGGTGCTGGCTCCGGCGTCGAGGGCACCGCGGAAGATGAAGGGGAAGCAGAGCACGTTGTTCACCTGGTTCGGATAGTCCGAGCGGCCGGTGGCGATGATGGCGTCGTTCCGCACCGCCTTCACCTGGTCCGGCAGGATTTCCGGGGTCGGATTGGCCAGGGCCAGGATCAGGGGATGGGGCGCCATCTTTACCACCATCTCGGGTTTAAGCACGCCGCCGGCCGAGAGGCCCAGGAACACGTCGGCATCCTCGATCACCTCCACCAGGCTGCGTGCCGCCGTGGCCTTGGCATAGCGGGCCTTCAGGGGGTCCATCAGCACCGGGCGACCCTCGTAGACCACCCCCTCGATATCGGTGACCCAGATGTTCTCCACCCGCACCCCCAGCATCACCAGCAGGTCCAGACAGGCCAGGGCTGCGGCGCCAGCGCCGGAGGTGACCAGCTTGATCTGGTCCACCGGCTTGCCCAGGAGCTTGAGGCCGTTCAGCAGGGCCGCCCCCACCACGATGGCAGTGCCATGTTGATCGTCATGGAACACTGGGATGCTCATGCGTTCCCGCAGCTTCCTTTCCACGTAGAAGCACTCGGGGGCCTTGATGTCTTCCAGATTGATGCCGCCGAAGGTGGGCTCCATGGCGGCGATCATGTCGATCAGCCGGTCCGGGTCGTTCTCTGCCAATTCGATGTCGAACACATCGATGCCGGCGAACTTCTTGAACAGCACCCCCTTGCCCTCCATCACCGGCTTGGCCGCCAGGGGGCCGATGTTGCCCAGGCCCAGCACCGCGGTGCCGTTGGTCACTACCCCCACCAGATTGGCCCGGGAGGTGAGCCGGCTTACCTGGGCCGGGTCGGCGACGATGGCGTTGCAGGCCGCCGCCACCCCGGGAGAATAGGCCAGGGCCAGATCCCGCTGATTGGTGAGGCCCTTGGTGGGCACGACGGCGATTTTCCCTGGAGTCGGAAAGGCGTGATATTCCAGCGCGGCCGCGGCCAGATCCTGAGTTTTTTCCATGATTCCACAATGACATGCAAGGCGAACCGGAATGATACGCCCGGGCCTTGCCCCCCAATCTTGCGGTTTACCGAATATTGCGCCGCAGCAAACAGCGGAAAGCTTGTGGCACAATGGCCCGCATATCGGCAAGGGAGGCTCCATGAAGCGCGTCGTTTTCAATCAGAAGGGTGGCGTCGGCAAGAGCACCATTACCTGCAATCTGGCCGCCATCTCGGCTTCCCGGGGACAGCGCACCCTGGTGGTGGACCTGGACCCCCAGGCCAACTCCACCCGCTACCTGCTGGGCGCAGGCGCCGACAGCCTGGAACACACGGCCACCGGCTTCTTCGACCAGATGCTGAACTTCAAGCTGCGGCCCCTGCCCACCGAGGACTTCATCACCGCCACGCCCTTCGAGTACCTGCACCTGCTGCCGGCGGACCCGGCCCTGGAAGAGCTCCAGGCCAAGCTGGAATCCCGCTACAAGATCTATAAGCTGCGGGAAGCCCTGGATGCCCTCGACGGCTACGACCAGATCTGGATCGACACGCCGCCAGCCCTGCACTTCTACACCCGCTCGGCCCTGATCGCCGCCGACGCCTGTCTGATCCCCTTCGACTGTGACGAATTCGCCCGCCGGGCGCTGTACACCCTGCTGGACAACGTGGCCGAGATACGGGTCGACCACAACAGCGATCTCGCCATCGAAGGCATCGTGGTCAACCAGTACCAGCCCCGGGCCTCCCTGCCCCGGCAGGTGGTGGAGGAACTCCGAGCCGAGGGCCTGCCGGTGCTGGGCAGCCACCTCTCGGCCTCGGTGAAGATCAAGGAATCCCACCAGCAGGCCCGACCCATGATCCACTTGGACCGGAACCACAAACTGGCGCAGGAATTCGGCGCCCTTTACGACGAACTGGAAGCGGCGCGGAAAAAGCGGGCCAAGACTGAAGCCCGCAAGCGAGCCTGACAACTGGCGCCCTGGACAGATGCTTCCTATGATGGGTGAGGGCTCCCGCCCCTTCTCTGTTTCCCAGGCCCTACAGGAGGTTCCCATGCCGCCCCTGCCCAGTTGCCGTTTCTTTCTGGCCTTGATTACCTCCGCTTGCCTGCTTTCGCCATCCACCCAGGCTGCCGGGCCGGGCGATGATGACGAGACAGCAACGTCCTTTCGCCTGCAGCTTTCTCCCAGCGGGTCCTCACCCTTGAGTGCCGGTGCTCCCTTCTGGGGGCCTGGCAATCCCACGGCAATGCCGGTCATGACAGGCCGAGGGGAAACGCCTCCCAATGCCAACGGCACCATCGGCTTCGGCATTGGACATCGCGGCCGCAATGGAAGCACGGCATCCCTGCTGACCACCCGGGAAGAAAGTTTCGGTCTCAGCCAGCGCACCACCCACGCCCTCTGGCAAAGCTTTCCCAGTCCGAGCCTGCAACTGACCGTGGGCCTTTTCCAGCATCGCGGCGAGAATGAAGTGTCATACCGGGGCACGGGCATCGCCGCCACCCTGGACTACCGAGGCTTTTTCCTGCAATTCGCACGGGACCCGAACTTCAATTTCACCAGCAGCGACATGACCAGCGTTTCAATGGGATTGAGGTTCTAGAAATTCCAGCAGCAAGTCGTTGAACCGTTCCGACTGTTCCACATTGCAAAGATGGGCGGCATCGGGAATCACGTCCTGGCGGGCGCCAGGGATGGATAGTGTGATGAGTTCGGCCATGGCGGGCGGGGTACTGCTGTCCAGCTCCCCCGCCAGCACCAGGGTCGGCGCCCGGATGGCGCCGAGGCGGGCGGTGATGTCGAGGGTGGGGATCAGGGCCGCGCAGGCGGCATAGCCTTCCACTGGCGTGGCGCATATCAGGCCGGCGATGGAGGCCATCAGTGCCGGATGATCGAGGCGGTAAGGCGCGGTAAACCAGCGCTCCAGAAAACTTTCCACCTGGGTTGCCATGCCTCCCTCCCGTGCCCTGGCGATGCGCTTGCGCCAGAGGGGTTCCACCTCCGGCCCCAGGGCGCTGGTGGTGCTGGCGAGGACCAGGCGGCCCAGCCGCTCGGGCGCGGTCAGGGCGAAGTACTGGCCGATCATGCCGCCCAGGGATAGGCCGACGAAATGGCTGCGGGCGATGCCCAGGGCGTCGAGCAGGCCCAGCAGGTCATCCACCAGCAAGGGGAAACTGTAGGGGCCAGGCGGGGCGCTGCTGCCGCCATGGCCCCGCAGGTCGTAGCGCAGTACCTGGAAGTGGGGAGTCAGGGCCGCCATCTGGGCATCCCACAGACTCAGGTCGCAGGCCAGGGGATGGCACAGGGTCAGCCAGGGAGCATCTGGCCTGCCCTCGATCCGATAACGGACCTCCAGGTCTCCCAGGCGGAGTCTTTCCGCCACGAGGGGATCAGCCCGACTGGACGGCGCTCCTGGCGCTGGCCGCCAGGGACTGACGCAGGCGGTCGATGCGAGCCAGTTTCCCGGCCACGCCGAGACTCTCCAACTGCCCCTCGATTTCCCGCAGGAGGAACTGCAAACGCGCCTCCTCATCCAGCAACGTCAGGGCCTGGGAGTAGCCGGGGGTTTCCCGTATTTGCGTCTCGACGGCCTGCACATGGGCATCCATGATCTTCACTCCTCTCAAAAAACGAAGGGCCGCCCCGAGTTTTTGCCCCCCTCGGGGGGCGGCCGCAAGGCGGCCTGGGGGCGCTCAATGGTTCAGTTCAAAAAAGCCAGCAGCAGTTCGTTGAACAATTCGGCCTGCTCCACATTGCACAGGTGGGAGGCCTGGGGAAGCACTTCCAGGCGAGCGCCGGGGATACCCCGGGCGATCACCTCGGCCATGGCCGGCGGGGTGCCGGCATCCTCCTCGCCCACCAGCACCATCGTCGGCGTCTGGATGGCACAGAGCGCTTCCGTGGTATCCAGGCTGGCCACCATGCGACCGCAGCCAGCGTAGCCGGCCAGGGGCGTATTGCGGATCAGGGTGGCGATGCGTTCCATCACCGCCGGATTCTCGAAGCGGTAGGGCTCGGTGAACCATCGCCCCAGGGTGCCCTCCACCATGGCCTCCATGCCCTCGGCACGGGCCTGGTCGATGCGCTGCTCCCAAAGCTTCCCGATGCCATTGCCAGCCCCATAGCCGCTGCTGGTGGAGCACAGCACCAGGCGATCGAGGCGTTGGGGTGCCGCCAGGGCGAAATGCTGGCCGATCATGCCCCCCAGGGAAAGGCCGCAGAAATGGGTGCGCTCCACCCCCAGGCCGTCCAGCAGACCCATGAGGTCCGCCACCATCATGTCGAAACTGTAGGGCATGTCCGGCGCACCAGAACCGCCGTGCCCCCGGATGTCATAGCGCAGCACGGTGTAGCGGGAACCCAGGGCATTCAGCTGGTCGTCCCACATGCTGAGGTCGCAGGCCAGGGAATGGCACAGGGTCAGCCAGGGCCCGCGCCCGTCGCCCTGAACCTCGTACCGAATGTCGATGCCGTTGCTTTTGAATGTCGCCATCACAGGGCCTCCAGTTTGGCCACGGAAAGGGCCAGCCACTTCATGCCGGCCGGACCGAAATTCACCTGTACCCGGGCATCGCTGCCGCTGCCTTCGGCATTGACGATCACCCCCTGGCCGAACCTGGCATGGGCCACGTTCTGCCCCACCCGCAGGCCACCCCCGCTGCTCACCCGGGAACGGGGCGAAGGCGTGAAGGCATCGGCCACCTCGTAAGCGTAGCCCCCCTTCTTCGCCTTGGGGGTCAGCCACTTCAGCAACTCGCCGGGAATTTCGTCGATGAAGCGGGAGGGCAGGCTGTAGCGGGTCTGGCCGTGGAGCATGCGGGTCTGGGCGAAGGACAGGTAGAGCCGTTGCCGGGCACGGGTCACCGCCACATACATCAGGCGCCGTTCCTCCTCCAGGCCCTTGGCTTCCTGGACGGAATTCTCGTGGGGAAACAGACCCTCTTCCAGACCGCTCATGAACACCACGTTGAATTCCAGGCCCTTGGCGGAATGCACCGTCATCAGTTGCAGGGCGTCGTCCCCCTCGCCGGCCTGATGCTCGCCGGCCTCCAGGGCCGCATGGGTGAGGAAGGCCGCCAGGTCGGCGCTCAGCTCACCCGTCGGTTCTCCCGTGGATTCCGCCTCCTCGGGCTCCATCACCTCACGCCCCTCCTCGGCGACGAAGCTGGTGGCTGCATTGAGCAGTTCGTCCAGGTTGGCGAGCCGCTCCTGGCCTTCCTTCTCGTTCAGGTAATGGAGGCGCAGGCCCGATAGCTCCACCACATGGTCCACCAGCTCCGGCAGGGGCAGGTCCAGGGCCGGACGCATGCTCTCGATCAGGGCGGCGAAGGCGGCCAGGGAGGCGCCGGCCTTGCCCGGCACCTGGGGAATGGCCGCGAACAGGCTACTGCCGGCGGCCCGTGCGGCATCCTGCAAGGCCTCGATGCTGCGGGCGCCGATGCCCCGGGCCGGGAAATTCACCACCCGGGCGAAAGCCGTGTCATCGTCGCTGTTGGCGATCAGGCGCAGATAGGCCAGGGCATGCTTGATCTCCTGGCGCTCGAAAAAACGCAGGCCCCCATAGACCCGGTAAGGAATGCCGGCGGAGAACAGGGAATGTTCGAGGATCCGCGACTGGGCGTTGCTGCGATAGAGCAGGGCGATCTCCCGGCGAGCATGACCGTCCCGGCTCAGGGCACGCACTTCCTCGACGATCCAGCGGGCCTCCTCGCCGTCGGACATGGCCTCGAAGACCCGGATCGGCTCGCCGGAACCGGCGTCGGTCCACAGATTCTTGCCCAGGCGTTTTTCATTGTTCTTGATAATGGCATTGGCGGCATCGAGGATGTTGCCGTGGGAGCGGTAGTTCTGCTCCAGGCGGATGATGTTGTCCACCTGGAATTCCCGCTCGAAGTCCCGCATGTTGCCGATCTCGGCGCCGCGAAAACCGTAGATCGACTGGTCATCATCTCCCACCGCGAACATGCAAGCGCACTCCATGCACCCACCCCCCATCCCCCGCCCCAAGGGCGGGGGTGACGGGGGTTCGGCCGCTGATGCGGCCTCCATGGATAACGCTGCCGCGCCTTGGGACGGCCCGGCGGCACGGCCCCGTTCCGCATGCCCTGCCAGGAGCTTCAGCCAGCGATATTGAAGAATGTTCGTGTCCTGGAACTCATCCACCAGGATGTGGCGGAAGCGCTCCTGGTAGTGGCGGCGCAGGGGTTCGTTGCGTTCCAGCAGTTCGTAGCAGCGCAGGAGAAGTTCAGCGAAATCCACCACGCCTTCCCGCTGGCACTGCTGTTCGTAGGCGGCGTAAAGCTCGACGCGGCGCCGGGTGTGGTCATCCCAGGCCTCCACGGCGGCGGAGCGCAAACCCTGTTCCTTCTGGGCATTGATGAAGTGTTGCAGATCCCGGGGCGGAAACTTCTCGTCATCCACGTTGAGGGCCTTCAGCAGGCGCTTGATGGCGGCCTGCTGGTCGGCGATGTCGAGAATCTGGAACAACTGGGGCAGGCCCGCGTCCCGGTAATGGGCCCGCAGCAGGCGGTTGCACAGGCCGTGGAAGGTTCCGATCCACATCCCCCTTGTATTGATGGGCAGCAGGGCCGAGAGCCGGGCCAGCATTTCCTTGGCCGCCTTGTTGGTGAAGGTCACCGCCAGTATTCCCTGGGGCGTCACCTGGCGGGTGGAAATCAGCCAGGCGATGCGAGTGGTCAGCACCCGGGTCTTGCCGGAGCCGGCACCGGCCAGGATCAGGGCATGCTGGGGCGGCAGGGTGACAGCGGCAAGCTGCTCGGGATTGAGGTTTTCGAGGAGATGATTCATGGCGGCGGGGAAAAGGAAGCCGACCGATTATAGGCGCCGGACTCCAGGACCTCAGGGGCGGGGGCGGGCTTCCAGTCCCAGGGCGGCCTGTATCCGGGACGCCGCCGCACGGGCCTCGGCTTCATCGGCAAAGCCGGGCAGCAGCACCTCGTAGGTCCAGCTCCCCCTCTGGGCGGCGAGGGGCCGGATATGAACGGCGAAACCCGCTGCCCGGGCGCGTTCGTAGCGTTCCAGGGCCACTTCCTCGTCCGCTGGCGCCCCCAGAACCAGGGACCAGGCGCCTCCCGGCCCCACCGCGCCATCGCCGGGCAATATTTCGGTTTCCCTTGCCCGGGCCTGGAGTTCTGCCTGGGACACGCCCACCACGGTTCCCGCCTGGCCCCGGAGCGCCACATAGGCCGTCAGGGGTTCCGCCATTGCGAAGGTGCTGCCGGCGGCCGGGCTGATGTCGATGCGACCTTCCAGCAGCATCACCAGATCCTGTTCCGGCGTGGTCCGTCCCCAGACATCGGTGCCCCGGATGCCGATGGTGGCGGTACCGACCCGGATCACCATTTCCCGCTCCTCCAGCCGGCGCAGCAGGTCAGTGGTGAAGCGAAAGGCACCGATCAGCACTTCCATGGCGCCGCGGAAATGGGACTCGGGGCTATCGCCCCGGTGATGGAACACCACCCGGGCCGACTCCCCCAGCTTGATGGTGCTGCCCTCAGCCAAGCGCAGATAGACCCGCGCTCCGGGCCCGGTACGCAGCCGGTCGCCATTCCGCACTTCCAGGCCCGGGCTCATGGGCACGGGCGAGCCGTCCCGCTCCAGCCAGGCCGGCATCTGGACCCGATCCACCCGGGCCGGGGCCGGCGCGGCACTGACATTCAGCGCAGCCAGGAAACTGATCAACAGGGCCAAGCCCAGGCGGTATCCCATGAGCCGGCCAAGCCGGAACCAAAGAGGGTGGGCTTCGATGGAGAACCATGGCGCCTGGCCGGAAAAACAAATTGAGGCCCGCCCCCTCCCTTCCTCCCCCTCGCGGGGCACGGCGTTCCACGCCCTGCCCCTTCGGGAAGGAAAAGCCCACCCCCACCCTTCCTCCCCCTCGCGGGGGAGGTGACTATACTGACTCGCTTTGCTCGAAATTCTTCTCACCATTTGCGACGACTTGACGGATTCGATTCCTCAAACCCGCCGGCGCCGGGCAAGCGGCCCATGGGGGGCGGGTATAATTCGCGGTTTTGTGAAGACTCAAGAGTCCCGGGCCATGCAGGAAAAATACACTCCGACCGAAATCGAGCAGGCCGCCCAGGCCCACTGGGAATCGACCCAGGCATTCCGGGCCGTCGAAGACAGAACCCGCCCCAAATACTACTGCCTGTCCATGTTCCCCTACCCATCGGGCAAGCTGCACATGGGGCATGTGAGGAACTATACCATCGGCGATGTGCTCACCCGCTGGCACCGGATGCGGGGCTACAACGTGCTCCAGCCCATGGGATGGGACGCCTTCGGACTGCCTGCCGAGAACGCCGCCATGCAGAACAGCGTGCCGCCGGCCCGGTGGACCTACGACAACATCGCCTACATGAAGAAGCAGCTCCAGTCCCTGGGCTTCGCCATCGACTGGAGCCGGGAACTGGCCACCTGCCAGCCCGAATACTACAAGTGGAACCAGTGGCTGTTCCTGCGCATGCTGGAAAAAGGCATCGCCTACAAGAAGACCCAGGTGGTGAACTGGGACCCGGTGGACCAGACGGTGCTCGCCAACGAGCAGGTGATCGACGGCCGCGGCTGGCGCACCGGCGCCCTGGTGGAAAAGCGCGAGATTCCCGGCTACTACCTCTCCATCACCCAATACGCCGACGAGCTGCTGGCGGACCTGGACCACCTGCCCGGCTGGCCCGAGCGGGTGCGCACCATGCAGGCCAACTGGATCGGCAAATCCCACGGCGTGCGCTTCGCCTTTCCGTACGAGCTTGACGGCGAAGCCGGCAAGCTGTGGGTTTACACCACCCGGGCCGACACCATCATGGGCGTCACCTTCGTCGCCGTGGCTGCCGAGCACCCCCTGGCCACCCACGCTGCGAAGAACAATCCCGAGCTGGCGGCCTTCATCGAGGAATGCAAGCATGGCTCGGTGATGGAGGCGGACATCGCCACCATGGAAAAGAAGGGCCTGCCCACGGGCATCTTCGTGGAGCACCCCCTGACCGGCAAGCAAGTGGAAGTCTGGGTCGGCAACTACGTGCTGATGAGTTACGGCGAGGGCGCCGTGATGGCGGTGCCGGCCCATGACGAGCGGGACTTCGGCTTTGCCAGGAAGTACAAGCTGCCCATCGAACAGGTAATCGCCGTAGAAGGTGAGGCTTTCAACACCGACGCCTGGCAGGAGTGGTACGGCGACAAGCAGCGGGGTGTCTGCGTGAACTCCGGCAAATACGACGGCCTGGGCTACGAAGCGGCGGTGGATGCCATCGCCGCCGACCTGGAAGCCAAGGGCCTGGGCGGCAAGCAGGTCCAGTACCGGCTGCGGGACTGGGGTCTGTCGCGCCAGCGTTACTGGGGCTGCCCGATTCCCATCATCCATTGCGACGCTTGCGGCTCGCTGCCCGTACCCGACGAGCAGCTGCCGGTGAAGCTGCCCGAGGACTGCGTGCCCGACGGTTCCGGCAATCCGCTGAACAAGCGCGAGGACTTCCTCGCCTGCGCCTGCCCCAGCTGCGGCAAGCCCGCCCGGCGCGAGACGGACACCATGGACACCTTCATCGACTCGTCCTGGTACTACGCCCGCTACTGCGCTCCGGACAACGCCCAGCACATGGTGGACGAGCGCACTGCCTACTGGATGCCGGTGGACCAGTACATCGGCGGCATTGAGCACGCCATCCTGCACCTGCTCTATTCCCGCTTCTGGACCAAGGTGATGCGGGACGTGGGCCTGGTGGGCTACGACGAACCCTTCGCCAATCTGCTCACGCAAGGCATGGTGCTGAACCACATTTTCTCGCGCCGCACGGAGAAGGGCGGCATCGAGTATTTCGCCCCCGAGGAAATCGAACTGGTCAAGGACGAGGCCGGCAAGGTCGTCGGCGCCAAGCTGCTGGCCGACGGCAGCGCGATGGATTACCAGGGCATCGGCACCATGTCCAAGTCCAAGCGCAACGGTGTGGACCCCCAGTCCCTGATCGAGCAGTACGGCGCCGACACGGCGCGCTTTTTCATGATGTTCGCCAGCCCCCCGGAGCAGACCCTGGAATGGGCCGATTCCGGCGTGGAGGGCGCCCACCGCTTCCTCAAGCGCCTGTGGGCCTTCGGTCATGGCCTGGAAGGCAAGACCGGCGCCGGCATGCCGGACAAGCTGCCCGATGCCCTGGCGACCATGCGCCGGGAAATCCATCTGACCCTGAAGCAGGCCAGCTACGATCTCTCCAAGCACCAGTTCAATACCGTGGCTTCGGCCGGCATGAAGATGTTGAACGCCCTGGAGAAGGCCCCCAAGGATGCGGAAGGCTACGCCGCCGTGGCGGGCGAGGGCTGTTCCATCCTGCTGCGGCTGCTCGCCCCCATCACCCCCCATATCTGCCACACCCTATGGCGGGAACTGGGTTATGGAGATGACATCCTCGCCGCCCCCTGGCCCGAGCCCGAGGCCTCGGCCCTGGTGCAGGACGAAATCGAGCTGATGCTGCAGGTGAACGGCAAGCTGCGAGGCAGTCTCAAAGTGCCGGCCGGCGCCGACAAGGCCGCCATCGAGGCCGCCGCCCTGGACTCGGAAGCCGCCCAGAAGTTCATGGAAGGCCAGCCAGCCAAAAAAGTGGTGGTGGTGCCCGGCAGGCTGGTCAACATCGTGGTCTGATGCGCAGCCTGTTGCTGGCCCTGGCGCTTGTGATGACCGCGACGGCGGCGGCGGAGACGGAGACCTCCTCCTTCCGCCTGGACGACACGCGCCTCTTGCGGCCAGCCCAGAACGGCACCTGGGATCTGGTGGACACCAGTTCGGGCAAGATCCAGACCCTGCGCCTGCCGGCCTTCAACGAGGAGCTTTCGGCCGCCACCCTCCAGGGGGACCGGCTGGCCTACACCTCCCTGATCCGGCGCGGCGAGCGGCTGCAACTGGGCTGCATCAGTATCGATCTGACCAAAGGCAAGGTGGCGGACCGGGAAGACACCCGCCTGCTGCTGGCGGAGGATGGCGCCACACCCTTGCAGGCACCGAGTTTTTCCGGCGATGGCCTGCGGGTGGATTGCCACCTGAGCGGGGAAAAATGCGACAAGGGCAATCCCGCCGACTGTACCCAGACCGAGGAAACCGTTACCCTCTCATCCCAGTCGGGCAAGTCGGCCCGCGCCCTCCCCAAGAGCCTTCGCGGCAAGCCCTCGGCCCGCAAGCCCTCGAAAAGGACGGACGCCAAGACCCGCCCCCATCGAACCCCGTCCAAAAGCATCAAAAAGGTCCGCCGCAAATGAACAAGCTGATTCCCCTGGCCTGCGCCCTCCTCCTCACGGCCTGCGGCTTCCAGTTGCGAGGCTCCAGCGACCTGCCCTTCGAGACCCTCTACATCGCCCTGCCCGAGAGTTCCGAACTGCACGCCCAGCTCGCCCGCACCGTCCAGGCATCGAGCAGGACCCGGGTGGTGGGCAGTGCGGCGGAAGCCCAGGCGGTCTTCGCGGTGACGGCGGACAACCAGAGCAAGAACATCCTGTCCCTCAGCTCCGCCGGCCGGGTGCGGGAATATGAACTGGTACGCAGCTTCGCCTTCCGCGTCCATGATGCCAAAGGCCAGGAACTGGTGCCCGCCGGCCAGATCGTGCTGCGTCGGGACATCAGCTTCGCCGACGACCAGATTCTTTCCAAGGAAAACGAGGAAGCCCTGCTGCGCCGGGACATGCAGAATGATCTGGTGCAGCAGTTGCTTCGCCGCTTTACAGCGGCAAAGCAACTGCAAAAATAAACGATCCATCCCCCGGCCCCTTCCTGGAGGAAGGGGTGACTGAATCGGAGCCGCTTCGCGGCTAATTGGAAAACGAGATACTGTGCAGCTTCGTCCCGAGCAACTCGCCGGCCATTTGCAGAAGCCCCTGGCGCCGCTGTATGTGGTCCATGGGGACGAGCCGCTGTTGACCATCGAGGCGGGGGATGCGATCCGGGCGGCGGCCCGGGCCCAGGGGTTCGAGGACCGGGAAGTGCTCACCGCCGGTCCGGGCTTTCGCTGGGACGAGCTGTACATGGCCGCCGGCAATATGTCCCTGTTCGGCGGCGCCAAGCTGATCGACCTGCGTATTCCCTCGGGCAAGCCGGGACGGGACGGGGGCGAAGCCCTGCAACGCTATTGCGGCACCCTGGGGCCCGGCGTGGCCACCCTGATCAGCCTGCCCCTCTTGGACTGGCAGGTGAAGAAGGCGGCCTGGTTCACTGCCCTGATGGAATCCGGCGTGGTGCTGGAATGCAATGCTCCGCCCCTGCCTCAGTTGCCGGACTGGATCGCCGGCCGCCTGGCCCGGCAGCAGCAAAGCGCCCCCCGGGAAGCCCTGGAGTTCATCGCCAATCATGTGGAAGGCAACCTGCTGGCGGCCCATCAGGAAATCCAGAAGCTGGCTCTGCTGCACCCGGCCGGCGCCCTGAGCCTGGAACAGGTGGAGGACGCGGTGCTGGACGTGGCCCGCTTCGACGTGGACAAGCTGCGGGCTGCACTGCTGGCTGGCGATCTGGCCCGTTGCGGGCGCCTGCTGGACGGCCTGCGGGCCGAAGACACAGCACCGCCCCTGGTGCTCTGGGCCCTGACCACCGAGACCCGGTCCATGGCCCAGGTACGCGGTGCCATGGACCGGGGCCTGCCACCCGAGGCCGCCCTGAAGGAAGCCAAGGTCTTCGGCCCCCGCCAGGGACCGGTACGGGCCGCCGCCCAGCGGGTGCCCGCCGCCACGGCCCGCGCCGCCCTCTTGCAAGCGGCCCGTATCGACCGCATGATTAAGGGCATCGTCAGCGGCGATATCTGGGACGAGATGCTGCAAATGGCCTTGAAGCTCTCCCGGAACGCCCCTGGTCCCAGGCCCGCTTCTCGCTGAAGAGACCGGATTTTTGATCGCCCCCCGAGGGTGAACTGGATAAGCAATGAACATCACCACATACATGGAACAGGTCGGCCAGGCCGCCCGCGCCGCCTCCCACGCCACGGCGAAGGCCTCCACCGCCGCCAAGAACACCGCCCTCTTGGCCATGGCCGCCGCCATCCGCCGCGACTGCGCCGTGCTTCTGGCCGCCAATGCCGAGGATCTGGCCCAGGCCCGGCAGGAGGGTCTGGACGCGGCCATGATCGACCGCCTGACCCTCACCGCCAAGGGGGTGGAAGCCATGGCCCAGGGCCTGGAACAGGTGGCGGCCCTGCCCGATCCGGTGGGGGAGATCACCGACATGAAGCGCCGCCCCACGGGTATCCAGGTGGGCAAGATGCGGGTGCCCCTGGGCGTGGTGGGCATCATCTACGAAGCCCGGCCCAATGTCACCGCCGACGCCGCGGCCCTGTGCCTCAAGTCCGGCAACGCCGCCGTGCTGCGCGGGGGCAAGGAAGCCCTGCGGGCCAACCAGGCCATCGCCGCCTGCGTCCGGGAAGGCCTCAAGGCAGCCGGCCTGCCCGAGACCGCCGTGCAGGTCATCGAGACCACGGACCGGGAAGTGGTGGGCCGGATGATCGCCCTGCCCGAATACATCGACGTGATCGTGCCCCGGGGCGGCAAGGGCCTGATCGAACGCATCTCCCAGGGCGCCCGGGTACCGGTGATCAAGCACCTGGACGGCAACTGCCATGTCTATGTGGATGAGGCCGCCGATCCGACCAAGGCCCTGAAGATCGTCGAGAACGCCAAGACCCAGCGCCTGGGCACCTGCAACACCACCGAATCCCTGCTGGTGGCCCGGGCCGTGGCGGGCAGCCAATTGCCGGCCATCGCCCGGATGCTGCTGGACAAGGGCGTGGAAATCCGCGGCTGCGAGGAAACCCGCAAGCTGGTGCAGGAGGCCAAGGCCGCCACGGAGGAGGACTACTACACCGAATACCTGGCTGCCATCATCTCGGTCAAGGTGGTGGCGGGCGTGGACGAGGCCATCGCCCACATCAACAAGTACTCCTCCAAGCACACCGAGTCCATCGTCACCGAGAACTACAGCCACGCCATGCGCTTCCTGCGGGAGGTGGATTCCAGCTCGGTGATGGTGAATGCCTCCACCCGTTTCGCCGACGGCTTCGAGTACGGCCTGGGCGCGGAAATCGGCATCTCCACCGACAAGTTCCATGCCCGCGGCCCCGTGGGTCTGGAGGGGCTCACCAGCCAGAAGTGGATCGTGCTGGGAGACGGCGAGGTACGGAGCTAATGGAAACGCTCGCCCCCCTTCGCCCCCCTCCGGGGGGTTCGAGTCGGCTCGCTGCGCTCGATGTCACGGGGAGCTTCGTAGCATCACCGAACGATTTGCGGCTGGCGCCGCGTTCCGCTTTTCCTTGTCCCACAGGGATTTCCTTCGGTCAGGTCGGCCCGGCGGAAAAGCTGTTTTTCCATGTTGATCACTGACGACTCCTGGCAGGCCGTCATCGCTGCGCCGGGCTTCAACCTGGGGCTGCGTTGCAGCGCCGATGAGATTCTCGGCATCGACTACCTGCCCTCGGGGCCGGAGCAGGCGCCACGGCTGCTGCTGGCCCGGGAGACGGTGGGGCAGCTGCGGGCCTGGCTGAAGGACCCTGCCTTCGACTTCACCCTGCCCCTGGCACCGGCCGGAACGCCCTTCCAGCGTCGGGTCTGGGACCAGATCAGCAGCATCCCCCTGGGGCAGACCCGCAGCTACGGCCAGATCGCAGCCCTGCTCGGCAGCGGCCCCCGCGCCGTGGGCGGCGCCTGCGGCGCCAACCCCTATCCGGTGGTGGTGCCTTGTCATCGCGTGCTGGCGGCCGGTGGCGGCCTGGGAGGCTTTGCCAATGCCCGGGGTGGTTTCCTGCTGGACGTGAAACGCTGGCTGTTGCGCCACGAAGGCTGGCAAATCCCCGATCAACGGGCCGGATGAATCCGTCCGATGCTGCCCTGCTGGACGAGTTCGTGGACGCCCTGTGGTTGCAGGATGGCCTGGCCAAGAACACCCTTGCCAGCTATCGCAGCGACCTGACCTTGTTCGCCACTTGGCTGTCCCCCCGGGGTCGCCCCTTGATGGCGGTGAGCGAGGCTGACGTGAATGCCTACCTGGCCCATCTCCACACCCAACCCAAGCCCCCCAAACCCGCCAGCCAGCGCCGCCTGCATACGGTGCTGCGCCGCTTCTACCACTGGCTGCTGGATCAGGGCCGCATCGGCATCGATCCCCTGCTCAACGTCCAGGCACCCTTGCCCGGCACCCGCTTTCCCAAGACCCTCTCGGAGCGCAATGTGGAGGATCTGCTGGCGGCCCCGGACGTGGATACGCCCCTGGGCCTGCGGGACCGAGCCTTGCTGGAGCTGTTCTATGCCACGGGCCTGCGGGTAACCGAGCTGGTCGGCTTGCGGCTGTTCGAGATCAGCCTTAACGACCGGGTGGTGCGTGCTCTGGGCAAGGGCGCAAAGGAAAGGCTGATCCCCATGGGCGACGTGGCCGCCGAATGGCTGGAGCGCTACCTGCGCGAAGGACGCCCGGCCCTGCTGGGCAACAAGACCTGCGACGAGGTCTTCGTCACCCGCCGGGGCGGGGGCATGACCCGCCAGATGGCCTGGGTTCTGATCAAGAAATACGCCCTGCTGGCCGGCATTCCCCGGGAGCGCATCTCTCCCCACGTGCTGCGCCATGCCTTCGCCACCCACCTGCTCAACCACGGCGCCGACCTGCGGGTGGTGCAACTGCTGCTTGGCCACGCCGACATTTCCACCACCCAGGTGTACACCCATGTCGCCCGGGAAAGACTCAAGCAATTGCACCAGCAGCACCATCCCCGGGGCTAGCCAAGCCCCGGAGGATGCCGCGTTTGACAGTATCGACAGGGCCTCTCTATAATCCGCGCCTCTTTTGTGGGTCGGTAGCTCAGTCGGTAGAGCAGCGGACTTTTAATCCGTTGGTCGCGAGTTCGAGTCTCGCCCGACCCACCATGGAAATGGGTTGTTAGCTCAGTTGGTAGAGCAGCGGACTCTTAATCCGTAGGTCCACAGTTCGAATCTGTGACAACCCACCAAGAACACAGCAGTTGGCCCCGGTCGGTGACAGTAAGCCACCTTGTTCAGTGACATAGTTATTGCCAGGTAACGGGGAGAGTCCTTTTCCCTGGCAACGGGAGAAGTTGCGCCATGGCATCGGTCAATAAAGTCATTCTGGTCGGCAACCTGGGCAAGGACCCGGAGGTTCGCTACGCGCCCAGCGGCGACGCCATCACCAACATCACCGTGGCCACCACCGACAACTGGAAGGACAAGGCCACCGGAGAGAAACGCGAAGCCACCGAATGGCACCGCGTTGTGTTCTTCGGCAAGCTGGCCGAAATCGCCGGCCAGTACCTGAAAAAGGGTTCCCAGGTGTATGTGGAAGGCAGCCTGCGCACCCGCAAGTGGCAGGACAAGGACGGCCAGGACCGCTACACCACCGAAATTCGCGCCGACGCCATGCAGATGCTGGGACGGCGCGAGGGCATGGGCGGCGGCGATCAGGAATCCAGGAGTAGCGCCCCCCGCAGCAGCGCCCCAAGCCGACCGGCGCCGGCCCCCGCGTCCGCCCCCACGGGCGGCGGTCTGGGAGATTTCGAGGACGACATACCCTTCTGAAGTACCTGGCAGCAGGAGGTCTACAAGACCCGGCAGTCCCCTGTGGATGCCGGGTTTTTTGTTGGTACCCCGGCCCTGCGTAGGGAGGTCATGCCCCGGCGAAAAACCGCTCCCCGAGTTCTTCCAGTCCCAGGGTGTGCAGTATCTCGGCCAGACGTTCTGCGGGCCGTCGGCGGGGCAAGTCCTTGCGGATCGCGATGATCAGCTCGTTCTTCATGGAGTGCTCCCAGCCCACCAGCTCGGTCACGTTCACCTGATAACCATGGGACTCCAGTTGCAGGCAACGCAGCACGTTGGTGATGTGGCTGCCGAACTCCCGCGTGTGCAGCGGGTGGCGCCAGAGTTCGGTGAGGGCCGATCGCGCCAGGGACTGGCCCTTGTGCCTATTCAGCACAGCAGCCACCTCGGCCTGGCAGCAGGGCACCAGCACGATGTAGCGGGCCTGCTTTTCCAGGGCGAAACGGATCGTATCGTCGGTTGCCGTGTTGCAGGCATGCAGGGCCGTCACCACATCGATACGTCCGGGCAACTGGTCCGAAGCGATGGAATCCGCCACCGACAGATTGAGAAAGCTCATGCCGCCGAATTCCAGCCGGGCCGCCAGATCCCGGGAGCGGATCACCAGTTCGTCGCGGGTCTCGATGCCCCAGATATGTCCGGCGCCCGGCGGGTTCTTGAAGAACAGATCGTAGAGGATGAAGCCCAGGTAGGACTTGCCCGCCCCATGGTCCACCAGATGCACATCCGGGTGGCTCAATTGCACCGCCTTCAGCAGGGGCTCGATGAACTGGAACAGGTGATACACCTGCTTCAGCTTGCGCCGGCTATCCTGATTCAGCTTGCCCTCCCGGGTCAGGATATGCAGTTCCTTCAGCAGTTCGATGGACTGACCGGGACGGATGTCGTGGGTTTTGGGCATGACGTGGGCCGCTGGATGCGAATGGGAGAGCCTGAACCCGGGCGGAGGGCCGCCCGCGCTTGTTGCTGAAGGCTTACCGACCTAGTTCAACGCCTTGAAGCGCTTTTCGATTTCCACTGGCTGCAGATAGCCCGGCGCGGAGTCGCCGTTGGCGAACATCAGGAAGGGCGTGCCGCGAATGCCGAAGCGCTGGCCCAGATCCATGGTCTTGCGCAGGGCGCTTTCGGCATCGCACTTGGCCGCCGCCACCGGAGTCACGTCATTGGTCATCCAGTCAGTCCAGGCCTTGGCCCGATCCGCCGCACACCAGATGGCCCGGGCCTTGGCCTCCGAGTTTTCACCCAGCACCGGCAGCAGGAAAGTGTAGACGGTGATGTCCTTGAATTTCTGCAGATCCTTCGCCAAGCGCTTGCAATAGCCGCAATTGGGATCCTCGAAGGTCACCAATACGTTCTTGCCGGAACCCCGCACCACCTTGATGGCCAGCTCCAGGGGCAGCTTGGCGTACTGCTTTTGCAACCAGGCCGAGCGGCTCGCGGCGGAGACATTGTTCATGGTCTTCAGATCCACCATGGTGCCGAGGATGAAGTGGCTGGCCTTCTCATCCACATACATGGTCTGGCCGTCCACCAACACCTCGTAGATGCCGGGCATGGGAGAACGATTGATCTGGTCGACCGGGGCCTTCAGCTTGTCCTCGAAAGCCTTGCGAATGGTGGCTTCACCGCTCTGGGCAGAGGCGGCAACGGCAAGTACGGCGAGCAACAGGAACAGGGCAAAGCGTTTCATGGGGACTCCAAGGGAATTCAGGACGCCAGGGCGTAGCGCACCAGCAGGTTCTTTATGACCGGCAAGCCGTTGGTCAGGTTCATGCCCAGATTACGCAACCGGGACAGGGGCGGGGATACCGGGGAAAAAAGTCGTTGCAGGCCATCGGTAACGGTTTGCAGGGCCACCACCTCTTCCTTGCGAGCCCGCTCATAGGCCCTCAGGAAAGCCAGAGCGCCGCAGTCTACATGGTCGGGCTTGGCGCAAAGCAAACGCGCCAGGGCCTGGGCATCCTGGAATCCCAGATTGATGCCGTGGCCCGACAGGGGATGAATGGTGTGGGCGGCATCGCCGATCAGGGCCAGGCGCGGCGCTATGCTGCTGGGCGAGCGCATCAGGCGCAGGGGAAAGGCGGCGGGAGGCGTGAGCAGGTGCAAGCCCCCCAGGGCATGGTTGCCCGCCTGCTCCACCCGGCGGCAGAACGTCGCCTCGTCCATGGCCAGCAATTCCCGGCCATGGGCTTCCGGGGTGGACCAGACGATGGATATCCTCCGGCCCGGCAGGGGCAGATAGGCCAGCACGCCATCGGCGCGGAACCACTGGAACGCCTGATGACGATGTTCATGGTCGCATTCGAAATTGGCCACCACCCCCAGTTGATCGTAGGGCTTGAAGGCTACCTCGATCCCGGCGGCCTGCCGGGTCCAGGAATCGGCCCCATCGGCGGCCACCACCAGACCGGCACTCAGGCGCCGCCCGTCGGCCAGGGTCAGGATCGCCCGTTCCGGGCCGAATTCCAGGGCCTGGGGACGGCCAGGGCAAAACAGGCTGACATTGGCCTGCCGCTTGGCGCTTTCCCACAACTCCCCCTGCATCAGGGAAGACTCGACGATCCAGGCCAGTTGCTCCGCGCCGGCATCGTAGGCGGAGAAGTCCAGCCGACCACCTTCGTCGCCTTGGACCACCATGGTTTCGATCGGACACAGACGCCCATGCTCCAGATGGCGCCAAGCCCCGATCTGATCCAGAAAGCGCACGTTTGCCGGGCTCACCGCATAAACCCGCGCATCCCAGCCCGCCGGGCGCACGGGCGCACGCCCCTCCACCAATGCCACGGACAGCCGGGACTGCCGCAGGGCCACCGCCAGGGACAAGCCGGCCAGTCCCCCGCCCACAATCGCAATATCAAAATCCATCCTGGCATTGTCGCCGACCGCCCCTCGCCTTGACAAGGATTGGTCTGCGCAAGGATAATCCCGCCCCTTCGTCTTGGTGATGTAGCTCAGTTGGTTAGAGCGACGGATTCATAATCCGTAGGTCGAGGGTTCAAGTCCCCCCATCACCACCAGTATTCAAGCGGCTCTCCCTCGGGAGGGCCGTTTTCGTTTGGGCCATGGCCCATGTCTGGCCCAAGCAAAATATTGTGGGGAGGTGATCGTTTTGGCACTGCCAGGGAACGGAGCCGAATCCACGCGGACTTCTTGGTGGTGGTCTTCATGATCCGTTCGTACTGTGACACAGCGGCGAGATTTGCGTATCGAGGAAAGAGAAAAAGCAACAATGGCCCCTCTTAAATTCTACTATTCCAAACCTTTACACAAAATAGCGACACATCTATCGTAAAAGTACTCTATAGCAAACTTTTTATTGACGACTCGAACTCTTCATCATATATTCCTAAATTAATGGACTTATATGTGATACACGATGAAACGTGTCGTCAAGAAGCCTTTCCCCTCAGACCCGGAAATACTGACCCCAGCCCATTTGGGGCGGGCGATCCGAGCTGCGCGCACCCAATCCGGCCTAACGCAAGAACAAGCCGCACTGTTCTGCAATATGTCGAAGCAGACCTATGTGGGTATCGAGCTCGGCAAAGAAGGCACCGCCATCGGCAGCATCCTGGTGGTGGCCAAGAATATGGGGGTCGCCCTCTTCGTCGCCCCCAGCCGTCAACGGGACAAACTCAAAAGACAACTCAGCGCCCTGATGGTGACCTCGGATGAAGCTTGAAGTCTTCATTGGCGCTCACGAAGTCGGTCATCTCGCCTACGATGATGAGACCCATCTGTTTTCGTTCGCCTACTCCCCTGACTGGGCCAACAATCCCGATCGATCCCCGTTGTCACCTCATTTAGGGTTCGAGCAAGAGCAGCCATCGCCTCAGCACAGCGCAACGGTCAAAGCCTTCTTCGACAACCTGCTACCCGAAGGCAGAGCGCTCGACGAAGCCGCCGCAGCATGCAAAGTTTCAAAGGCCAGTCTGCTAGGTTTGCTGGCAAATATGGGTAAAGAAACTGCCGGTGCGCTGCGCATCGGTACCGCCCTGCATACGCCCCAAGCCGAACAAAGCATCATGCGCCCGTTGCCGCGCGAGGAGCTCTCGCAACGCATTCGTGACCGAGCGAACATCCCATTCTTGGTGTGGGATCAGCGCATACGCTTGTCCATTGCAGGCTACCAGGACAAGATCGCCGTCTTTGAAGGCCCCGACGGGCAGTGGTCTCTTGTGGATGGCCTCAAGTTCGCGTCGACCCACATCGTGAAGCCGGAACCGGTACACGAAGCCATGGCCGGGCTTACCTCGAATGAATTCTTCTGCATGCGCCTGGCTGCCGCCGTCAGACTGACCGTCGCCGACGTGGCATTGCACCACGTGCCGGAACCGGTATTGGCAATACGACGCTTCGACCGCATCCTCCTGAAAGACGAAGTGCGTCGCTTACAAGTTATCGACGGATGTCAGTTGCTCAATCTGCCGCCAGCGTTTAAATACGAACGCCCTTATGGCGACAACCGCGACGTAGCCAACATTCGCGACGGCAGCTCCTTCGCCAGGCTTTTCTCTGCGCTGAACGCCGCCTCGTTTCCCGCGGCCGAAAAGACTGCGCTACTACGCTGGGCAATCTTCCAGGTCATCATCGGGAACACCGATGCACATGCCAAGAACCTCACCTTCTTCACCGGCGAGCGTTGGCTTACGCTGGCTCCGGGCTATGACATGGTCAGCACCGTGATCTATTCGAAGCTGGAACACTCTTACGCCATGGCGATTGGGGACGCCTTTGATGCCCCTAATCTCGATGCGGCAGAATGGGCTGAATTCTGTGCGGTAACAGAGTTGGCGCCTGCATTCGTAGTAAAGGAAATCAGAACGCTGTCCGAGCGGATCCAACGGAGTATTGATCAGACCGTACACGACACAATCGAATCCGGTGCAAACCCCGACGTAGTAAAAGTGGTTGCCGGCTACGCGCTGAACGAAAGCAATCGTCTCTTGGACATGTCGAAGAACATCGCCTACATGTTCAAGCACCGGTAGTCCGTAGTTAATTTGGTGACCGCTGCCGTAACTGCCAGGTACCCTTTTCACGGCTCGCAACTATCCGGCCTTGAGCTTCAGCACCGTCAGGTGCGGTGAGAAGGTGCCCGCTCTTCCTGATGGGGGAACCAGATCATGGGCACTGAGGAGACTGGCACGAACACCGTAGGTCAAAAATGCCGGGGCAGAGAGGTAATCCTCAAATGAACTGGAGGTACCAAAATTGACGCTAACAGATAGGCGGGTGGCTGCCGGAATAGTCTTGAGTGTTGCCGTAGCCCCTAGAAATGGTGATGAGGTCTAATCCGGTGACACAACTTCAACCACCGAAACTGGGAACTCCAAAATCCGCGAAGATTAGCTACAGCCTCCATGAAACAGGTTCTCTGTTAGTGGGGGACATGTTCCTATCGGGCTACTTGAACGATTGTGTCCAGATGGTGGAATATTTTGGGCCGCTTCGCAGTTTTCTCCTTCTCAAAGGAGGATATGAACGGGGTGCCAACACTGAAACCATTGACCGTGTTGTTGCCCATGCTACCGACACGATAGCTTGGGCAGTAAAAATGCGCGACGATGGCTATCACCAAATCAATACGATCTCATTTTTAAGTGAATGGGCAGCGCTTGAGGCTGGTAACGAAAATGTTGTAGCCGCAATTATTGGAACAGTGAGGAATGCGGCAGAAGCTGCCGCAGACAAATTTCAAAAAGGCCGATTCGATGCTGGTGCTTGGCCCTGGTCTGATGACCAGTGTCTTGAAATTGCCCAGAAACTAGATCAAAAAGCGAAAGACAAAACACAGGATAGAGGATGGAATGCTAGCGGGCGATTGGTTGTCCTCTTTGGATGGCTAGGGGTGACGCTCGAAATCGACCCTGTCTCAGCTGAGAAGTTTAATGAAGCATCGATGATTCGAAACGTAATCGTTCATCGGTATGGGCGATTGAGGGCTTCGGACATTTGTCGAACCCCACACTTGGCAGGTTGGGAGGGAAAAACACTACCGATGACAGCAGAGAGAATGCGTGAGTATAACGAGGCGATGGTGGCGATACATTTGGCCATCAGTAATGCCATACATGCCAAGGGGTGGAAATAGTCGTTAATCGATAGTCCTAGAAAAATACCAGACGTCAGCACCTAGTACGTTCCTCGTCTAGCCATTACACCAGCCCACCGGCTGGATTTTCGGCCCAACGGAATCAATATTTTTGGTGGTGATTCAAGCGGCTCTCCCTCGAGAGAGGGCCGTTTTCGCTTGGGCGCCGCGTCCTGCTTGCTGGCTTAAAGCTCCTGAGGGTCCACGTCGAGATGCCAGCGCAGTTCCCGGGGCGTCTTCAATTCGTATAGGAGCTGACTCCAGGTGGCCAGGAAGGCCTGGAGCGCGGGTCGGCTGGCGGATTCCACCAGCAGTTGCGCCCGCTCCAGACTCATCCGTCGCACCATGCGCATGGGCACCGGATCGTAGAGCATCACCGCTTCCCCCGCCAGTTTCAGGGCTTCCACGCGGGCGGCGGCCAGGAAGGCCAGGGACTGGTCTACGCTGGGCGCCTCCGCCCGCAACAACGCCTGATGGGCGAAGGGGGGGAAGCCAGCCTGTTCCCGTTCATGAAGCTGCTGGCTGGCAAAGCGGGAATAGTCGTGGTCGGCCAGTGCCTGATAGAGGGGATGGTCCGGATACTCGGACTGGATCAGCACCTCGCCGGGCAAAAGGGCACGGCCGCTGCGGCCACCCACCTGCATCAACTGGGCAAAGAGCCGCTCCGGGGCGCGGAAATCGGCGGCGAACAGGGCCGCATCGGCGCCCACCACCCCCACCAGGGTGAGCTTGGGGAAGTCATGGCCCTTGGCCAGCATCTGGGTGCCCACCAGGATGTCCGCCTCCCCGGCGTGAATCTGGGCCAGCAGGGCCTGCCACTTCTTCGGTGAACTGGCGGAATCCCGGTCGACGCGCAGCACCCGGGCCTCAGGAAAACGCTCCTGGAGCGCGACTTCCAGACGCTGGGTGCCTCGCCCGAAGGGATGGATGTCCAGATTGCCGCAGTCCGGACAGGCCTGGGGGATGCCCGTCTCCAGACCGCAGTGATGGCAGCGCAGGCGACGGTCAGCCAGATGTACCACCAGGTTGGCGGCGCAACGGCGGCAATGGGAGATCCAGCCGCAGGCAGTGCAGGCCAGCACCGGAGCGTAGCCCCTCCGGTTGAGGAATATCAGGCTTTGCTCGCCACGCGCCAATCGCAGTTCCAGGGCCGCGATCAGGGCCTGGCTCATGCCGTCCTGGAGCTTTTCCCGCCGCGTGTCGACAATGCGCACATCAGGCATGGCCGCTGCCACGGCGCGCAGGGTCAGGGTGAGCAGCCGATAGCGGCCGGTGCGAGCATGATGGAAGGTTTCCAGGGATGGCGTGGCCGAGCCCAGCAGGATAGGCACATCCCGTTGCTTGGCACGGAAGATGGCCACGTCCCGGGCCGAATAGCGCAGCCCGTCCTGTTGCTTGAAGGACGCGTCGTGCTCCTCGTCCACCACGATCAGGCCCAGCCGGGGCAGGGGCATGAAGACGGAAAGCCGGGTGCCCAGCACAATGTCGGCCTGGCCTTCGAAGGCTTCCAGGAAGCCCCGTGCCCGTGCCGCGTCGGCCACGCCGCTGTGGGCGGAAACGATATGGGCGTCGGGAAAGCGTGCCGCCACCCGTCCTTCCAGTTGCGGCGTAAGGGCGATTTCCGGCACCAGCATCAGTGCCTGGCATCCCTGGGCCAGCACTGCTTCGATGGCCCGCAGATAGACCTCCGTCTTGCCGCTGCCGGTAACCCCATGGAGCAGGAAGGCCTCGAAGCCCCGGGTCTGGCCGATGGCCATCAAGGCCACCTGCTGTTCCGTCGTCAGGGGCGGCGATGCCTCCTGATCGCCACGACCGGGCTGCGGCCGGGCCAGCCGACGTTTCGGCAGCTTGCCACGGCGCAGCAGGGGAGGTAATGCAAAGCTGGATACTTCCCCGAGAGGATGCTGGTAATAGCGGGCACAGAATTCGCAGAGGGCGATCCAGTCGGCGGGCAGGGGCGGGAGTTCGGTGAGCAGGGAATGGATAGGCCGGAGCTTTTCCGGCGGTTGATCGCTCTGATCCAGCACCTGAAGAATCAGGCCCAGCTTCTCGCCGCTACCGAAGGGAACGCGGACCAGCCGACCCACCCAGTCCCCCGCCGGATCTTCCGCCCGATAGTCGAACAAACGGGGCAGGGGCACATCAAGGGCGACGCGGACAATGCTCATCTCATGTCAGTGAAAAGGGCATCAGAATCTAGACTCTACTTGCGTTTGTTTCGCTAATTCCATGCTGAGAAAGGACAATTTTATTATTCGAACAAATTGTGGATAACTTTGTGAATATTGCACTGCGAAATGACTTGACAACAATTGTGGAAACTTTTATTTCATCAGTGAATAGTCAGCCCTATTCGATTTTTACCATTACTTTCAATATGTTGCATCTATCACTCGTAGTTTGCGGGCTTTTATGACTACAAACGGCTCCAATTCCCCATTTCTGTGCATAAGTCAAATGACCGCCCGCTTTGGGTTTGCTTTGCCTTGTGGGAGGCGCCTTGACGAGGTGAGCTGCACGGGGAGCCGCTACTTGAGCACTCCCCGGGGTTTCCCATCGCGAAATCCCGCCCGGGAAGCGCCCTGATGACAGCCGCTCAGCCTTCGTTGATCTGCCGGCTGTATTGATGCACCGTATCCACCAGTACGGAAACGGTCTCCGGCGGAGTGAACTGATTGATGCCATGGCCCAGGTTGAAGACATGGCCGGTGCCGCCGCCGTAGGCATCCACGATACGCCGGGCCTCGGCCGCCACGGCGGTGGGGGAGGCAAAAAGACTGAAGGGATCCAGGTTGCCCTGCAAGGCCACCTTGTTGCCCACCCGGCGCCGGGCGTCGCCGATATCGGTAGTCCAGTCCAGGCCCACCGCGTCGCAGCCGATGGCGGCGATGGATTCCAGCCACTGGCCACCGCCCTTGGTGAAGACGATGGAGGGGATGGCCTCGCCGTCCCGGGTCTTGATCAGGCCGGCCACCACCTCTTGCAGATAGGCCAGGGAGAACTCATGGTAGGCCCGATGGGACAGGGCACCACCCCAGGTATCGAACAGCATCACCGCCTGGGCGCCGGCCTCGATCTGGGCATTGAGGTAATCGGTCACTGCCCGGGCGTTGACCTTGAGGATGTGGTGCAACAGGTCCGGCCGGTCGTAAAGCATGGTCTTGACCGTGCGGAAGTCGGATGAGCCGCCCCCCTCGACCATGTAGCAGGCCAGAGTGAAGGGACTGCCGGAGAAACCGATCAGGGGCACGGAGTTGTCCAGGGCGCGGCGGATTTCCGCGACGGCATCGATTACATAGCGCAGATGGTCGTGGGGATCGGGGGGGGCCAGGTCGCGGATGGCCCATTCCTCCCGCAGGGGGCGCTCGAAACGGGGCCCCTCCCCCTCCGAGAAATACAATCCCAGACCCATGGCATCGGGTACGGTGAGGATGTCGGAAAACAGGATGGCTGCGTCCAGATCGTATCGAGCCAGGGGCTGGAGGGTCACCTCGCAGGCCATGCTGGGAGACTTGCACAATTGCAGGAAGCTGCCGGCCCGTTTGCGGGTTTCGCAATATTCCGGGAGATAGCGCCCGGCCTGGCGCATCAGCCAGACCGGGGTGTATTCCACGGCTTCGCGCCGCAGGGCGCGTAAAAAGGTGTCGTTCTTGGGTTGGGCCATGATCGGGGCGGTCAATCGATAAAAATGGCGATTTTACGCGCTTATGCCGCAGCCCTGCCGTTCCCCGGCATCGGCGGCTGTCAGCGCAGGCCCAGATCCTTCAGCTTGCGATACAGGTGGGTGCGTTCCAGCCCGGTTTTTTCCGCCAGCCGGGTCATCTGGGGGCCATCTTGCGCCAGATGATGTTCGAAATAACGGCGTTCGAAAATCTCCCGCGCTTCCCGCAGGGGCAGTTCCAGCAGTTCCGCGAAGAAGCCGTCCTTGAGGTGCGGCGGGGCCTCGTCGTGGCCGATCATCTGGATCACCTCATCCGCTTCCACCTCCTCCGCCAGAGCAGCCAGGGCCAGGGAGCGGACGGTGGCACGCAGTTCGGCGTAGCCCCCGGCCCAGCGGTGTTGGCGCAGGCTGTTGAGGGCGCCGGCCGACAGGCGGCGAGCGGGCACCTCCTCGTTTTCCACCATTTGGGTCAGCAGGTGCGCCGCCATGTCGGGCAGGTCGTCGCGCACCTCGACCAGGGCGGGAAGACCCAGACGGCCAGGAAAGGTGCGGGCGAGCAGAGGCTCGTCCCAGCCGTGGGCAGCCAGGGTGGTGGCACTGGCCTCGGTACCTGCCACCAGTTTCAGATTGTGCTTGTCCAAACGTTCGATAGCGAACAGCAGATTCTTTTGCTGCAGCCGGGTCAAGCGAGCCAGTTCTTCCGCATACAGCACGCCTCCCGTGGCCTGTTCCAGTTCGTCCTGGCTCAGGGCATGGCTATCGTGTCCCAGATCGATCCAGGCCCGGTTGGTGCCCTGGAGGGTACGAGCCACCAGTTCCACAAAGCCGCCGGGGGCCGAGCGCAACAGCACCGCCCGGTTGCCCGCCGCCACCTGGTCCAGGCGTTTTTTCACATCCCGCAATGCCGGGGAGCGGGTGAAAGCGCTCAGGGAAAGACTGCGGGAGGTGGGACGACGACCATGATCCAGGGCCGCCGCCACCGAGGCCAGCAGCTTCTGCATGCCAATGGGTTTTTCCAGAAAGTCCATGGCGCCGATGCGCGTGGCCTCCACGGCGGTATCGATGGTGGCATGGCCGGACATCATCACCACCGGCATGGTCAGTTGGCCGTTGGCCGCCCATTCCTTGAGCAGGGTCACGCCGTCGGTGTCCGGCATCCAGATATCCAGCAGCACCAGGTCGGGGCGCAGCTTGTCCCGATGGCTGCGCGCGGCGGCGGCATTCTCCGCCAGCAGCACGTCGTGCCCCTCGTCCCGAAGGATTTCCGAGAGCAGCTCACGGATACCAACCTCATCATCAACCACCAGTACTTTTGCCATGGACTTCCTTCTCCTTCACGCTGCCAGGGGCAGCTTGAGCGCCACTTCCGCGCCGCCGCCTTCCGGGTTGAGCAATCGAACCTCGCCGTGGTGTTCGTCCACGATTTTTTTCACTATGGCCAGCCCCAGCCCCGTACCCTTGGCCTTGCTGGTCACATAGGGCTCGAAGGCCCTGGCCAGAGTCTGGGGCGGAAAGCCGGGGCCGTTGTCGCTGACGCTGAGCAGGACCCGGTTGCCCTCGAGCCGGGTAAACAGGGTGGTCTGGGGTGTTGCCACGTCGGTCAGGGCATCCTGGGCGTTGGCCAACAGATTGTGGATTACCTGACGCAACTGGTTGGCATCGGCCAGCACTGGCGGCAGGTCGGCAGCCAGGCGGGTGGCGATGCGCATCCGGCCGCTTTCGTGGAGCAGCAGCACTTCCTCCACCAGGGCATTGAGATCCACCGCCGCCAGCACGGGTGGCGGCAACCGGGCATAGTCGCGGAAATCATTGACCATGTTTTTCATCGCTTCCACCTGATTGACGATGGTGCGGGTCGAGCGGGCCAACATTTCCAGTTCCGGGCCCTCGAGCTTGCTTGACAGCTTGCGTTGCAGACGCTCGGCGGAGAGCTGGATCGGCGTCAGGGGGTTCTTGATCTCGTGGGCCAGGCGGCGGGCCACCTCGCCCCAGGCGGCGGAACGCTGGGCCGAGATGAGCTGGCTGATGTCGTCGAACACCACCACATAGCCACGGCCGGTTGGCAGGATCGAGCCCCGCACCAGCAGGGTCTGGGGCACTCCCTGGGCGCTTTCCAGTTCCAGTTGCCGCTGCCATTCGGCGGCACCCTGATCGAAGCCCGCCAGCACCGCCTGGGCAAAGGTCTGCTGGCGCGGCCACTGATCCAGGGGCAGCTCCTCGAACTTGGCCAGGGTGTCCCCCAGAATGTTCAGCGCCCCCCGGTTGGCAGCCCGCAGGCGGAAGCGGGAATCGAATGCCAGCACTCCGGCGGACAGGTTGGTCAGCACGCTTTCCAGATAGGTCCGGGCCGATTCCAGCTCACTCCGGTGACGCTCGGTCTCCTGGCGCGCTTCGTTGAGTTGCTGGGTCATGCGGTTGAAGGACTGGGTCAGCACCCCCAGCTCGTCCGGCGTGGTCAGGATGGCCCGGGGCGTGAAGTCACCGGCCGCCACCGCCTGGGTGCCTTCCGCCAGGATCAGCAGGGGCTCGGCCAGACGCCGGGCGAGGAAAAAAGCCAGGGCCACGGCGGCGAACAGTCCCAGCAGCAGGGTCAGGGTCAGGGTCAGGGTGTAGATACGTTTCAGCCCGCCCCGGCCCAGTTGTAGGCCCTGGTAATCCCGATAGGCGGCTTCGACGCTCTCCGCGCTGTGGGCGATGCTCTTGGCCACCGGCTGGGTCAGTTGCAGCATCGATTCTTCGCCGAAACTCCGGCTGGCCACCGGCGCCAGGGCATGGAGAGTGAAGCCTCCCTCGGCATCGCCCTCCAGCCAGGCCAGGCCCTGGCTGCCCCGGGCCTGGCGCAACTGGGCGGTGGTAGGCAGGGGCGGTAGCAGGCTGCCGATCTCGGCGGAGCTGCTCAGCAAGACCTGGCCATTGGGACCGATCAGGGTGGCGGTACGCACTCCCGCCTGCTCCCGCAGGCGGTTGAGACGCTGAGGACCGGGATTGTCGGCCAGATCCAGGGCCATGGTGCGGCCCCGCTGGAACAGCTCGCTCTGCTGGGTGTCCAGCACCGCACGGGCCAGATCCAGGCCGCCTTCGAGGGCGCTGTCCACCCGCACGTCGAACCAGGACTCGATGCTGGTGACGGCGAACTGCATGGACACGCCATAGACCAGCACTCCGGGCAGCACCGCCATCAAGGCCAGCATGCCCAGCAGCCGGGACTTGAGCCGGGAGCCGAAGACCCCGGCCCGCAGTTCCCGCCACAACTGCCGCAATTGCACGCCCACCAGCACCACCAGGGCCAGGGCCACCACGCCATTGACTACCAGCAGCAGCGGGTAATGGCGGGCGAACAGGTCGGTGTTGGCGCTGGCCGAGCTGAGCAGGAACAGCAGGATCGCCGCCACTGCCGCCGCGATGATGGCCAGGACCCTCACTTGGCGGCCTCTGTGGCCTGGAACTGCCAGTTGAGGACCTTGGCCTCCACCTGCCAGTCCCGGTAGGCCAGGGCGTCGAGCTGGAAGGGTTTGGGCAACTGGCTCTTGTCCAGGGCCAGGCGCAGGGCCGCCAGATAGGTCTCCCCGATCTTGAGCCTGCCTTTCTCCAGCACCGGCAGGGATGTGATACGGCCCAGGGCGCGCAGGGCCTGCTCCAGGGAGGCGAAGTTCATCTGTTGCAGGGGGCCGGTGGATAGCCGGTACTGCCGCATCAGGGGGTTGTACGAAAGGCGGTAGGTCAGGCTATGGCCGGCGATGTGCTCGTCCAGCCAGTACTTGCGGGGCCGGGTCAGCTCCAGTTCCAGATTGAAATACAGGGCGATGCCATGGGTCACCGCCTCTTCCACCCTTGGGCCCAGGTCGATGGCGAATTCGGCGGAAAGGGCGTGGCCTTCCTCCGTGGGCACCAGGGCCGCCTTCACCGGCTCAATGCTGCCGGCGCTGGCCAGGGCCAGGTACAGGCACAGGGCCACCGCCAGGCTGGCCTTAAGCAGCCTTGCCCAGCAGTGCATAGTAGAAGCCGTCATGTTCGGCGTTGGGCAACAGTTGCAATTCCGTCTGATTTCCCGCGGTTGGCAGCCGGATCGCATCGGCATGGCGATCGGTGAAGGCCCGCATCTGGGCCGCGTTCTCCTCCTCGAACACGGAACAGGTGCAATACAGCATTCTGCCACCGGGGGCCAGCACCCGCCACAGGGCGTCGAGAATTTGCCCCTGGATGGCGGCGAAACCCGCCACATCAGCCCGGCGCCGCAGCCACTTGATGTCGGGGTGGCGGCGCACCACCCCGGCGGCCGAGCAAGGCACGTCGGCCAGGATGCGCTCGAAGGGGCGGCCATCCCACCATTGATCCACCGCCCGGCAGTCCGCCGCCCGGACCCTTGCGGCGAGGCCCAGCCGCTTCAGGTTGTCGTCGATCCGGGCGGCCCGGCCGGCATCGGCGTCCAGGGCCAGCAGATCCAGATCCGCCAGTTCCAGCAGATGAGCAGTTTTGCCTCCGGGAGCAGCGCAGGCGTCCAGCACCCGCATGCCCGGCTGAACGTTCAGCAGGGGCGCGGCCCGCTGGGCACCCCAGTCCTGCACCGAGACGTCGCCCTCGAAGAAACCCGGCAGCCGGTCCACCGGCTGAGGTCGGTTCAACTGAATTGCCCAGTCGTCCAGGAGGCGGGCTTCGATATCGGCATCCCGCAGCCGGGCCAGGTAAGCGGCGCCATCTCCCCGGCGCCGATTGACCCGCAGGGTCATCGGTGGATGTCCGTTGCCGGCCGTCAGCACCTCCTGCCAGTCCCGGGGATGGGCGGACCGCAGGGCGGTGATCCACCAGCGCGGATGTTGCCAGCGGGCCACGTCGTCCCCGTCGGCGGCCTGGTTCAACTCTTCCCGGCGGCGCATGAAGTTGCGCAGCACCCCGTTCACCAAGCCCTTGCAGCGGCCCTGGGCCAGCAGGGCGGCGGCGCTGACCGCCTGATTCACCGTGGTATGCACGTCCTCCGGCCGGGCCTCGATCCGGTACAGGGCGGCCAGCAGCAGGGCGCGGACCCGGGACTCCTTCAAGGGCTTGTCCAGCAGGCGGGCCAGGAAGAAATCCCCCCGGCCATGGCGGCGCAAGGCGCCATAGGCCATATCCTGCACCGCGGGGCGCAGGGCGGGTGGCGTATCCGCAAGAGCTTGGTCCAGATTGCGGCCGCCGATCACGGCCGCGATGGCATCCGCCGCCCGAAGCAGAGCAAGGGCGAGGGAATCGGCGGGCAGGACGGGCGGGGTTGGAAGCATCGGGGGGATTCTACGAGAGGGGCGGCCCCCGGCGGGCCGGTGATAATCTGCCGACGATGAAATACATCGACGAATTCCGCGACGGTGAATTGGCCCGAGGCCTGGTCCGGGCCATCGCCGCCGAGGCCAATCCCGCCCGGACCTATCGTTTCATGGAGTTCTGCGGCGGCCATACCCATGCCCTGTCCCGCTATGGCGTCACCGACCTGCTGCCGGCCCCGGTGCGGATGATCCACGGCCCCGGCTGCCCGGTCTGCGTGTTGCCCATCGGCCGCATCGACATGGCC
The DNA here is from genome assembly GCF_902813185.1 of Denitratisoma oestradiolicum. Classification (GTDB taxonomy): domain Bacteria; phylum Pseudomonadota; class Gammaproteobacteria; order Burkholderiales; family Rhodocyclaceae; genus Denitratisoma; species Denitratisoma oestradiolicum. The sequence goes on from NZ_LR778301.1 coordinate 3,792,797, forward strand.
ATCGCCCTGACCCTGGAGCGGGGCGTGATCCTCTGCAGCTACGGCGACACCCTGCGGGTGCCGGCTTCCGCGGGCCTCTCCCTGATGAAGGCTCGGGCCCGTGGCGGCGATATCCGCATGGTCTATTCCACGACGGACGCCCTGGCCCTGGCCCGGCAGCACCCCGATCGGGAAGTGGTGTTTCTCGCCATCGGCTTCGAGACCACCACCCCGCCCACGGCTCTGGCCCTGGTTCAGGCCCGGACCGAGGGGCTGAAGAACTTCAGTGTGTTGTGCAACCATGTGCTGACGCCCTCGGCCATCACCCACATCCTCCAGTCCCCCGAGGTGCGGCGCCATGGCAGCGTGCCTCTGGACGGTTTCATCGGCCCGGCCCACGTCAGCCTGGTGATCGGCAGTCGGCCCTACGAGCACTTCGCCGAGGAGTACAGGAAGCCCGTGGTGATCGCCGGCTTCGAGCCCCTGGACGTGATGCAGGCCATCCTGATGCTGCTGCGTCAGGTCAATCAGGGCCGCGCCGAAGTGGAGAACGAGTTTTCCCGGGCCGTCAGTCGGGAGGGCAACAAGAAGGCCCAGGCCCTGGTGTCCGAAGTCTTCGAGCTACGGCGCAGCTTCGACTGGCGCGGCCTGGGGGAGGTGCCCTATTCGGCCCTGAAGCTGCGTCCGGCCTATGCTGGGTTCGACGCCGAACAGCGTTTCGACCTGACTTACCGGCCGGTGGCAGATCACAAGGCCTGCGAGTGCGGCGCCATCCTGCGGGGCGTCAAGACGCCCCGGGACTGCAAGCTGTTCGGCACCGTGTGCACCCCGGAGAATCCGGTGGGTTCCTGCATGGTGAGTTCCGAAGGGGCCTGCGCCGCCCACTACAGCTACGGCCGTTTCCGCGACGATGACTGACCGATGCGCATCCTGTTTCTGTCCCATAGCTTCAACAGCCTGACCCAGCGCCTCTGGGACGAACTCTCCGCCCGGGGTCATCAGCTTTCCCTGGAACTGGACATCGCCGATGCCGTGACCGAGGAGGCGGTGGACCTGTTCCGGCCCGACCTGATCGTGGCCCCCTTCCTCAAGCGGGCGATCCCGGAATCCGTCTGGTCCCGCTTGCCCTGCCTGGTGCTCCATCCCGGTATTCCCGGCGACCGGGGACCCTCGGCCCTGGACTGGGCGATCCAGGAAGGCGAGGCCCACTGGGGCGTCACCCTGCTCCAGGCCGAGGCGGAAATGGATGCCGGTCCCATCTGGGCCCATGCCGGCTTTCCGCTGCGCCGCGCCAGGAAGTCCAGCCTCTATCGCCAAGAAGTCACCGAGGCCGCCTGCGCTGCGCTGCTGGAAGCCCTGGACTGCCTGGAGCGGGGCGAGCATCCGCCGCAACCACCCCGCCAGGGCCGCCTCCGCCCCCTGATGAAACAGGAAGACCGGCGCGTGGACTGGCAGCGGGACGACACCACGACGATCCTGGCCCGCATCCACGCCGCCGATGGTTTCCCCGGTCTGGCCGACGCGCTGTTCGGCATTCCCTGTCGGCTTTTCGATGCCTGGCCCGAGGATCGCCTGCACGGAGAGCCGGGCACCCTGCTGGCCCGACGCGAGACCGCCCTGTGCCGCGCCACCCGGGACGGCGCCCTGTGGCTCGGCCATGGGCAACGGGAGGGCGGCATCAAGTTGCCGGCCACTGTCGCCTTCGCTGCCGAGGCCGCTACCCTGCCCGAAGTACCCCTGTCCGGTTGGTGGGCCGCCGACCATGCCACCTGGCAGGACATCCGCTATGAGGAAGCCGATGGCGTCGGCACCCTGCATTTCGAGTTCTACAATGGCGCCATGGGCACGGACCAGTGCCGCCGCCTGCAAGCGGCCTTCACCTGGGCCTGCACTCGTCCGACCCGGGTGATCGTGCTGGCCGGCGGCGAGGACTACTGGTCCAACGGCATCCACCTCAACCTGATCGAAGCTGCCAACGCCAGCCCCGCCGACGAGTCCTGGGCCAATATCAATGCCATGGATGATCTGGCCGAGGCCCTTCTGCGCTGCCAGAGCCATCTCACCATCGCCGCTCTGGCCGGCAACGCCGGCGCCGGGGGCTGCTTCCTGGCCCGTTGCGCCGACCAGGTCTGGCTGCGCTCGGGAGTGATGCTCAACCCCCATTACAAAAACATGGGCAACCTCTACGGTTCGGAATTCTGGACCTATCTGTTGCCCCCCCGGGTGGGGGTGGAAGGCGCCCGCCGTCTGATGCAGCAGCGCCTGCCCCTGTCAGCCCGGGAAGCGGTGGCCTCAGGGCTTTACGACGCCTGCCTGGCAGCGGATCGGGCGGAGTTTCGCGCCCAGGTGCAAGCGGAAGCGGCCAGCCGGGCCTCCGCGCCGGACCTGCCGGCCCGGCTGGAAGCCAAGGCTGCCCGCCGCGCCGCCGACGAGGCCATCAAGCCCCTGGCCCAATGGCGCGCCGAGGAACTGGAGGAAATGCGGCGCAACTTCTACGGCTTCGATCCCAGCTACCACTATGCCCGCCACCAGTTCGTGCATAAGGTGCTCCCGGCCTGGACCCCGCGCCATCTGGCGCGGCATCGGGAGGGGTGATGTTGCCGATCCTTTACTACTTGCAGGAAACCGACAAAAGTGGGGCTAGACGTTGAACAAAAAGTTCATCACATCCCCGTCCTTGACCACGTACTCCTTGCCCTCGGCGCGCATCTTGCCGGCTTCCTTGGCGCCGGCTTCGCCCTTGTAGGCGATGAAGTCGTCGTAGGAGATGGTCTGGGCACGGATGAAGCCCCGTTCGAAATCGGTGTGGATCACCCCGGCGGCCTGGGGGGCGGTGTCGCCGGCATGGATGGTCCAGGCACGGACTTCCTTGACGCCGGCGGTGAAGTAGGTCTGCAAGCCCAACAGGCGGTAGGCGGTGCGGATCAGGCGGTTCAGGCCCGGTTCCTCCAGGCCCATGTCGGCCAGGAACATCAGCTTTTCCTCGTCTTCCAGGTCGGCGATCTCGGCCTCGATGGCGGCGCAGACGGCCACCACCAGGGCATTTTCCTCGGCGGCATGGGCACGCACGGCGTCCAGGTGGGGATTGTTCTCGAAACCGCCCTCCATCACGTTGGCCACGTAGAGCACGGGCTTGGCGGTGATCAGACAGAAGGGCTTGAGGTTGGCCCATTCTTCCTTGGACAGGTCCAGGGCGCGCACGGGCCGGGCTTCGTTCAACTGGGCGGCGCACTTTTCCAGCACGGCCACCAGCAGCTTGGCTTCCTTGTCGCCGCCGGACTTGGCCTGCTTGGTGTAGCGGGCCAGGGCTTTCTCGACGGTGGAGAGGTCGGCCAGGGCCAGTTCGGTGTCGATCACCTCTATGTCATGAATCGGGTCCACCTTGCCGGCCACATGGACCACGTTGTCGTCCGCGAAGCAGCGCACCACATGGACCACGGCATCGGTCTCGCGGATGTTGGCGAGGAACTGGTTGCCCAGGCCTTCGCCCTTGGAGGCCCCCGCCACCAGGCCGGCGATATCCACGAACTCGACGATGGCGTACTGGATCTTCTGGGGCTTGACGATCTTGGCCAGTTCGTCGAGCCGGCTGTCGGGCACCTCGACGATGCCCACGTTGGGCTCGATGGTGCAGAAGGGATAGTTGGCCGCCTCGATTCCCGCCTTGGTCAGGGCGTTGAACAGGGTGGACTTGCCGACGTTGGGCAGGCCGACGATGCCGCATTTGAGGCTCATGGGTTTTCCTTTTTTGCCGGAGTCGGCTTTGAATTAATCTTGCGCGTTGCCGCTTCCATCTCGCCCCGGGCGATGTCGGTCCAGGCCAGCAGGGCACGGTCCATGGCGGCGTCGATTTCTTCCTGCTCTTCCCGGCGGGCCGGCTTCAGCACGTAATTCACCACTTCGTTGCGATCTCCGGGGTGGCCGATGCCGAGGCGCAGGCGCCAGAAGTCCTGGGTGCCCAGATGGCTGGTGATGTCCTTGAGGCCGTTGTGGCCCCCCAGGCCGCCGCCGAACTTGAGGCGCATCTGCCCCGGGGGCAGGTCCAGTTCATCGTGGATCACCAGCATCTCGCTGGGCAGGATGCGGTAGAACTGGGCCAGGGCGCGCACCGCCTGGCCGGAACGGTTCATGAAGGTGGCCGGCATCAGCAGCCAGAGGTTCTGGCCGCCCTGCCGGACATTGGCGGCCCAGCCCTGGAAGCGGCTTTCCTTGCTGAAGGAGACGCCCAGTTCCCGAGCCAGACGCTCACAAAACCAAAACCCGGCGTTGTGCCGGGTTTCGGTGTACTCGGCCCCGGGGTTACCGAGGCCGATGACGAGACGAATGCTCGCCTGGGTCACATTACTTCTTCTCGGCAGGGGCCGCCGCAGCTTCAGCCGCCGGGGCTTCGGCTTCCTCGTCGGCCTTGCCACCCTTGACCAGCAGGGTCGCCACGACCGGATCGCCTTCGCCATGATGAACCACTTCCACGCCCTTGGGCAGCGGCAGTTGGGAGACATGGATGGAGTGGCCGGAGGACATATCCTTCAGATCCACTTCGATGAAGGCGGGCAGGTCGCCGGGCAGGCACTTGACGTCCACTTCGGTCATCACGTGGGAGATCATGCCGCCCTGGGTCTTCACCCCGGGAGCGATGTCGGCGTTGATGAAATGCAGGGGCACCTTCTGGTGAACCTTGTGGGTGGCATCCACCCGCTGGAAGTCCACGTGCAGCACGATGGCCTTGTAGGCGTGGGCCTGCACATCCCGCAGCAGGGCCATCTGCTTTTCGCCCTCGATGTTCAGGGTGACGACGGAGGAATGGAAGGCTTCCTTGCGCAGGGCCTGGAAGAGTTCGTTATGGTCGATGTCGATGGACTGGGGCGCGCCGGGGGCCCCGTAGACGATGCCGGGAACCCGGCCATCGCGACGCAGGCGGCGGCTCGCACTCGATCCCTGCAGATCACGTTTCTTGGCGTTGATTTCAAATTGCATGATGACTCCAGACAAAATTCCTGCCCGCGACCAGGCAGGAGTTGAAAAGCCTGGACGAAAACCGTCCAGGCGGGAACTTATTCGACGAACAGGGAGGAAACCGATTCGTCGTTGCTGATGCGGATGATGGTCTCGGCCATCAGTTCGGCGATGGAGACCACCCGGATGCGGTCACAGGCCCGGGCATCGGCCCGCAGGGGAATGGTGTCGGTGACCACCAGCTCGTCCAGGGAGGAATCCTTGATCTTCTCGATGGCCGCGCCCGACAGCACCGGGTGGGTGCAGTAGGCCAGGACCCGCTTGGCACCATGCTCCTTGAGGGCCTGGGCAGCCTTGCACAGGGTGCCGGCGGTATCCACGATGTCGTCCATGATCACGCAGGTACGGCCTTCCACGTCGCCGATGATGTTCATCACCTCGGAGACATTGGCCTTGGGACGACGCTTGTCGATGATCGCCAGGTCCGACTCCAGGTGCTTGGCGAAGGCCCGTGCCCGCACCACGCCACCCACGTCGGGGGAAACCACCAACAGGTCCTCGTAGCGCTGCTTGGCGATGTCGGCCAGCAGCACGGGGGCGGCGTAGATGTTATCCACCGGAATATCGAAGAAGCCCTGTATCTGGTCGGCGTGAAGATCCACGGTCAGCACTCGCTGCACGCCGGCGGCCTGGAGCATGTTGGCCACCACCTTGGCGGTGATGGGCACCCGGGCCGAACGGGGCCGACGGTCCTGGCGGGCGTAGCCGAAGTAGGGAATGGCGGCGGTGATGCGGGCGGCCGAGGCGCGCTTCAGGGCATCGGCCAGGATCACCAGTTCCATCAGGTTGTCGTTGGTGGGGGCGCAGGTGGACTGGAGAATGAAGATATCCCGTCCGCGCACGTGCTCCAGAATCTCGACATTGATCTCGCCATCGGAGAATCGCGCCACCTGGGCACGGCCGAGGGACATGTTGAGTCGCTTGACGGCATCCGTCGCCAATTTGGGATTGGCGGTGCCGGTGAAGACCATCAGGCTGTCATAAGCCATGGGAGCCTCTGCAAACAAAGCGGGCAGACCATGGAAATGGCCTGCCCGGTGGGGGTTCTGGCTGGGGAGGAAGGATTCGAACCTTCGCATGCCGGAATCAAAATCCGGTGCCTTAACCAGCTTGGCGACTCCCCAATTGCGACGCTACTGAATCAGCCCAGCGCCGAAAGGACGCGCATTGTCCGGTTTTTTATTCAGACTGTCAAATTCGCCAGGGGGTGCAATCGCATTCCCCGAGTGACGAAGCCTTTCATGTCCTCCGGCAGGGCAGCCAGGGCTTCCTGGGCGGCGGCGGCCGTGTCGAAGGAGGCGAAGCAGCAGGCGCCGGATCCGCTCATTCGCGCCGTGCCCCACTGCCGCAGCCAGTCCAGATGGCGAGCCACTTCGGGATAGAGACGGCAGGCCACCACCTCCAGGTCGTTGCCGCCGAAGCCGTTATGCCAGGCAGCGGGAGCGATGGCCGGGGTGTCCCGGCGCAGGGCCGGATCGCGGAAGATGTTGGCGGTGGGCACCGCCACCGGGGGCACCAGCACCAGATAGTGACTTTCCGGCGGCATCACGTCGGTGAACTGCTCCCCCACGCCCTCGGCGAAGGCGCTGTGGCCGTGAATGAAGATGGGCACGTCGGCCCCCAGGGTGAGGCCGATTTCCTCCAGGCGCGCCCGGGACAGGCCGCAGCCCCAGAGATGGTTCAGAGCCAGCAGGGTCGTGGCGGCGTCGGAACTGCCGCCCCCCAGGCCGCCGCCCATGGGCAGGCGCTTGTCCACGGCGATGGTGGCGCCCTGGCGGCAGCCCGTGGCGGCAGCCAGGGCGCGAGCCGCTCGCACCGTCAGATCCTGTTCCGCGGGCACGCCCGGCAGGGGGGTGGCCAGTTCGATGCGGCTGTCCTGGCGGGAAAAAAAATGCAACAGGTCAGCCTGATCGAGGAACAGGAAGACGGTTTGCAGCAGGTGATAGCCGTCGGGCCGTCGGCCCAGCACATGGAGAAACAGGTTGATCTTGGCCGGCGCCGGCCAGGGGCTGTTCCAGTTCAGGGTATCTGCCATTGGTCGATTTTCAGGCGCAGGCCGATGTCGTCCCGGCTCATTTCCATCAGGCTGGGCAGGGCATCTTCCCGGTCGGATTCGTAGTCCAGATAATCAATCTGCCAGCCGTCGGCCAGGGCCCGGCGCGGCCTCTGATAGTTGTCCCGGCTGCGGGCCTCGACCCCGCCGGCGAGCCAGCGCGGTAGCTCGTTCAAGGGCAGGGTCAGGCCCAGCACCTCCTGGGCCAGGGCGGCCCAGTCGGGAGCGAGGTATTCCTTGCGTTCTGCGGTGAGGAGACGGGCACCCCGTGCGTCCCGAGTCAGCTCCGCGATCCCCTGGCCCAGAGGGCCGGTCAGCAGGATCTCGTCCCGGGCCGGTTCGTGGCGCCAGCTGACGTTGGCATGGTAGGGGCGTTCACCCTGCCGCACCGAAAGTCGGCCTTCCAGATTGAAGCTGTCGATGGCGGCTCGATCCGGTCGCGGCGGCGCCGGCAGACCGGCGCAGGCGGAGAGCAACAGTGCCAGCGGCAGCAACAGGAGCCGACGCCGGATATCCATCAGCGCGAGAATCGCTTCAGGGTGGCGGCCAGCGCCTTGTTGTCGGGATGGGCATGGATGGCCTCGTCCCAGGTCTTGCGCGCTTCCTCGCGACGGTTCAGTACCCACAGCACCTCGCCCAGGTGGGCGGCGATTTCCGGATCGGGGCTCAGGGTCATGGCGCGGCGCAGATATTCCTCGGCCTGGGCGGCCTTGCCCCGGCGGAACATCAGCCAGCCCATGCTGTCCAGGATGAAGGGGTCCTCGGGGGCCAGGGAGAGGGCCTTCTCGATCAGCTTCTGGGCCTCGTCCAGGCGCAGGTTGCGGTCCGCCAGGGAGTAGCCCAGGGCGTTGTGGGCGTGGGCATGTTCGGGTTGCAGCTTGATCAGCTTGCGCAGCCTGGCTTCCAACACGGCGTACTGGCTCAGGCGATCCGACATCATGGCGGATTCGTAGAGCAGGGTCGGGTCCTCGGGACTGGCGGCCAGGGCGACGTCGAGCACATTGATGGCGTCCTGGAATCGCTGGGCCTCGGCCAGAAGCTTGGACTCCGCCACGACCAGGACGATCCGGTCCTTGGGACTGTTTTCCGCGCCCTGACGCAACTGGGCACGGGCCTCCTCGATCCGGCCCTGGCGCGCCAGAAGGCCGGCCGCACGGCCCCGAGCCTGAGCGAAACGGGAGCTGATGGGAGTGACCTGATCGTAGAGGTCTACGGCCTCGCTCCAGCGACGACCTTCCTCGGCGATCTGGCCCAGGTAGAAGTGCGCCCCGTCCTGATCTCCCTGACCCAGTTCCAGCAGGCGGCGCAGCTGACTTTCCGCCAGGGTGATGTCCCCCAGCTGCATGGACAGCAGTCCCACGGCGTAGATCAGCTCGGGGTTGTCCTTCTGGCCCTCCAGCAGGGCAGTGAAGGCCTGACGGGATTCGTCGTAGCGCTTGGCATCCACCAATACCCGGGCCAGGGCCAGTTTGGCCTCCCCGGACTGGGGATTGCGGCTGATGAAGCCTTGCAGAGCCTCCACCGCCCGATCAGGAGTCTCCAGCAGCAACTGGACCTTGAACAGGATGGCCGGTTCCCAGTCGGACTTGAGTTGCAGCGCCTGGTCGATCTCGGCCAGGGCGCGCAGACTCTCCTTGGCCCGCTGGGCCGCCTGGGCCCGAGCGAAATGGGCCTCGGGCAGAGTCAGGTAGGGCAGGGTAACGTGGTCCACCACCCGCAACACCGCCTGGCGGTCCTGCTGGTTGGCCAGAATGCGGTGCAATTGCAGCAACTGGGGACCGATGTTCGACCCGGCCCTGGCCAGGTTCTGGATCAGCAGCCCAGCCAGTTCATCCGTGTGGTTGGTAGCGGCCAGCAGGGTCCACAGGGCCTGGCGCGCGGCCTCGGATTCCGGCTCGCCTTCGTTCCAGATGCGGGCCGCCTCCAGAGCCGGCTCCAGTTGCCGGGCGTGGAAGGCAATCTCGGTGGCGCGGCGGGCAATGCGGAAGTCCCGGGTGCTCCTGGCCAGATCCACGTAGGCGCCGGCCGCGAATCCCAACTGACCCCGACCGCCAGCAATCTCCGCCAGCAGGAACTGGTAGAGGATCTGGGGCGTCAGGGAGGAAGTTTCGGCCGCCTGGTCCGCTGCCCCCTTGGGCTCCGTGGCATGAACGGCGAGGGCAAGGCCGGCGACCAGGGCGGTAGCCAGGGAACGCAGGGGAAGCGACATGGGCAGCGGGAGTGGGCGCAGGGCCAAAGCAAACTAGAATGTGTCGATGTTAGCAGTTTCATCCACGGTTCGCCCCCCATGCCCGAGCTGCCCGAAGTCGAGGTGACCCGCCAGGGTATCGCTCCCGTTCTGCTGGGGCGGCGGGCCAGCGGCGCCCTGGCGCGGGTGCCGGCCCTGCGCTATCCCCTGCCGGCCGACCTGGCCCGGCGTCTGGCGGGACAGGAACTGCTGGCGATCCGGCGCCGGGGCAAATACCTGTTACTGGATTTCGGAACAGGCCATCTGTTGATCCATCTGGGCATGTCCGGCAGCCTGCGCCTGGTTCCGGCCAGCCGGGCACCCGAGAAGCACGACCACCTGGATCTGCTCTTCGGCCAGGGTCGGACAGCCCTGGCCCTGCGCTTGCGGGACCCGCGCCGCTTCGGCGCCGTGCTCTGGCTGGAAGGAGCGCCGGAAGCCCATCCACTTCTGGCCGTGCTGGGCATCGAGCCCCTGGACGAGACCTTCACGCCCCGCTGGCTGTTCGAGACCACGCGAGGCCTCACGGCGGCCATCAAGACCGCGTTGATGGACAGCCATCGTCTGGTGGGGGTGGGCAACATCTACGCGTCGGAAAGCCTGTTCCGGGCCGGCATCAATCCGCGCACCCCAGCCGGCAAAATTTCCCTGGTTCGCTACGGTCGGTTGGTACCGGCGATCAAGGCCACCCTCAACGAAGCCATCGCCGCCGGCGGCAGCAGCCTGCGGGACTTCGTCAATAGCGACGGAACGAGCGGGTATTTCCAGCTTCAGACCTTCGTCTATGGACGGGAAGGCCAGGCCTGCCGCCACTGCGGCGGGGTGATCCGCATGTTCAGGCAGGGGCAGCGGGCGACCTATTACTGCCCCCGCTGCCAACGCTGAATCTCTTGCAGGTTACCGTGAAACAGCAGCTTTCCCGCCGGGCCGCCCTGACCGAAGGAAATCCCTGTGGGACGAGGGAAAGCGGCACGCGCCGGAGGCGCAAACGGTGCCCTGCTTCCACGGTAGCTCCCCGTGATATTCGAGCGTAGCGAACCGTATCGCCCCCCCGACGGGGAGCGAAGGGGGGGCCTTACTTCTCGGCGGAGAGCTTGAGGAACTTGGCCATCAGCGCGTCCTTGGACTCCTCGTGGGCGGGGTCGTTGGGGATGCAATCCACCGGACAGACTTCCCGGCACTGGGGCTCATCGAAGTGGCCGACGCACTCGGTGCACTTGTTGGGATCGATGATGTAGATCTCGTCACCCTGGGAGATGGCGTTGTTGGGGCACTCGGGCTCGCAGACGTCGCAGTTGATGCATTCGTCGGTAATCATCAAAGACATGGTGGTGTTTTCCTTGTTTCAGTTGCTGTTGTATTTGGCTTTGAGGCGTGCCACCACGGGGTGGGGCACGAACTTGGCGACATCGCCGCCGAAGGCGGCAATCTCCCGTACCAGGGTGGCGGAAATGAACATGTACTGCTCTCCCGGCGTCATGAACACGGTCTCGATTTTCGGGTAGAGATCACGGTTCATCCCCGCCAACTGGAATTCGTAGTCGAAGTCGGAGACGGCCCGCACACCGCGAATCACCACATGGGCGTTCTCCTGGTGGGCGAACTGCATCAGCAGACTGGAAAATCCCTTCACTTGCACGTTGGGCAGATCGCCCATCACTTCCTGGGCGATCTCGATGCGCTCGTCCAGGGTGAAGATCGGTTTTTTCTTTTCGCTGGCGGCGATGGCGATGATCACCCGGTCGAAAATATTGGCCGCCCGACGGGCGATATCTTCGTGACCGCGGGTGAGCGGATCGAAGGTGCCTGCATAGACGGCAATGGTGGTGCTCATGGCTGCTCCAATAGATGGAAATGGACTTGCCCGGCCTGTCCCCGTTTTACGACCCGCCATGCACCGAGGCTTTCCAGGGGATGCTCGGCTTCCGCGTAAATCCGCCCCTGGGGTTTGATCAGCCCCGGCAGTTTGGGTTCCATGCGCTCCAGCCAGCCCTGATGATAGGGGGGATCGAGAAACAACAAGTCGTACCCCGCCGCGACGGGGGAGACGAATTTTAGCGCATCGCCGCAAACTAGCCGGAGATCCGCTGCATCCAGGACATCGGCATTGCGGCAAAGTTGATTGAAAACCGTCCGGCTGCGCTCCACCAGGGTCACCGGCCCGGCCCCCCGTGAGGCGGCCTCGAAACCCAGAATGCCGCTACCGGCGAAGATATCCAGGCAGGAAAGCCCGGAAAGATTCTGGCCCAGCCAGTTGAACAGGGTTTCCCGCACCCGGTCCGGCGTGGGCCGCAGGCCTTCGGCGTCCGTCACCTGGATCAGGCGGCTGCGCCACTGGCCGCCGGTGATGCGTATCCGCGCCACGTCAATCGGCCGCCACCACCACCGTCACCAGATGCTCGGGCTTCACGTGGCGGGCAAAGGCGGCCGTCACCTGCTCCCGGGTGACGGCATTCACCTTGGCCGGATAGTCGTCCAGGTAGGACAGGGGCAGTTGATAAAAGGCGATGGCCGCCAGATTGGACAGCAGCTTGGCGTTGCTGTCCAGGCGCAAGGCCAGGCCATCCACCAGATTCTGCTTGGCGGCCTTGAGTTCCTGCGCCGTGGGGCCCTCGGCGAGGAACTTCGCCAGCACCTCGTTCACCACCTTCAAGGCCTCACCGGCCTGGGCACGCTTGGTTTGCAGGCCGATCTCGAAGGGCCCCTCCAGGCGGCGCGGCGCCAGGTAGGAATAGACCGAATAGGCGTAGCCGCGCTTCTCCCGCACTTCCTGCATCAGGCGGGAGACGAAGCCCCCGCCCCCCAGGGTGTAGTTACCCACCAGCAGCGCGTAGTAGTCGGGATCGTCCCGACGCAGGGCGGGCATGCCTACATGGATGTGGCTCTGACTGGCCGGATGGGCCACCCGTACCAGTTTGGCCTCGGGCAGCGATACGGCCGGCGGCGGTGCCAGTTTTTCCCCCGCTGGCAGCGCAGCGGTAAGCCTTTGCGCGATGGCTTCCGCCTCGGTCCGGGAAATGTCGCCAATCAGGGACACGACGGCATTGGCAGCGCTGTAGTGGCGGGCGTGGAAGACCACCAGATCGTCCCGACCGATGGCGCTGATGGAGTCCACGGTGGAGCGGAGGCCGTAGCCGTGGCCCGGGTAGATCTCCGCAGCGAAACGCTTGGCGGCGATGCTGTCGGGCCGGGTATCGGCTTCCTGGATGGCGGCGATGTGGCGCGCTTTTTCACGCTCCAGCACGGCCGCCGGATAGGTGGGACCGGCCAGCACGGCAGCCATCAGGTCCAGGGCGCCATTCCGCTCCGTGGCGCTGGACAGGGTGCGCAAACGCAATCCGGCCCGGTCCGAGTCCAGGGAGCCGGCCAGCTGGGCCCCCAGATCCACCAGGCGACCAGCGATTTTCTCCTCGTCCATGTCCTTGAGGCCGCTATCGAGCAGGCCGTTGGTCAGACCGGCCAGGCCGGACTTGCCTGGGGGGTCATAGACCGAGCCGGCGAGGAAATCCACCTGCACGTCCAGGATGGGCAGGGCATGGCTTTCGATGAAATACACCCGGGCGCCGCTGAGGGCGGTCCAGTGCTGGATCTGGGGGCCGGCCTGGACGGCGGCGGAGACGCAGAGCAGGAGCAGGGCAAA